>JAZNRN010000091.1:0-27127 GCA_045590775.1 Acutalibacteraceae bacterium
CAATATCAACGGTTTTTCTTGGGCGGGCTGTTGGCTCTTCGGGCATAATTTCAATCATATCGTCCTCGCTTATGTTGTCGGGCAATTCCTTGCCTTGTTCAAAAGCGGCGGTGATTTTATTTTCAATTTCCTCGGCAAGCTCCGGGTTATCCTCGAAAAGCTTCTTGACATTGTCTCTGCCTTGACCAAGTCTTGTTTCTCCATAGTAGAACCATGCGCCAGATTTCTTGAGTATCCCAAGCTCAACACCTGCATCAATAATTTCTCCTGTGTGAGAAATACCTGTGCCGTACATAATGTCAAATTCGGCAGTTTTAAATGGGGGAGCAACCTTGTTTTTAACGATTTTTGCACGTGTGTGTGTGCCGATAAGCTCGCTTCCCTCTTTAATCGGCTCGCCTTTCCTGACGTCAATACGAACACTTGCGTAGAATTTAAGCGCACGACCGCCGGGAGTTGTTTCGGGGTTTCCGTACATAACGCCGATTTTTTCACGTAATTGGTTAATAAAGATTGCGGCACAGTTTGTCTTTGAAAGCACGCTTGCAAGCTTGCGCATAGCCTGTGACATAAGTCGGGCAAGCGAGCCAACTGTTACATCGCCCATTTCGCCGTCGATTTCTGCACGTGTAACTAAAGCTGCAACCGAGTCAACAACAATTATATCAACAGCACCCGAACGAACAAGCGCTTCGGCAATTTCGAGTGCCTGCTCACCTGAATCAGGTTGTGAAACCAAAAGCGCATCAATATCGACACCTAAATGTGCGGCATATACAGGGTCGAGTGCGTGCTCAACGTCGATAAAAGCGGCAGTACCGCCTGCCTTTTGAGCTTCGGCAACACAGTGAAGGGCAACGGTAGTTTTACCTGAGGATTCGGGACCGTAAATTTCCACAATTCTGCCCTTTGGAATACCGCCAATGCCGAGCGCTAAATCGAGCATAAGAGAGCCTGTTTTGATATGCTCCACACTCATTGCGGTGTTTTCGCCAAGGCGCATAACCGCACCTTTTCCGTATTTCTTTTCAATTTGGTCCATAGCGGACTTCAGCGCTTTTGCTTTTTCGGTGTCCTCTATGCGTTTTGCGGGAGTTTTAACATTTTGCGTTTTTGCCATTATTTTACTCTCCTTTTATTCCTGAAACAGCACGTGCTATTCCGTTTAAATCTTTTTTAATTTCAATGTTTTTGTATTCGGCATTTTCGAGTAATTCTGCCACTTTTTCACCTTCGCTGAAACCAACTTCGAAAAGCAGCATACCACCCTTATTTAAAGAATCGGTATAATTTTTTATAATCGCTTTATAAAATTCAAGTCCGTCATCCTCGGCTATAAGTGCGGTCTCGGGTTCAAATTTGGTTTCGGGTGACATAAAGGCGACTTCGCTTGTCGGTATGTAAGGGGGATTACTTACAATTAAATCATATTTATTGTCCTTTAAAGCACCCAATAGAATATCGCCTTTACAAAGGGTTGTATTTACCGCTTCATTCCTTGTAATGTTTTTTTCTGCATAGGCGATAGCTTCGTCGTATTTTTCTAAAAGTGTCACGTGGTTTTCAAATTTTTCGAGGGCTATTGTAATGCCGATGCAGCCACTTCCTGCACATAAATCAAGTATCTCACAATTCTTTTTATTGGCTAAAAATTCGAGTGCTTTTTCCACCACCGTTTCGGTGTCGGCACGTGGTATTAAAACGCCGGGACCCACATAAAAGCTTCTGCCGTAAAAGTCCCAGGAGCCGAAAATGTACTGAAGCGGGTATCTAACCTGTCTTTGATGAACAAGCGCTGTCAGGTTGTTTTCTTGAAAGGGGGTGAGGGGTCTTGAATATTCGGTTAAAATCTGCGAAGCAGTAAGCCCGGTTATATGCTTTATGATTTGCTTTGCCTCAAAGACATAATCCTCTATTCCTGCTTTTTGCAATTTTTTCTTTGTGTCGTTATAAGCTTCAAATATTGTCATTATCTGTATTTTCTTCTTTTTCTGATTCTTTGATTGTGTCAACGCTTCGGTCAACGTCGGGATTTTTTGGTTCACACGCCTTTAAAGCGGCGATAGCGATTTCGATCATATCGTTTTCGGGTTCTTTTGTGGTTATTCTCTGAAGCCACATTCCCGGAGCAGAAATGATACGTGTTATTATGTTGTCATACCTTCCGCAAAGCTTTAAAACCTCAAAGCCGATTCCGCAAATAAGCGGAATCATAAGTATTTTGGCCACTACCCATAGCCACTTAATCGAGTAAACCTTGGGAAAAATGATTTGAATTACGGTTGAAACAATAACGCTTATTAAAATCATAAGTATCATAAATGAGGTTCCGCAGCGAGGGTGAAAGCGCTTTTGTACTTTTACATTTTCGACGGTTAGCTCTAAACCCTTTTCATAGCAGAAAATGGTTTTGTGCTCGGCTCCATGATACATAAAAACACGTTTTATATCCTTCATAAAGGAGACGCCCCAAACATAAAGAACAAACACAATAAGCTTTGTGCTTTGCTCAATGGCTGAACGAGCCAGAGGTGAAAACTCATAAGAAAACAGCTTTTGCAGTCCGCCTACCAAAAGACGTGGAAGATACATAAAGAGCGCTATTGCTAAAACCACACCTAAAACCGTGCCGATTATCATTGCAATGTTGAGGAAAACGTTTTCCTTCTTTTCCTTTTGGGCTTTTTCCTCTTGTGTTAGCTCTTTTGGTTTTTCGTTTTCTTCCTCCAAATCGGTAAAGCCTGATTTTTCCGCCGAAAACATCATCGCCTTGTAGCCTTGTATCATAGATTCAACAAAGCTCACAACACCACGAATGACGGGTAGCCCCAGAAATTTAATTTTACTTCTTACAGAGGTGTATTTCGGATAACTTACATCAATGGTTTTTTCCTTTGTCCTAACCGCAATAGCGGTCTTTTCGGGACTTTTCATCATAATTCCTTCAATAAGCGCCTGTCCGCCTATGGAAGTATATTTGCATTTAGACATTTTATTCTCCTTTGTTAGCTAAAGCATTTAAACTTGAATCAGATTTTGAAACAAGTATTTTATGCTGTGCTTTCTTCGTTTTCGGGGATAAGAGGAACGGTGGGCTCTTCTTCTAAACTTGTATAATCGTCCTGTGGGTCGTAAAGGGGAAGAACTATTGTGGCGGTAGTTCCTGTTCCCTCAACACTTTCGATAAACAAAAGGCCCTGATGCTGTTTTATGATTTCATCAGCAACCGCAAGTCCGATACCCGAACCACGCACAGTTTTGTTTGCCTTATAAAATTTTTCTTTGATTCTGTCAATATCCTGCGCCGGTATGCCGACACCGGTATCTGTAACCGAAATTCTGACACAGGCTTCTTCGTGAATTTGGTTGATAAGAACCTGTCCGCCGCTTTCGGTATATTTAACAGCGTTGTCAATAATATTGATAAATACCTGCTTTAGTCGGTTGGTGTCGCCTAAAACCTCAAGCTGCTCTGCAGGAGGTGTCATTACCAAATCAATACCCTGCTGACGAGCAAGCTCCTTGTACATATCAACCGACTCGGTCAAGAGCGTTGTGATATTAAGAGGATTTGAAAGAACGGTCATTCTTCCGCTTTCCATACGTGAAAAATCGAGAAGCTCCTCCACAAGACTTGAAAGTCGCTCTGCCTCGGACAGCACGACATCAAGACCTCGATTTACTAAAACCTCATCCACACCGATAGACATTTTTGCGGTTTCGCCCCATCCTTTGATTGCTGTGAGAGGGGTGCGAAGCTCATGTGAGACAGAGGAAATGAAATCGTTTTTGAGATTTTGTGCAACACTAAGCTCCGAAGCCATATAGTTAATTGAATCACAAAGCTCGCCGATTTCGTCGTTTTTCTTGATTTCAATTCTGGAATCAAATTCACCCATGGCAATTTTTCGGGCAATATTGCTCACATCTCGAATAGGACGTACAATTGATTTTATGAAGAAAATACCGGAAAGAGCGGTAAATGCCAAAAATGCAATTCCGATAACCACTTCGGAAAGTATAAACCAAGTGAAGGTGCGGCGGGTAGCGTTCATAGAGGTTACCCAACGATATGCACCGAGATAGACACCTTCTTTGCTGTGAATCAAAACGGTGCCTGCCATAATGGGTTGACCGTCGGGCGATTCACTTTTGGCGACCGCCTTATCGTTTAAAAGCAACGCCTCCTCAAAATCAGGCATATTTTGATTTTGAATTAAAAAGCCTGAGGTTGAAACGAGAGGTTTGTTGTCCTTGTCAAAAATTTGAACCTCGATTTTGTCTTTGTAAAGAAACTGTCCCGTAAGCTCAATTGCCGTATCATTAAATGTGCTTTCGTTTGTTTCGGACAAGGCGTGAAATTCATAGGCATAGTCGCTGGCAAGGTCGCTTACACGCTCGGTATAAAGCGAGTTAAAAAGAACGGCAAAGGAAACGCAGGCGACAATAATTATCGCTGTGGTAATCATAAAAATATTGAAAAACCAACGCATACCTATACTTTTAAATTTAATATCTAAAGGCATAGTCCTTCTCCTTTCTTTTGCTAATTAAAGTGTTTATTTAAGGGTTCCATTTATATCCCATACCCCAAACGGTAACGAGTCGTTTCGGGTTTGAAGGATCATCTTCGATTTTTTTGCGCAGACGGCGAATGTTTACGTCAACAATTTTTTCTTCACCAAAATAGTTTGTTCCCCAAACCTTGGTAAGAATATCGGTTCTGTCTAAGGGTGTATCGGGATTTCGGAAGAAATATTCCACCATTTGAAATTCAACTTGTGTAAGCTCTATGTTGACACCTGATTTTAAGAGGGTGCGTTTTCTGGTGTTAAGAGTGAAATTACCGAGGGTTATGTCGTCGGAAGGAATTACTGTGGCTGTTGAGTGCATACCAACCCTTCGATAAAGCGAATCCACACGGGCAAGAAGCTCGGTAGGACTGAAGGGCTTTGTTATGTAATCGTCAGCACCCATCATAAGTCCACTGATTTTATCCATTTCTTGAGCTCTGGCGGTCAGCATTATAATGCCTAAGGTTTCGCTTCTTTTGCGTAGCTCCTTACATAGCGTGAAACCGTCAATTCCGGGCATTGAAATATCAAGCAGGGCAATTTGAAATCCCTGTGGGTCGTTGTCATAAATTTCGAGTGCTTCTTCACCCGAGCCGGCTTCGGTCACGTCATATCCGACACGTTTTAGGTTTATTGCCTCAAATTCTCTGATGGCAACCTCATCTTCAACAATAAGAATTCTTTTCAAAACGAAACCTCCTAAATTTGTAAAAATAAGTCTGATTTTGCAAAATCACTGCCGAGGGGAAGCAAAAGCGCTCGTCACAATCGGATTATTCGTATAAACGAAAGGCCGAAGCAATACCCTCTTTGGTGAGCCCATTTTTAGTACCTTTATCGGTTATCAGACAGGCGTGGACAGTATCCTCTGTGCGTGCGAGTTCAAAATATTCTGTAACACGGGATTGTTTTTTCCAATCACTAAGAGAAAAGCTTTTGAAATTTAAAAGTAAATTTTCAACCTGCAGATTTTTTTGATTGTATGTAAAAATACCACGTTCTCTTGTGTTGGTATCCTTTAAAATGGCGATTTTTCCCATAAGATTGGCCGGTACGGCAAAGGAATAACCATCATTCAGGTTTATCATGGCTGTTTGTTCAACCGTCAGCGCTTTACCGCTAAATGAGCACCAAGAGGTGAGATAAAGTAATTCGTTTGATGTCTCGGTTGCGACAGAGGGCACCGGCTCTTGTATAGGTATTTCAAGGGTGCCGTCTCCGTTTATGTCGCTGAGCGATAAGGAAACCGAGCGAAGCGTAGCAAGAGTTTCTTTAAAGCTGGGCGAATAAAGAGGGTTTCTAAGCATACCGTCTTCGACAAACAAAACCTCGGTTACGGCGCCGGCACCTTTGATTTCATCAATATATGCGGCCGGCTTCCCGTTTGATAAAGGCGAAATAATCGGCTCTAAAAAAGTTTTAGATGTCGAATCTAACGGACAGGTTAAAATCTTATCAATTTGGTTTGATGTAAAGGTATAAAGCGAAGCGGTGTTTTCGGCTTCGGAAGAGGCACTCGAAACGAGCAAAATATCGAAACGAGTATCAGAATTTAAGTCACAAGTCACGAATTGAGTATATCTTTGGAGCATAATTTGGTGAAGCTTTTGGTTATTGAAAGAATAAACGCCAAGCTGCATTTCACTTGTTCCGTAGATTTGCCAACCGACAAGTATTTCTTTTTCGCCGTCGCCGTTTATGTCGCAAAACTCAACCTTGTCGATGCCACCTGCTATGATTTTTTCCGTTGCTACGGATTTCCATGTGTTGTTTTGCTTGGTAATGGCGTTGATGTGCATATAACCATTTTCGTTATCAGTCGTATAGTAGAAGGCGAAATACTCTTCTTTTTTGTCTGCATTAACATCTTCGGAGATGATAGCGCTTCGATGGTTACCACGTGAGGGATATTTTAAAGTATAATTTTCGCCGGCGGTTTGTTTAATAATGTCGGCAATGGGTTTAAACTCGCTCGGCAAATCGGGAGGAGATAAAAGCTCTGACGTATCGGCGGTTGTAAAAGCACAGCCGCAAATGAAAAATACCAACAGCAAGCAAATAAGGGATGTTAAAATTTTTCGCAGCATATATCTCTTCCTTTCAAAGTTAAGTCAATAATTACGCACTTTAAGGTGCATAACTATACATAATAGATTATAGCATAAATAAATGTAAAAATAAAGATATTTTGTGAATTTTTTTGCAACAAAAAAGGCGTTTTTTTGTTTTTTTAAGGCAGAAAAATATTTTGGGATTAAGCAGAGGAAAAAAGCATAAAAAAATCCCGAAAATCAATCAAGATTTTCGGGATTTGTAATCTTATTCAGCAGTCTGGAAAACCACTTCGTCCTCGGGAATTTGGATTTCTTCTTCAAAATCAAAATTGTCGTTTTCATATTCTGAAGGGTTGATTTCTTCAACCTTCATACCTGTACCTGCGGGTACAAGCTTACCAATGATAACATTTTCCTTGAGACCGAACAAGGGGTCAACCTTACCTCTGATTGCGGCTTCTGTAAGAACACGAGTTGTTTCTTGGAAGGAAGCGGCAGAAAGGAAGGATTCTGTAGCCAAGGAAGCCTTTGTGATACCGAGAAGTGTTGCTTGGTAGGTGGCTTTTGAAAGACCCTCCTCACCGGCGGCAATTCTGCCTGCAACAAGCTTGTTGGCATCAGAAATTTCCTTATATTCATAGCTTACGTTCTGCAAGAGGTCGGTTGAGCCGGCATCTGTAATGCGGAGCTTTCTCATCATTTGACGAACAATAACCTCAATGTGCTTATCGTTGATGTCAACACCTTGAGTACGGTAAGCGTTTTGAATTTCGGCAATGATGTATTGCTGAACAGCTTCAGGACCTTGAGCCTCTAAAATATCCTGCGGATACTTTGAGCCGGGGATAAGCATATCGCCGGCGTGAACAAAGTCACCATCTGAAACGAGAGGTCTGATACCATAAGGAATAGTAACCTTTTCCTCGGTTTTAAGCTCGTCGTTTGTAATAATGATAACATTGCTCTTCTTTTCCTCTGCAATACGAACTGTACCATCGATTTTAGCAATTAAAGCGCAACGCTTTGGACGTCTTGCTTCAAAGAGCTCTTCAACACGGGGAAGACCCTGTGTAATATCCTCGGTAGATGCGATACCACCGGTGTGGAAGGTACGCATTGTAAGCTGTGTACCGGGTTCACCGATAGACTGAGCAGCCACGATACCAACTGCTTCGCCTGTTGTAACGGGCTTAGCTGTTGCAAGGTTTTTACCGTAGCATTTCTTACATACACCGTGGTGGCTATGACAGGTAAGAACTGAACGAATTTCAATTTTATCAATACCTGCATCAACAATTTTACGAGCAGCGTCGCCTGTAATCATATCGTCCTTGGACCAGAGAAGCTCGCCTGTTTCGGGATGATATGCATCGTTAAGCAAATATCTGCCTTCAAGACGTTCTTCCAAGGGTTCGAGAATGTGGTTGCCGTCTTTGATGTCAAAAATAGTAAGACCTTCTTCTGTGCCACAGTCATCCTCACGAACAATTACGTCTTGAGCTACGTCAACAAGACGACGTGTAAGGTAACCAGAGTCAGCAGTACGAAGCGCTGTGTCGGCAAGACCTTTACGAGCACCACGAGAAGAAATAAAGTATTCAAGTACGTTAAGACCTTCACGATAGTTAGCACGAATCGGAACTTCAATAACCTTACCGGCGGTATTTGCGATAAGACCACGCATACCTGCAAGCTGTCTAATCTGTGCCATAGAACCACGAGCGCCCGAGTCAGCCATCATAAAGATGGGGTTAAACTCATCAAGGTTGCCCTTTAGTGCATCGGCAACATCTTCGGTTGCTTTATTCCAAATTTCGATTACGTGGCGTGAACGCTCTTCATTATTGATAAGACCTCTGCGGTAGTCACGGGAAACTCTATCAATTTGAGCTTCTGCATCGGCTAAAATCTCCTTCTTTTCGGGAGGAATAACAGCGTCGATAACGGCAACGGTTACAGCACCCTTTGTAGAATACTTAAAGCCGGTAGCCTTGATGTTATCAAGAACAATAGAGGACTCACTTGTACCGTGAATAGTGATACATTTATCGATAATTTTACCGAGTTGCTTTTTGCCGACCTTGTTTTGAATGATGTCATCATTGCTTTCAACAAAGTTCTTTGTTTCATCCTTTAATTTGAAGCACCACTCAAGGTCGAGAGCGTGTTCGGGATCCTGACGGTTAACAAAGCCTAAATCCTGCGGGATAGACTCGTTGAAGATAAGGAAACCGACTGTACACCAAACAAGCTTTGATGTACCCTCGTTATTTGTAAGGCGCACACGAATAGGTGCGTGAAGACCAACAATTCCGTCATTGTAAGCCATAATAGCTTCATTTTTGTCACGGAACACCTTATTTGCGCCGGGTTCGTCGGCCTTAACAAGAGTTAAATAGTAAGAACCGAGTACCATATCCTGTGTAGGAACAGCAACAGGCTTACCGTCAGAAGGCTTTAAAAGGTTGTTAGCAGCAAGCATTAAGAAACGAGCTTCTGCCTGTGCTTCTGCAGAAAGAGGAACGTGAACAGCCATCTGGTCACCGTCAAAGTCGGCGTTGTAAGCAGTACAAACAAGGGGATGGAGTTTAAGTGCTTTACCTTCAACTAAAACCGGCTCAAAAGCTTGAATACCGAGTCTGTGAAGTGTAGGAGCACGGTTAAGAAGAACAGGATGTTCTTTAATAACTGTTTCCAAAGCGTCCCAAATTTCAGTAGATGCACGCTCAACCATTTTACGAGCGGATTTAATGTTGATAACAGCCTTTGTTTCAACAAGGCGCTTCATTACAAAGGGCTTAAAGAGTTCGAGTGCCATTTCCTTCGGGAGACCGCATTGATACATTTTAAGTTCAGGACCAACAACGATAACCGAACGACCCGAGTAGTCAACACGCTTACCAAGCAAGTTTTGACGGAAACGACCCTGCTTACCCTTGAGCATATCTGAAAGAGATTTTAAAGCTCTGTTGTTAGGACCGGTAACGGGTTTACCACGTCTGCCGTTGTCGATAAGAGCATCAACTGCTTCTTGGAGCATTCTCTTTTCATTACGAACAATAATGTCAGGTGTGTGGAGCTGTAAAAGTCTCTTTAAACGGTTGTTACGGTTAATAACACGTCTGTAAAGGTCGTTTAAGTCACTTGTTGCAAATCTACCACCGTCAAGCTGTACCATAGGGCGCAAATCCGGAGGAATTACCGGAATTACATCAAGAATCATCCATTCGGGACGGTTGCCTGATTGACGGAAAGCTTCTAATACCTCAAGTCTCTTTAAAATACGAACACGCTTTTGGCCGGAAGCATCTTCTAATTCTTCACGAAGCTCGGCACACTCTTTGTCCAGGTCGATTTCGCAGAGAAGCTCTTTGATAGCCTCTGCGCCCATTCCTGCTTTAAAGTCATCCTCGTATTTTTCACGCATATCACGGTATTGCTTCTCGTTTAAAAGCTGTTTTTTCTCAAGAGGTGTGCTACCGGGGTCGGTAACGATGTATTGTGAGAAATAGAGTACCTGCTCTAAAGCTTTGGGAGAAACGTCAAGCACTAAGCCCATACGTGAGGGGATAGTTTTGAAATACCAAATGTGAGAAACGGGAGCGGCAAGCTCGATAGAGCCCATACGCTCACGGCGAACCTTGGCACGTGTTACTTCAACACCGCAACGTTCGCAAATTTTGCCTTTGTAGCGGATTCTTTTATACTTTCCGCAATGACATTCCCAGTCCTTTTGAGGACCGAAAATGCATTCGCAGAAAAGACCGCCTTGTTCAGGCTTTAATGTTCTGTAGTTAATAGTTTCCGGCTTTGTTACTTCGCCGTGGGACCAACTTCTTATCTGTTCGGGAGACGCAAGCCCAATTTTTATTGATTCAAATTCAATGTCTGCCATAATGCCCTCCGTTACATTTCTTCATCGGCATCTGTGCCGAATTCGTCATCATCAAATGAAATTGCTTCGCCGTTTTCATCTTCAAGGCCATAACCGTCGAGATTATCGGCTACAACTTCGCTTTCAAATTCGCTACCCTCATTTTCTGGGATAATCGGAATACCAAGACCAATATCATCGTCATCGTCAAATGTTTGTTTGAGGTCGATTTCCAAATCAAATCTGTCAAGAACCTTAACATCAAGACCCAAGGATTGAAGTTCTTTAATAAGAACCTTGAAGGATTCAGGAACGCCTGATTTTGGAATATTTTGACCCTTAACGATTGATTCGTAGGTCTTAACACGTCCTACAACATCGTCCGACTTAACAGTAAGAATTTCTTGTAGTGTGTAAGCTGCACCGTAAGCTTCAAGTGCCCAAACTTCCATTTCACCGAAACGTTGACCACCGAATTGAGCTTTACCGCCCAACGGTTGTTGTGTTACGAGTGAGTACGGACCGGTTGAACGAGCGTGAATCTTATCGTCAACCAAGTGGTGAAGCTTGAGATAGTACATATAACCAACGGTTACAGGGTTGTCAAAGGGTTCGCCTGTACGTCCGTCGTAAAGTTGTGTTTTAGCATCTTCTCTAAGCGGAATCTTGGAGAAGTCGAGTTTTGCGGAATTTCTGTACTCGTATTCATCGGCTTTGGTTTTAGCCTCTGCCAAGGAGAAGCACTCACGAATATCTTCCTCGTGTGCGCCGTCAAATACAGGTGTGCAAATGTTCCAGCCAAGCGCTCTTGCGGCATATCCAAGGTGAACCTCAAGTACCTGACCGATGTTCATACGAGAAGGTACGCCCAAGGGATTAAGTACAATATCAAGAGGTGTACCATCGGGTAGGAAGGGCATATCCTCACTTGGTAAAATGCGGGATACAACACCCTTGTTAACGTGACGACCTGCCATCTTATCGCCGACAGAAATTTTACGTTTTTGTGCGATATAGCAACGGACAACAACGTTAACGCCGGGAGATAATTCAGAGGAGTTTTCACGTGTAAATACCTTAACATCTACGATTGTACCGTATTCACCGTGAGGAACACGTAAAGATGTATCTCTAACCTCACGTGCTTTTTCACCGAAAATAGCACGTAAAAGTCTTTCTTCAGCAGTAAGCTCGGTTTCACCCTTGGGTGTTACCTTACCTACAAGAATGTCACCGCTTGAAACCTCGGCACCGACACGGATAATACCACGTTCGTCGAGGTCTTTAAGAGCGTCCTCACCAACGTTGGGGATGTCACGAGTGATTTCTTCCGGACCAAGCTTTGTATCACGAGCCTCTAACTCATATTCTTCAATATGAATAGAAGTGTAAATATCATCACGAACAAGGCGCTCGTTAATAAGAACAGCGTCCTCGTAGTTGTAGCCTTCCCAAGTCATAAAGCCGATAAGGGCATTTCGACCGAGAGAAATTTCACCGTTTGATGTAGCGGGACCGTCTGCGATAACATCGCCTTCGGTTATTGTATCACCGACAGCAACTATTGGCTTTTGGTTGATACAGGTGCCGTGGTTGGAACGCAAGAACTTGATTAAATTATAATCGTCGAGCTCACCGTTGTTTGCACGAACAGTAATCTTGTCAGCAGAAACAAATGTTACAACACCTGAACGGCGTGCAAGAACCACAACGCCCGAGTCAACAGCTGCCTTATATTCCATACCGGTAGCCACAATCGGATTTTCGGGTTTTAAAAGGGGAACTGCCTGCTTCTGCATGTTTGATCCCATAAGCGCACGGTTTGTATCGTCGTTTTCAAGGAAGGGAATCATAGCAGTAGCAACAGAAACCACCATTTTAGGAGATACGTCCATATATTCTGCTTTAGAAGACTCAACCTCTTGGAAGCCGTCACGGTAACGGGCGTTAACCTTGCGGTTTTTGAAGCAACCGTTTTCATCTAACGGTTCGTTAGCCTGTGCTACTACGTAATCATCTTCTTCGTCAGCAGTCATATATTTAACTTCATCCAACACCTTGCCGTTTTCAACTTTACGGAAGGGGGTTTCGATAAAGCCGTACTTGTTAATCTTTGCAAATGTTGCAAGATAGGAGATAAGACCGATGTTAGGACCTTCGGGAGTTTCGATAGGACACATACGGCCATAGTGGGTATAGTGAACGTCACGAACCTCGAAGGATGCACGGTCTCTCGACAAACCGCCGGGACCAAGCGCTGACAAACGACGTTTGTGAGTAAGCTCGGAAAGGGGGTTTGTTTGGTCCATAAATTGTGAAAGTGGTGAAGAACCGAAGAATTCCTTAATAGCCGCTACTACAGGGCGGATATTTATGAGAGATTGGGGTGTGATGTTGTCAGGGTCTTGAGCCTGCAAGGTCATTTTTTCACGAACAACACGCTCCATACGGGAAATACCGATACGGAATTGGTTCTGTAAAAGCTCACCTACAGAGCGGATACGACGGTTGCCCAAATGGTCAATGTCGTCAACCGAGCCAACATTGTGAGGAAGACCTAAGAAATAGCTTACGGTTGCAAAAATATCGTCAACTGTAATGCTTTTGGGAATAAGGTCATCGGCACGCTCTAAAAGGGCGTTTTTGATGTCCTCTTTTTCAGTATTTGTATCTATAATTTCTTTCAATACATTAAAGGAAACTTTTTCGTTGATACCGAGGTAGTCAAGCTCTGCCAATTCCTCTGCGGTGAAATCAACAAAGTCAGCAAGGTCAACCATGTCGTTTGAAAGAACCTTTACCTCGCTTATGTTGCCCTCTGCGTCGGAAACGGTGATGTAAGCTGTGTTTACACCCTTTCTTTCGATTTGTTCAGCCATCTCTTTTGTAAGGGTTGTATCCTTGTCGGCCAAAATTTCGCCTGTTAAGGGGTCGATTACAGGGCGTGACAAGGTAGCTCCGCTAATACGGGGAGCAAGACTTAACTTTTTGTTGTATTTATATCTTCCGACACGTGAAATATCATAGCGGTGTGGGTCGAAGAATAATTGAGCCAAATAATTTTGTGCGCCTTCGATTGTAACAGGCTCGCTCGGGCGAAGCTTTTTATATACCTCAACAAGAGCTTCTTCAACCGATTTCGTATCATCGGCATCCAAGGTGGCCGAAAGACGCTCATCCTCACCGAAAACCTCGTGGATTTGCTCGTTGGTACCAAGACCTAAAGCACGTACAAGTGTGGTTAAGGGGAGTTTACGGTTTTTATCTATACGAACATACAAAACATCGGATACGGATGTTTCGTATTCAAGCCATGCACCACGGTTAGGGATTATGGTAGAGGAGAAAAGGCGTTTACCGGTCTTTTCATCGGCTTTTTCTGCAAAATAAGCGCCGGGCGAACGAACCAACTGTGAAACGATTGCACGCTCTGCACCGTTTATAACAAATGTACCTGATTCGGTCATAAGCGGGAAATCGCCCATCGAAACTTCGCTTTCCTTGATTTCGCCGGTCTCGTTGTTTACAAGACGTGCAGTTACACGCAAGGGGGCAGCGTATGTCGTGTCTCTTGCCTTGCATTCGGTAACGTCGTATTTAGGCTTGTCATCAAGGCGGTAGTCAACAAAGTTTAACTGTAAATTACCGCTGTAGTCGGTAATTGCAGACATTTCTCTGAAAACTTCTTTCAAACCTTCTTCTACAAACCATTTGTATGAATCTTTCTGAATTTCAATGAGGTTAGGCATATCGATAACTTCATTGATTTTAGAAAAAGTCATACGTGTGTTGTTGCCCAATTTAACGGGCTTTACCATTGAAGCTGACTTCATAGGTTTACAATCACTCCTCTATAGAATTTCGGCATATTTAGTGCCTTATAGCTAAAAAAGACAACAGATATTGTGGTATTAAAATTCGACAAAAAACACAGTCAAATTTATAATAAGCGCATATTAACCCATCATCATTAGTAATTTACAATTATATACTAAAATTTGTCAATAGTCAAGCATAAATTTTAATATTTTTTGCATTTTTTTATAAAAAGCTGTATCTAAAAAAATAAAGCGAAAATTTTTCAATTTTCGCCTTATATTATATATAATGTGTATTAAGTTTTGCTTAATATGCCTTGCCCCAATAGAGCATTGATTTTGCTTTTTTACCACAGCAAACACAGGTATCGGCAATTTCTTCCTGCTCAAAGGGAGCACAACGAGAGGTAACGCCGGCAATTTCCTTTAGCTTGTCCTCGCACTCTCTGTCGCCGCACCACATAGCACGGATAAATCCGGGCTTTGTATCGGCGATTTCCTTCATTTCATCAAGATTGTGTGCATCGTAGGTCATTTCAGCTCTGCGATGGAGTGCCTTATTGTAAAGTCCGTCGTGAACCGCCTTTAATAACTCGGGGATTTTGGTTTCAAGCTCGTCGAGCGATACAGTAATCTTTTCACCACTGTCACGGCGCACTACAACGCAGACATTGTTTTCAATATCACGAGGGCCAAGCTCTATACGAAGCGGAATGCCCTTCATTTCGTATTCAGAGAATTTCCAACCGGGCGATTGATCGCTGTCATCAAGCTTTGCTCGGCAGATATTCTTGATTGTATTATATACTTCACGTGCTTTATCCAAGACACCCTCTTTATGACTGGCGATTGGAACGATAACAGTTTGAATAGGTGCCACAACAGGAGGAAGCACCAAACCGCTGTCGTCGCCGTGGGTCATAATAAGTGCGCCGATAAGACGTGTTGTTGTACCCCAAGAGGTCTGGAAGGGGTGGACAATATTATTGTTTTTATCTGTATAGGTAATATCAAAAGCCTTTGCAAAGCCGTCGCCGAAGTAGTGAGAGGTACCGCTTTGTAAAGCTTTGCCGTCGTGCATTAGTGCCTCGATGGTGTATGTATCCTCTGCTCCCGCAAAGCGTTCTTTTTCGGTTTTCACACCCTTTACAACCGGCATTGCCAAAACATTTTCGCAAAATTCGGCATAAACATTAAGCATTTGGATCGTCTCTGCCTCGGCCTCTTCTTTTGTTGCGTGGAGGGTGTGTCCTTCTTGCCATAAAAACTCACGTGAACGAAGGAAGGGACGTGTGGTCTTTTCCCAGCGTACGACATTGCACCATTGGTTGTAAAGCTTCGGCAAATCACGGTAGGAGTGAACTATATTCTTATAGTGGTCACAGAAAAGGGTTTCGGAGGTTGGACGTACGCACATTCTTTCCTCTAACTCATCGTTTCCGCCATGTGTTACCCAAGCCACCTCGGGAGCAAAGCCTTCTACATGGTCTTTTTCCTTTTGTAAAAGACTTTCAGGAATAAAGAGGGGCATATATACATTTTCGTGTCCCGTAGCCTTGAAGCGAGAGTCCATTTCCTTTTGGATATTTTCCCAAATAGCATAGCCGTAAGGGCGGATAATCATACAGCCCTTTACAGATGCATAGTCTATAAGCTCTGCTTTGATACAGACATCTGTGTACCATTTAGCAAAATCCTCATCCATAGAGGTGATAGATTTAACAAGTTTTTCTTTTGCCATAAGTAATAGCACCTTCCATTATAATTGCATATTCCTATATATTATACGGTAAGCTGGATTGATTTGCAAGATTTTTTGTGAACGATTGAAAATTTTCCTTTACAAAATGTAAATTTTTGAAAAAATCTATTGACAAAAGGCAATAATAAGAATAATATTTTAGTATAAGTTTAATACCGACACTTTCAGGAGGAAAAAATTATGGTATTTGAGAAAATTAAAGGCATCTTGGCAGAGCAATTAGGCGCAGATGAAGAGGATATGACAATGGAAACAGACATTGCCAAGGACCTCGGTGCAGACAGTCTTGATGTTGTTGAGCTTTTAATGTCTATTGAGGATGAGTTTGAGGTTGAAATTCCCGATGATGAAATTGAAAATATTAAAACTATCGGCGACCTCACAGATTATATTCAAAATAATATGTAATAAAAAGAAAGAAGATGGCGTTTGGCCATCTTCTTTTTTATGAAGTATGTTATTTTGCTTTTGCTTCGCAATATAAACAACGGTAAATGCGGTTTTCCCTATCAGCGAGAGTGAAAATTTGAGGCAATTCCTGCTCGGTTGAGGAAATGCAACGAGGATTTTTACAGTGAAGAACATTAGTAAGTTTTTCGGGCAATTCAATATGCAGTTTTTCTACCGTTTTACCATCTTTTATGATATTTACGGTAACATCGGGGTCAACATAGCCCAAAATTTCGGTGTCGAGGTCAACCTCGGCATCGATTTTTATTATATCCTTTTTGCCCATTTTGCGACTACCTACATTATTTATAAGCGCTACAGAGCAATCAAGACTTTGCAGGTTGAGAAGCTTATAAAGCTTCATACCTCTTCCGGCGGTAATATGGTCGATTACAATTCCGTTTTTAATAGAATCGATATTCATTATTCCACCTCCAAAAGCTTGAGTATTAAAGCCATACGCATATATTTACCGTAAAGCACCTGCTTAAAGTAGCAAGCACGCTTATCGTTGTCTATTGAAACTGCAATTTCGTTAACACGTGGCAGTGGATGTAAAATACACATATCCTCTTTTGCTCCCACGAGCTTTTCGGGCGTTAGGATATAGCTGTCCTTGAGGCGTAAATATTCCTCCTCGTTGAAGAAACGCTCCCGTTGAACACGTGTCATATAAAGTATGTCAAGCTCGGGCATAGAGCCTTCTAAATCGGTTGTTTCCACAAATTCGACTCCGTCTTTTTTTAAGCTTTCCTTTACGTAGTCGGGAAGCTTTAGCTCATTAGGTGAAATAAGTACAAACCGAACATTTTTGTATCTACGCAAAGCGGCAATAAGAGAGTGTACCGTTCTGCCAAATTTTAAATCACCGCAAAGACCGACTGTCAGATTGTCGAAATGCCCTTTTTCTCTGTGTATAGTGAGCAAATCAGCCAAGGTCTGTGTCGGGTGGTTGTGGCCGCCGTCACCTGCATTTATTACAGGCACGCTTGCGTTCATAGCAGCCACTAACGGAGCACCCTCTTTTGGATGGCGCATTGCGATAATGTCGGCATAGCAGGAAACGGTTTTTGCGGTGTCGGCTACACTTTCTCCCTTTGCGGCGGAGGAATTATTTGCCGCAGAAAAGCCCAAAACATTACCGCCCAATTCATACATAGCCGCCTCAAAGCTGAGCCTTGTTCTGGTCGAAGGCTCAAAAAAGAGGGTGGCCAATTTTTTGCCCTCGCACTTGTGAGCATATCTTTGCGGATTTTCGATAATGTCATCAGCAACTGCTAACAGTTCCTCTAATTCTTCTGTTGTAAGCTCTAAAATATCAATCAAGCTTCTCATAAGGAATTACTCCTTTGCACCGTTAATTTTAAGATAATTCTTGATTCTTTCCACGTTTTCTTTGTTTTTCTCATCTTCTTCAAGGTATTCGATAATATCATAAACATCAACTACCGAATAAACGGGGAAACCAAATTCCTCGCCCACCTCGGCCATTGCACTTTTTTCGGTTTTTCCCTTTTCCTTGCGGTCAACCATTACAAAGCAAGCGGCAACCTTTGTTCCTTTTAGATGAGAAAGGTTTTGCATACTTTCTCTAATGGCTGTACCTGCGGTGATGACATCTTCAACGATAACGATTTCTTCGTTTTCGGTTGGCTTATAGCCTACAAAAACACCGCCTTCGCCGTGGTCCTTTTCCTCTTTTCTGTTAAAGAAGAAGGGCACGTCCAAGCCGTTTTTAGCAAGAGCTACAGCCACTGATACTGCAATCGGAATACCTTTGTAAGCAGGACCGTAAAGGACAGTCTTTTTGTTGCCTACTTTTTCGAAATATGCTTTTGCATAAAATTCGCCAAGCTTGCAAATTTGCTCACCTGTTTTGATGTCACCTGCATTTATAAAATAGGGGATTTTTCTGCCGGATTTTGCGGTGAAGTCGCCGAATTTTAAAACTCCTGCACTTTCTAAAAACTGTATAAATTCTCTTTTATAGCCTTCCATAGTTTTTTCTCCTTAATCAACAAATTCTGCAACGCATCTTTCGTATGCGCTAACAGGGTCTGCGGCTGCTGTAATAGGACGGCCTACTACGATATAGTCGCTGCCGATTTTTTTTGCTTCGGCCGGGGTCATAACTCTCTTTTGGTCGCCGATGTCTCCATCAGCAAAACGAACACCCGGTGTCACGGTGAGGAATTTTTCACCGCAAGTTTCGTGTACCTTGCCTGCTTCTAAAGGTGAGCAAACAACACCGTCAAGACCTGCTATACTTGCGTTGTGTGCATAGTGCATTACAACCTTGTCGATAGGCTCGTTTATAAGCAAATCCTTTTCCATACGCTCTTGATCGGTAGAGGTGAGCTGAGTTACAGCTATAAGAAGCGGTCTTGTGCCGTCGGGACGGGTAAGACCTTCGAGAGCGGCTTCCATCATAGAAACGGTTCCCGCAGCGTGAAGGTTGGTCATATCTACATCAAGGCGAGATAAAACCGCCATAGATTTTTTAACCGTGTTAGGAATATCGTGAAGCTTTAAATCAAGGAATATTTTGTGTCCTCTCGCCTTTAAATCTTTAACAATTTGAGGGCCTTCAGCATAAAAAAGCTCCATTCCGATTTTTACAAATGGCTTTTTGCCTGTGAATTTGTCTAAAAATTCAAGTGTTTGTTCCTTGCTTGCAAAATCGCAAGCAATAATTACGTCCTTACCCATTGTGAGCGCCTCCTATAATTTCAGTTAAACTGTTGATTTTATATTTTTCCATAACTAAAGGTAAATCATCAATAATGTTTTTGCATGCAAAGGGTTCAACCAAATTTTGAGCACCTATTTGTACTGCTGTTGCTCCTGCAAGCATCATTTCGATTACATCCTCGGCAGTTGCGATGCCGCCCATACCGATAATCGGAATTTTTACTGCGTTATAAACCTGATAAACCATTCTAAGTGCCACAGGCTTTATTGCAGGTCCCGAAAAACCGCCCATAGTATTTGCTAAAATCGGTTTTCTTTTGTTCAAATCAATTCTCATGCCGAGAAGAGTGTTTATAAGGCTTACACCGTCTGCTCCTGCGCTTTCGCAAGCACGAGCGATTTCGGTAATGTCGGTAACATTTGGGGAAAGCTTTATAAAAACAGGCTTTGTAGTAACCTTTTTTACCGCCTTTGTCACAGCTTCGGCGTTTTTGGCGCTTGTACCAAATGCAAGACCGCCACCGTGAACGTTAGGACAGGAAATGTTTACCTCAAACCAGCCGATTTGGTCCTCACGGTCTAGCATTTCACAGGTGTAAGCATAATCCTCAACTGCAAAACCGCTTACATTTGCCATAACGGGCTTGTGAAAACATTTTTTAAGCTTTGGTAATTCCTCGCTGATTACCTTTTCGACACCGGGATTTTGAAGTCCCACGGAATTTAGCATACCGCTCGGTGTTTCGGCAATACGAGGGGTTGGGTTTCCGAAACGGGCGTCCTTTGTTGTGCCTTTAAAGGAAAACGTGCCAAGGCAGTTTATGTCGTAAAGCTCGGCAAACTCGTATCCAAAGCCAAATGTACCGCTGGCGGGAATAACAGGGTTAGAAAGCTCAATACCGCAAAGGTTAACTTTTGTGTTTACCATATTATTTCCTCCCTTTCGAGCACAGGACCATCTTTGCAAATGCGCTTGTTTCCGTATTTTGTTTTACAGCTACAACCCATACATGCACCAAAGCCACAGCCCATTCTTTCCTCAAAGCTGTACTGTCCTGAGGTGGAAGCAATACCTTCTATTGCCTTAAACATTGGCTCGGGTCCGCAGGTGTAGAAATAATCATAATTTATGTCCTTTAAAACATCGGTTACAAAGCCTTTTGTACCATAGCTTCCGTCAGCAGTTGCCACATAAACTTTAGCGCCGAGAGCTTTAAATTCATTCTCGTAAAAGATTTCATCTTTTGTGTTAAAGCCTAAAATAACGTTTACGCTTTTTCCGTTTGAAATCAGTCTTTTGCAAAGGTTGTAAAGGGGCGGAACACCAACACCGCCTCCGATTAAAACAGGGTTTTCGCCTGATTTTTCATCGCAAAAGCCATTACCGAGACCGACTAAAACGTCGAGGGTATCACCAATAGTCATTTTAGTCATGATTTCGGTGCCGACACCTACAACCTTGTAAATAAGAGTCATTTTGCCATCTTCAAAATCGCAAACCGAAATAGGTCGGCGCAAAAATTGACCTTCGATTTTGATGTTTACAAACTGACCCGAGCGAGTAAGCGCCGAGGTATCTCCCTCCAACTCCATTTTATAAATAAAGGGAGTCAGAGGTGTGTTAGATAAAATTTTATAAATTCCTTGAGTCATGATATGCTCCTTTTTAATTTTTCAAATCCCTCATATGAGGCAAAAAGGAATTTTACGCATCGATAGTAGAAATTGTAATAGTTGTTTCCTCTAAAACATCGAGCAATACTCTGACTGTATCGAGTGCGGTAAAGATAGTTACATTGTTGTCGGTTGCAAGAGTTCTTATCTGGTGACCGTCGGTCAAAGGTCCTGCCGAATTTATGTCCCTTGTGTTGATAACATAGGCGATATGCCCTTGGCGAATTGCGTTGGGAATTTCCTCACTGCCTTCACCGATTTTGCCGAGAACGTGAGTACGAATACCGTTTTCCTTTAGGAATTTGGCTGTGCCGGCAGTGGCTTCAATGTTAAAGCCTAAATTGTAGAAGCGCTTGATTAAGGGCAGAGCCTCTTGCTTGTCGCAGTCGGCGATTGTAACAAGCACAGTACCATAGTTTTGAAGCTTCATACCGGAAGCTTGAAGTGCTTTGTAAAGAGCACGATTGAGCTTGTCATCATAGCCTATGGCTTCACCTGTGGATTTCATTTCGGGTGAAAGGTATGCGTCAAGGCCTCTTATTTTATTAAATGAAAAGACAGGAACTTTTACATAGTGACGCTTCTTTTCTTGGGGATAAACATCGAAAATACCCTGCTCTTTAAGGCTCTTGCCCAAGATTACCTCGGTTGCAATATCTGCAAGAGAGTAGCCGGTAGCTTTTGAAAGGAAGGGAACGGTTCTCGAGGAACGAGGATTAACCTCGATAATATATACGTTGTCATCCTTGTCAACAATAAACTGGATGTTGTAAAGACCGACAATTCCGATACCAAGACCCAACTTTTTAGCGTATTGAAGTATGATACCCTTTACCTTATCAGAAATACTGAAGGTGGGATAAACGCTGATACTGTCGCCCGAGTGAATACCCGTGCGCTCAACAAGCTCCATAATACCGGGAACAAATACGTCAAGACCGTCGCAGATAGCGTCGATTTCAACCTCTTTGCGTTGGATGTATTTATCAAGCAAAACAGGCTTGTCCTCATCGATTCCAACAGCGGTTTTAAGGTAATTGCGAAGCTGTGCCTCATCGGCAACTATCTGCATGGCACGTCCGCCCAAAACAAAGGAGGGACGAACAAGAACGGGATAGCCGATTTCAGAAGCTGCTTTAACACCTGCTTCAATATTTGTAACCGCTTGACCTTGTGGCTGGGGAATATTGAGAGATTTGAGGACTTTTTCAAAGCTGTCTCTGTTTTCTGCACGCTCAATGGCATCGCAGTCTGTACCGATAATTTTGACACCTCTGTCTCTAAGGGGTTCTGCAAGGTTGATTGCAGTCTGTCCGCCAAGGGAGGCAATAACACCTTCGGGCTTTTCAAAGTCGATAATGTTCATTACATCTTCGGTAGTGAGTGGCTCAAAATAGAGCTTATCACTGCATGTATAGTCAGTAGAAACTGTTTCGGGGTTGTTGTTTATGATGATAGCTTCATAGCCCGAGTTTTTAATGGTGGTAACAGCGTGTACTGTTGAATAGTCAAATTCAACACCCTGACCGATACGGATAGGACCTGCACCCAAAACGATAATCTTCTTTTTGTTTGTCACAACAGAATCGTTTTGACCCTGATAGCTTGAATAGAAGTAAGGGATATATGCGTTTGTGTGACAGGTATCAACCATTTTGTAAACCGGTAAAATTTTAGCTTCTTTTCTCTTGTTGTAGATTTCGAGTTCGGTTACATTCCACAAACGAGCAATGAATCTATCACTAAAGCCCATAGTTTTAGCTGTCATTAAAACCTCGTTGTTATTAACGTTTTGCTTTAATGTGTTTTCCATTTTAAC
This sequence comes from Acutalibacteraceae bacterium, assembly GCA_045590775.1. Classification (GTDB taxonomy): domain Bacteria; phylum Bacillota; class Clostridia; order Oscillospirales; family Acutalibacteraceae; genus UBA737. Next base: position 22,717 of record JAZNRN010000091.1, read on the forward strand.
AATATTTTCGAGGGCTTTTAGAAAATATTCGGTGATTTGCGTTTTTTCGTGTAGAGTTTTTGTGTCAACTCCGAGGCGCAAAAGCTCGGTTATTGCAAAAATGCTGTCGTCCTTAAATTCGCTGATATAATCAAATAAAAATTCCTTTGATTTTCCGTCGAATTTCGGCAAATAAAAGTGGTAAGCGCCGATTTCCAAGGAACGCACCGATTTTAAAAGGCACTCTTCAAGGTTAGAACCGATACCCATAACCTCACCGGTTGCCTTCATCTGTGTGCCGAGTGTGTTTGAGGCTTGGCTGAATTTGTCAAATGGGAAACGAGGAAGCTTTGCAATTACGTAATCAAGCGCCGGCTCGAAAGCGGCAGTTGTGTTTGCAATGGCAATATCCTCAAGCGCCATACCAACTGCAATTTTTGCGGTAACACGTGCAATAGGGTATCCGCTTGCCTTTGAAGCCAAAGCGGGGGAACGGGAAACTCTGGGGTTTACTTCTATTAGGTAATATTCGCTGCTTTCGGGGTTTAGTGCAAACTGAACATTACATCCACCTTCGATTTTAAGCTCACTTATAAGCTTGATAGCGCTGTCATTGAGCATTTTAAGGTCGTGGTCAGAAAGGGTCATAATGGGAGCTACAACCAAGGAGTCGCCTGTGTGAACACCAACGGGGTCTATGTTTTCCATACCGCAAATTGTGATAGCGTGTCCTGTTGAGTCACGCATAACCTCAAATTCGATTTCCTTATAGCCCTTTACACTTTTTTCAATAAGCACCTGATGCACAGGGGACAGCTTAAATGCGTTAAGTCCTACATCAATAAGCTCCTGCTCGTTGTAAGCAAAGCCACCGCCTGTACCGCCTAATGTGAAAGCGGGACGAAGCACAACAGGGTAACCGATTCTGTTAGCTGCTTCTTTTGCTTCTTCAATGCTGTATGTGATTTCGGAAGGAATGGTAGGCTCACCTATTGAAATGCAAAGTTCTTTGAAAAGCTCTCTGTCCTCTGCTTTTTCGATACTTTCCTTGCTTGTACCGAGAAGCACAACACCGCATTCCTTTAAAATGCCCTTTTCTTCGAGCTGCATAGCAAGATTTAATCCTGTTTGTCCGCCGATACCCGGCAAGATTGCATCGGGGCGCTCATAGCGGAGGATTTTTGCGATATACTCAAGGGTTAAAGGCTCCATATAAACCTTGTCGGCAATGGTGGTGTCGGTCATAATGGTAGCAGGGTTGGAGTTGCAAAGGACAACCTCATAGCCCTCTTCCTTTAGCGCCAAGCAAGCCTGTGTGCCGGCGTAATCAAATTCAGCTGCCTGACCGATAACAATAGGACCTGAGCCGATAATCAAAATTTTCTTTAAGTCTGTTCTTTTTGCCATAATTTATTTCCTCCGTTAGTTAATCATTGTAAACTGTTTTATTGTTACACACCGTAAGTTTGCAGACACCCGAAAGCTTCTCATTTTCAAAAGGTGTCGCTTTTCCAAGGGATAAGAACTCATCGGGGTTTACGATGTACTCTTTTTCCAAATCAAAAACGCATATATCATCGCCTGCAGGCAAATTAAAGCGTTTTCTGGGATTTATACTCATAAGCTCTACTAATTTTTCGAGCGAAATGATGCCTTTTTTAACAAGATGAGTGTACATTACCGAAAATGCGGTTTCTATACCGACAATTCCCATAGCACTTTTCTCAAGACCTCTTGACTTTTCCTCAAAGGAGTGGGGTGCGTGGTCGGTAGCTATCATATCTATTGTGCCATCTTTTATACCGTTTATTAAGGCTTGTCTGTCATCATCACTTCGAAGCGGCGGATTCATTTTAAATCTGCCGTCTTCTTTTAAATCCATATCGCAAAGCACTAAATAGTGGGGAGCAGTTTCACAGGTGACGTTTACGCCACGCTTTTTAGCTTCACGTATCAGCTCGACACTTTCTTTGCAGGAGATGTGGCAAACGTGGTAGGCACAGCCTGTTTCCTCGGCCAATTTTAAATCTCTTTCAATCGGTTTCCATTCGCTTTCACTGCAAATGCCCTTGTGGTTGTGCAGTCTTGCATATTCGCCGTCGTGGATGTATCCACCCTTTAAAAGACTGTTTTCTTCACAGTGGGCGACAATCATTTTGCCAAGAGATTTAGCTTTTAGCATAGCCTTGCGCATCATATCCTCGCTTTGAACGCCACGTCCATCGTCTGAAAAGGCGATTGCACTTGGCATGTCATCAAAGTCGCTCAAAGCTTCACCCAGCTGTTTTTTTGTAATTGAAGCGTAAGGATGAACACGAATTACCGCATCACGGTCTATTATTTCAAGTTGTATTTCTAAACTTTCTTTGCTGTCGGGGACAGGATTCAGGTTAGGCATTGAGCACACGTCGGTATATCCTCCACGAGCGCAAGCCATTGTTCCGGTTTTAATTGTCTCCTTATATGAAAAACCCGGCTCTCTCAGATGAACGTGTACATCACAAAAAGCCGGAAAAACAAAGCAATTATTAAATTGAGAAACAATACCGCCGTCTATACGATTGGCGGAAACAGTGATACCGTCTGTGTTTAAGGGATATGAACCCAAATGAAAAGAACCGTCTTTATAAAAGTTAACTTTTTCAAGCATATATTTCATAAAATTGTCTCCTTTCATATATCTAATGTATTTTATCATAATAAATATATAAAGTCAAGAAAAAACCATGTCAAAAAATCTTGGAAAAAGGAGAAAGAATTTATATATTCAGCCGACTTTTGACTAAAAAGAGTACAAAAGAAAAAAATTGCTTGATTTTTGTCTTTGAGTATGATAATATATGAAAGATTTATTTTTGTATGAGCTTTGCAGAAGGGTAAAACCCGACTGTGAAGGGACAAAGCTTTGGAGAATTCCGAAAAAATCGGATACCGAAGGGGCAAGGCGAATTTTCGCTAATCTCTCAGGTAAAAGGACAAAGTCAGAAATTGTTTTTTTATTGTCTTTTTATTTGAGATTGCGTTTTTTCGCAATCTTTTTTATTTTTTAAGGAGTTGTTTTTATGTTGGACAAAATTGCAGAAATCAACGGCAGTATTAACGGCGTTGTATGGGGAATCTTTGGTTTGGCACTTTTAATCGGTACAGGTATTATTCTGACCGTTTGCACAAAGGTTTTTCAAATTTCACACATTGGACATTGGTGGAAAAACACCATTGGAAGCTTGTTTAAAAAGGATGTAATCACTCACAGCAAGGAAAAAGGTTCTATTTCTCCTTTTCAGGCACTTTGTACTGCACTTGCAGCTACAGTAGGCACAGGTAATATTGCCGGTGTTGCTGCGGCTATTTGTATAGGTGGTGCCGGTGCAGTTTTTTGGATGTGGATTGCGGCATTTTTTGGTATGATGACCAACTATTCTGAAAATGTTTTGGGTATTTTCTTCCGCCGCAAAAACAAAGCGGACGAGTGGTCCGGAGGCGCTATGTACTATTTGCGTGACGGTCTCGGTGCAAAAAAAGGCTGCAAACATATAGGTAAAATTTTGGCAGTTCTTTTCTGTATTTTCACAATGCTCGCTTCCTTTGGCATCGGAAGTATGGGACAGGTAAATAAAATTGTAACCAACGTGGCTGCTGCATTTGATGTAAAGGCACTTTCTTCAATAGAAGTGTTTGGCGACATCTCGCTTTACAATATCATTATCGGTGTGGCAATAATGCTTTTAACAGCACTTATTACATTAGGCGGTTTAAAGAGAATTGCTTCTGTTGCTGAAAAAATTGTGCCCATAATGGTTGTTTTATTTGTGGTAGGCAGCTTGGTTGTAATTGGTGTTAATTACCAAGCTGTGCTCCCTGCTTTTAAAGCAATTTTTGCAAACGCATTTAAGACAGAGGCTTTTGTAGGCGGCGGTATCGGCGGCGTTATAGTTGCTATTACACAAGGCTTTAAGCGTGGCGTATTCTCAAACGAAGCAGGTCTCGGTTCCTCGGTTATGGTTCACTCAAACTCTAATATAAAAGAGCCTGTAAAGCAGGGTATGTGGGGTATATTCGAAGTATTTGCCGACACAATGGTTGTTTGCACAATGACAGCTTTGGTTGTACTCACCTCGGGCGTATTCAATCTTGAAACCGGCGCTGTTGCAGAGGGACTTTCAGATGCGACACTCGTTGGCGGTGCGTTTAACACTGTTTTCTCTTGGGGAAATATCGGTCAACGCTTTATCGCTATTGCTTTGTTCCTTTTTGCCTTTACAACCGTTCTTGGCTGGTCACATTACGGTTCAAAGGCTTGGGAATATCTTTTCGGTGAAAAAACGACAATTATTTTCAGAATTATTCACGTTTTGACGGTTGTTTTGGGTGCTGTACTTACATCTTCTTTGGCTTGGGATATTTCGGACACCTTCAACGGTTTGATGTTGAT
>JAZNRN010000092.1:0-6070 GCA_045590775.1 Acutalibacteraceae bacterium
ACACCCGGAAGAATCAGTTTATCGGCTTTTTTAATTGTTTCGGTGTCGCCTGTAACTACTGTGTCGGCACCGATTGCTTTTAAGGAGGAGGAAAGTGAAAAAAGATTTCCCACACCGTAATCAATAATTGCAATCATTAAAGAACTCCTTTTGTGGATGGTATTTCATCGAGAAAAGATTTGTCAAGGGAAACAGCCATTCTCATAGCCTTTGCAAAGGCTTTAAATGTGCCCTCAATTATGTGGTGAGAATTACTACCCTCTAATTGTTTTAGGTGAAGCGTAATATCAGCATTTCGAGTGAGAGCGAGGAAAAATTCCTCAATAAGCTCGGTGTCAAAGTCGCCGACTCTTTGCGAGGGGATAGAAAGGTCGAAGTTTAGATAACTTCTGCCACTGATGTCAAGTGAGGATAAAATTAAGGCTTCATCCATAGGTAAAATGAAATATCCGTAGCGGTTAATACCCTTCATATCGCCAAGTGCGGTCTTTATAGCCTGACCTAAAACAATGCCTATATCCTCAACTGTGTGATGATAGTCAACATGGGTGTCACCCTTACAAAAAACGGTCAGATCAATTCTTGAGTGGCGTGAAAAAAGGCAAAGCATATGGTCTAAAAAGCCACAACCTGTATTTATTTTACTTTTGCCCTTGCCGTCAAGGTTGAGCTTTAAAGAAATAACTGTTTCCAAAGTCTTTCTGTTTATTTCAGCTGTTCTCATTTTTCTACACCTTCCAAAATTTCTTTTATCTTTTCTATGAGAAATTGCATTTCGGCGGCCGAGCCTATTGTAATTCGATTGTAATCCTTAATACGCTCTTTTTCAAAGTGTCGAACCAAAACACCTTTTTCTTTGAGTTTTGAATAAAGCTCCTCACCGCTTATTATATCGCTTTTTGCAAAAAGGAAGTTCGCCTTTGAATCAAGCACAAAAAAGCCTAAATTCTCAAGCTCTTTTCTTGTGTATTCTCGGTTTTCTATAATCCTTTTGCAGTTATCCATATAATAGTCGTTAGCTTTTATAGCCTCTACTCCCGCAATTTGAGTAAGTCGGTTTATATTATATGGGTTTGTCGAGTACTTAATGGTTTCAAGGTCACGTATCAGTTCCTTGTCTGCAATACAAAAGCCGAGACGAGCTCCCGCAAGAGAACGGGATTTTGAAAAAGTGCCGACGCACAAAAGGTTTTTGTATTTGCGTGTAAGCTCTACACAGGTATTACCGCCAAAATCGACGTATGCTTCATCAATAAGGACAATATTTTCGCTATTCGCTTTGAGTATTTTTTCAATATCCGAAAGACTGATTTCAAGACCTGTCGGTGCATTTGGATTTGCTATAACAACTAATTTATTTTGCCCGCAAAAAGAGTCAATGTCAAGAGTAAAATCTTCTTTTAGTGGAATGATTGTGGTATTTACCGAGTAAAGCTGTGAAAATACTGAATAGAAGCCGTAGGTAATATCGGCAAAGGCTGCACCATTTCCACCATAAGCCATAAAGGCAAAGTTCAAAATATCGTCTGAACCGTTTGATAAAAATACATTTTCGCTTTTTACATTATATAGAGCTGCAAGCTCGGATTTGAGGATTTTACATTCAGGGTCGCAATATAGCCTTAAATCCTTAATTTCCTTTTCGTTTATAGCCTTTATCACATTTTGAGACGGGGGAAAGGGCGACTCGTTTGTATTGAGCTTTACATAGCTTTTATCCTGTGGTTGCTCACCTGGTGTATAAGCGTTGAGTTTTTGTAATCCTTGGTTTAAAAATCGACTCATTTTTGCTCACTTTCAAATCTTATTGTTGCACTTTTTGCGTGGGCCGAAAGACCTTCCTTTTCGGCAAAGAAAGCGACATCACTGTAAACTTTTTCGAGTGCTTGCTTTGTGTAATATGTGTATTGTGTTTTTTTGACAAAGTCATCGACAGACAAGGGGCTCGAAAATCTCGCAGTACCCGATGTCGGAAGTGTGTGATTGGGGCCTGCAAAATAATCGCCCAAGGCTTCGGGGGTGTATCTTCCCATAAAAATACTGCCTGCATTGGTGATTTTGTCAAGATAATCAAAGGGATTGTCAACGCATAATTCCAAGTGCTCGGGAGCAATTTCGTTGGATACATCAATTACATCTAAAATATTGTCTGCAACAATTATTTTACCATTGTTGTCAATAGAACATCTTGCTATCTCCTTGCGAGGAAGAAGTTCTAATTGTTTTTCGATTTCCTCGCTTACCTTTTTGGCTAATTCGATACTATCTGTAACAAGGACGGCACTTGCCATTTTGTCGTGCTCGGCTTGCGAGAGAAGGTCTGCTGCAACAAAAGCGGGGTTAGAGTTTTTATCAGCAATTACCAATATTTCACTCGGACCTGCTATCATATCAATAGAAACCTTGCCGAAAACCTGTCGTTTGGCTTCCGCAACAAAGGCGTTACCGGGACCTACTATTTTATCAACCTTTGGAACAGTTTCGGTGCCATAAGCCAAAGCTGCAATTGCTTGAGCACCGCCGACTTTAAAAATTCTGTCAACTCCTGCAATTTTTGCAGCTGCTAAAATAACGGGATTTACCTTTCCGTTTTGGGAAGGGGGAGTGGTGATACAAATTTCCTTACAGCCTGCAATTTTTGCAGGAATACTGTCCATAAGTACCGTTGAAGGATATGCTGCAGTACCGCCCGGCACATAAAGTCCCACCTTTTCAATAGGTGTTATTTTTTGCCCGGTCACAATACCGTCTTTTTCATTTATAATAAAGCTGTTTCTGACCTGCTTTTCGTGAAAAGCACGGATATTTTCTGCGGCTTCCTCAATAATTTTTATAAATCGGGGTTCGACAAGCGAAAAAGCTTCGTCAATTTCCTGTGCAGTTACTTCGAGTGAGGAAAGCTTTGCTTTATCAAATTTTTCGGAGTATTCAAAAAGCGCCTTATCACCGTTTTTGACTACATTATCTATAATATCAGTTACAATATCGGCCACATCAAAGGAACTCTCGCCTCGTGCAAAGATTTCCTCTTTTTTAACCTCGCCGTATTTCATAATTTTAATCATCGTTTTTTACCTCTTTTAAAAGTCCGTTTTTGATTTTCTCGATTTTTTCCTGCTTAAAACCATAAGAAGCCTTGTTTGAAATGAGTCGAGCGCTTATAGGCACTATTGTTTCAAAGGGCATTAAATCGTTTTCAAGCAAGGTTTTGCCAGTTTCGACAATATCAACAATAACATCCGACAAATCGAGTATCGGCGCTATTTCGATTGAGCCGTTAAGATGAATTATATCAATCTGGCGGCACTTTTTGTTGTAATAATCCTTAGCAATATTGGAAAATTTTGTAGCTACACGAAGGGTTTTTGAGGTATCATCACAAAAATCCTTTTTAGCTGCTACTGCCATACGGCACTTGCCGATATTCAAATCCAAAAGCTCGTAAACATCCGGGGTGTATTCGAGCAAAATGTCCTTGCCTGCAACACCGATGTCAGCAGCTCCTCGCTCAACATAAATCGCAACATCGGAGGGTTTGACCCAGAAAAAGCGTAATTTCTTTTCTTTGTTTTCAAAGATAAGCTTGCGGTTGGGTTCTTTGATAGAGGGGCAGTCAAAGCCTGCTTTTTCAAACATATCATAAACTTTTTCACCGAGCCTGCCTTTTGGAAGTGCGATGTTTATATATCCGTCGGAGGATTTTGTTTCGCTTAAACGTTCGAGAGTATCAAGATATACCGCAAAGCCGACAGCACCCGAGCTTCTGTTCATACGTTTCATCAGCTTGTCGTATCTACCACCCGAAAGCACTCTGGTTGAAATACCGTCAATGAAGCCTTTAAAAACAATACCGCTGTAATAGCCCTCGTTACTGATTATCGAAAAATCAATCGTGATTTTATCCGAGAAGCCTTCAGCTGTAAGCTTTTCGCAAATACTTTTAAGCTCTCCGGCAAAAACAGAGGTTTCTTTTGATTTAGCGATAGCCTGTATAGCGGTGATGGCTGTGGTTGTATTTGAGTAATTTTTTATTAAGCATTTAAGTGCATTAAAGCTTTCCTTATTTAAGAGCTCTTTAAGCAAGCCTATGTTTTTTTCACCCAAAGCTGAGATAACGGATTTTTTTAATGAATCATCAATTTCGTATTCCTCAAAAAATGCGTTCAAAAGACCGATGTGACAAATATGCAAACAGTAGTTGTTGCTTAATTTTTCAAGGCTTTTTAACGCCAAAAGGGTTACCTCGAAAACCTCGTCCTCGGTTACATCGCCTATGCACTCAAGGCCGGTTTGCATTATCTCCTTGTAAGCGTGTGTTTGCTCACAAATGCGGTAAACATTTTCGTTATAATAAAACTTTTCGCATACACCGCTTGTGTCCTTCGAGTTTTTGATTATAGATAATGTAACGTCAGGCTTCAGTGCTAAAAGCTTTCCGTTTGTATCGTTAAAGGTAATAACACCGTCGGATACCAAAAAGTCCTTGTTTTTTGAATAAAGGTCGTATTCCTCAAACTTACTCATTTTGAATTGGCGGTAGCCGTATCCGTCATAAAGCTCTCTTAAAGTAAAAACTGCCTTTTCATCAAATTTTAAGATATTTTCATTTATTGTCATTTTTTTCCAACCTTTCAATTACTGTCTTGTATCCGCCGTCACCGTAATTTAAGGCTTTGCTCACTCTACAAATAGTAGCGGTAGAAGCGCCCGTCAGCTTGTTTATATCAACATAGCTTTTGCCCTCAAGCAAGTTGCAAGCAACCTCTAAACGTTGGGCTATCGCCTCAACCTCTTGAAATGTGCATATATCCTCAAAAAAAGCGGCACATTCCTCCTCATTTTTTAAGGTGAGTATTGCTTTGTAAAGCTTTAAAGCATCGTTTTTACTCTTTTTGTTCATATCAAAAAAATCTCCTAAATTAAAAGTGCTTTCACATTCTACCACATCACCGCACTAAAGTCAAGTATGAAAATAAACTTTTTTAAAGGTTTTAAAAGTTGAAATAGTTTTTATCCTATGATAAAATAGGAGTGTATTAAAAACATTACTTATTATTTTGATTGAGGAAAAAGCTATGGAAATAAAGCTCGGGAAATATAGGCATTTTAAAGGTAATATGTATGAGGTTTTGGGCTTTGCCAAAAACAGTGAAACCTGCGAAGAAATGGTAATTTACAGGGCACTTTACGGCGAAAATGAGGTTTGGGTAAGACCCAGCTCTATGTGGAACGAAATGGTAGAGCGTGACGGTAAAATATATAAAAGATTTGAGTTTGCAGGAGAATAAAATGCTCAAAATTTAATGTCGCAATCTGTTGACATTAAAGCTTTTTTGTAGTAATATACATATATGTTATTATCATATATTAGGGGCTTGTTTTGATGAAGGCTTTGGAAGAAAAGATTTTGAGAGAAGGCACCGTCCTTCCGGGGCATATATTAAAGGTTGGTTCTTTTCTTAACCACCAAATCGATGCGGATTTTATAATGGAAATGGGCGATGAAATTGTCCGCCTTTTTGCTGATTGCGACGTCAATAAGATTTTGACTATCGAAACTTCGGGCATTGCCATTGCCTTAGGTGCGGCGGCAAAAATGCACATACCGCTTGTTTTTGCAAAGAAAAACAAGTCAAGTAATGTAAACGGTGAGGTTTACAGCACAGTGGTGCATTCCTATACTCACGGGACAAATTATACCGTTGTGGTGAGTAAGGATTTTTTGTCAAAGGGCGATAAAGTACTTATCGTTGACGATTTTCTTGCAAACGGAAAGGCGCTTGTCGGTCTTATCGAATTAGTCGGACAAGCCGGCGCTACGCTTGTGGGTTGCTGCACCGCTATTGAAAAGGGCTTTGAAAAGGGCGGCGACAATTTACGCGCGAAGGGAATACGTGTAGAATCACTTGCTGTCATTGATGAAATGACTGATTCTACCATTACCTTCCGCAAATAATTTTTGGATGTAATAAACATTTTATAAAAAATCTTAGGAGGAAAAGAAAAATGAAAAAGATTATTGCATTATTGTTGGCTATGCTTATGCTCGTTTCTTTTGCTGGTTGTTCAA
>JAZNRN010000093.1:0-6275 GCA_045590775.1 Acutalibacteraceae bacterium
GCTTGGGATATTTCGGACACCTTCAACGGTTTGATGATGATTCCCAACCTTATCGGTGTATTGGTGCTTTGTCCGTTGGTTATCAAGATAACAAAGAATTACATAAATCGTATTATTAAGAAAAAGGATGAAAAACCGATGCTTTCCTACAAGGATGAAGCATAACAAAGAAGCTTTTTAAAATGTGTTTGCTTGAAAATACAAAGTATGTTTTATTCGATTTGGACGGCACTTTAACAGAGCCATCCTTGGGCATTACAAACTCCGTAATGTATGCCCTTAAAAAGTTTGAAATAGAGGTTGAGAACAGGCAGAAGCTTTATAAGTTTATAGGTCCTCCGCTTGTTGATTCATTTATAGAATATTACGGCTTTACAAAAGAAAATGCCTTAAAGGCTGTCGAATATTACAGAGAGTATTATTCGGTTAAGGGTATTTTAGAAAACCGACTTTATGACGGTATAAGGGAGCTTTTGAGGGAACTTTATGATAACGGCAAAAAAATCATTCTTGCCACCTCTAAACCTCAAAAATTTGCCGAGCAAATATTAAAGCATTTTGAAATAGATAAATATTTTTGCTTTGTGGGAGCGGCTACAATGGATGAAAAGCGCACCCAAAAGGACGAGGTAATAGAATATATTTTAAATGAGTGTAAAATTGATACATCCTCTGCGGTTATGATAGGCGACAGAAAGTACGATGTTTTAGGCGCTCATAAATTCGGAATAAAGGCGATAGCTGTGACCTTTGGCTTTGGCTCTGAAGAGGAGCTTGTACAAAGCGGCGCAGATTTCATTGCCGATACACCTCAGGAAATATCAAAATTTATAAAATGATTTATCGGGAGACACTTCGTAAAGAAGTGTCTCCTGTTTTATATGCAATTTGTATTTTTACAAGCTTTTTCCACATAATAAATTGGGTGATTTTATTTTGAAAAACATATCCGAATACGCCACCGAAAACATTTCGGAAAATTTACAGGAAAATATAGATTTTTTTAAAGAAATATTCAAAAAAGACTCAATAATCAGATTTAAAAATATAAAGATAAGAAATTCAAAAAGTATTGACTGTACTCTCGTTTATTTTGATGGTATGGTAGATTCTGAACAGCTTAACAATGCGGTGATACGCCCGCTTCACCAAAATGTTCCCGAAAACTGCTCGAAAAGTATTGCCGAGTATATTGAAACACAGGTGCTTTATGTCCGTGATGCAAAGCGTACAAACAATGTGGCAAAAATTTTGTCGGGTATTCTTTACGGAGAGGCACTGCTTTTAATTGACAAAAGCCCCGAGGCGGTTCTTGTTGATACAAAAGGCTTTAAGACAAGGGGAATTAGTGAGCCTCAGGAGGAAAGAGTATTAAAAGGACCACGTGAGGGCTTTGAGGAGGCGGGTATGTTCAACCTCGCAATGTTAAGGCGACGACTTAAAACGCCTGACTTTGCGGTAGAGGCTTTAAACGTCGGAAGGCGAACCAACACCTTTGTTTTTATATGCTACCTTGACTCCTTGGCAGATAAAAAAATCGTAAACGAGGTAAAGAAAAGAATCAAAAAAATTGATATTGACGGAATATTAGATTCAAATTATATAAGCGAAATAATAAAGGACAATAAATATTCTCTTTTTAAAACCATTGGCAGCACAGAACGACCGGATATTGTGGCGGCTCGGATTTTAGAGGGGCGAATAGCGGTTGTGGTAGATGGCACTCCCGTGGTTTTGACCCTGCCGTATCTTTTTTCGGAAAATTTTCAATCAGACGAGGATTATTATATCAATTTTTGGCTTTCTTCCTTTGGACGCATATTGCGATATTTTTGCTTTTTTCTCACCTTGCTTGCACCGGCTGTTTATATAAGTCTTGCAATGCATCACCCGTCTCTTATTCCGACCTCCTTGAGCATCGCTATTGAAAAGCTTCGTGCGGGTGTTCCGTTTTCACCTTTTTCAGAGTGTGTAATAATGCTTTTTGTGTTTGAAATTTTGCGGGAAGCGGGACTTCGCATGCCTCAAAGCCTTGGACACGCTCTTAGTGTGGTAGGCGGAATAGTGGTGGGGCAAGCGGCGGTGGAGGCGAGAATAATAAGCACTCCAATGCTTATTGTAATCGCTCTTTCGGCGATTTCGTCGCTTATGATACCGAGATTGTCACCGGCAGTTTTTTACCTTAGGTTTTTGTTGGTCATAGTGGGCGGAGTGTTTGGCGTTTATGGAATAATTGCGTCAATGTGTATAATACTTTTGCATATAATTTCTCTGCGTTCTTTTTCCGTAGATTATACGATTTCGCTCAGAAAAGCCACTTTGCAAAGCCTAAAGGACACCTTTTGGCGACTGCCGTGGTTTTACCAGAAAAAACGCCCCGATTTTAATAGCAATAAGGTTAGGCAAAAAGGAGAAAGACAGTGAAAAAGACGATATTCTGCTTGTTAACAGCTTTGCTTTTGAGCCTTTGCGGTTGCAGCACAAATTCCCTCAACAAAATGGGGTCATATTCGGTTGCGGCTATTGGCTTTGAAGCAAACGGGACTGATTTTTCTATATATGTCGAAACGGTGATTGTAAATTCCGAAGAATCACAAAAGCCCATTGAAAAAATGCTTTTTAAGGGGAAAGGTGATACACCCGAAAAAGCATATACAAAAGCTGTTTCAAACTGTGCAAAGCCCCTTTCCTTAGGTCATTGTGCGACATTGGTTTTAAGCGAGGAAATTGAAGAAAAAGCGATGTCGGAAATTTTTGATTTTTGCCTTGAGCAAGGTGATATTACCGTTTCGGTTGCGGTGATAAAGACAGAAAACGTAGAAAAGCTGTTGTCATTGCCATCGGTTTCGTCGGTGGCGGTGGGATATGACATAGTTTCGGTTTTGGAAACGCAGTATAGGGTAAGAAAAATCAGCTTTGCAAACAGGCTGTATGAGATAAGTGTGCAAAAAAAGTCAGATGTTTTAAAATGCTTGCCCGAGTTTTCGGTTAAAGACAAAGCTTTAAGTATGAAAGGTTGATTTAAAATGCTAAAGCAAACAGGCTTTAAAACCCATTTGATGTTTTTGTCGGCTGTGATAATTTTAGGGCAGTCAATATCAGTTTTTCCAATCAGTATTGATGAAAACACGATTTTTCACTATATTTTTTCTTTTGTTGCAGGGCTTTTATTTATGCTTATTACCGCCTTTGCTACCGACAAATTTTTCACCCTCAAAAAGAACACACCGCTCAAAAAAGCGGTGTGGGTAATAGTTTATTTAAGAATTTCAGTTTATGCTTTTGTTGTTTTTTTGGATTGTCTTTTTGATTTCAAGGATATAATATCACAAGTTCTGTTTTTTGGAAACAGTCTTATAGGTGTTTTAATATTTTGCGTGGCGTTATTTTACTTTCTTGCGCACAGGCAGGAAAATATCTTAAAATTTTCTCTTTTGGCGGGAGTATTTTCTTTTGCTGTCATAGCCTTTTTTGCTCTTTTTTTGCTTGAAAACTATCAATTTAAAAATCTTTATATAAAGGATTTGCCTGATATTAAAACCGCAATCGACGGTGTTGTTCCGCTTTTGCGAAAAGCCTTTTTGCCGACAGGTCTTCTTTATTTTTATAAACATTTTGTCGGTCTGGGCGGTCGCAAGGGAGCGCTCATAAAAGGTTATATTTTAGGCGGACTTTTTCTGTCGGCGGCGCTTATTTGTCCAATTTTAATTTTTGGCACCGAATTTATAGCAAAAACCCCGTTTCCTTTTAATAGCGCAGTCACAACAATGAGTATTGGCAGACTGTTTGGTAGGCTTGACGGAATAATGTATGTGGTTTATTTTCTCTCGGCGCTTTTAAAAAGCGTGGTTTGTCTTTTTGTCGGGATAAAATCATTAAAAGAAGTGGGACTTATTCTCGGGCTAACCGCAAAAACGTGTAAAAATTCTCTTTTCACAAATCGAGGGTGAATATTCCCAAGCATCAATATGGTCACTTGTGTTAAAATATTTGATTTCGGGTGAATATCCGTTTTCAAAAGAATCAATGATAATGAGTTTGATTTTCATTTTTTCTTTTATTATGCTTTTAATGTAAACACTTGCCTTGCTTCCGACTCTTACGTTTTCTTTCGGCTCGGCAAGTCCGGCAAGGTTAGGAGCAATTTCAACAAAGATACCGTAATTTTCAATACTTCTGATGACGCCGGTTACGGTTTGACCTGCCGAAAACAACTCGGCATTTTCTTCCCAAGTGCCCAGAAGCTCTTTGTGGGAAAGCGTGATTTTTCCGTCATCTGCAACATTTTTAATAACCGCACGTATTTCCTCGCCTACAAAAAATCTGTCAACAGGATGGCTTATTCTTGACACAGAAATTGCATCTATGGGCAAAAGCGCCACGTTGCCGCAACCGATGTCGCAAAAGGCCCCAAAAGACTCTAAATGGGTGATTTTTGCGTTGATAACATCACCGCACATTTTTTCCTCTTTTATATAATCTCGGCATTTTTCCTGCGCTCTTTTTCTTGACAAAAGGGCATACGGTTTTCCGTTTTGGTCTTCTGTAATATCCATAACGCAAAAGCTGACCTTTTTACCCACACGGGAAATGAGGGCTATGTCTCGTGTCAGCCCTTCTTCTATACCGAGCGCTCCCTCGCTTCGAGGAATAATGCCACGCATCACCTTTAAATCAATAATCAAATTGTGATATGTGTCGCACATTAAAACTGTGCCTTCCAACACTTTTTCGCTTTCCTTTGCTTCCTCTAAAAACTGCCTTGTAAATTGTGGCTGTGCTTCGCTTGCTTGCCATCCTTCAGGATAAAAACCATTCATATTTATCTTCCCCTTTCTTTTATCCTAAAAAATTATATGACAAAGTATGCGCAAAAATACGTGAAAAAAGGCGATAGAAAAAATATTTTTTGGAAAGGGGTGTGAATATGACAAATAAAAATAAGAGGCTGCCTCACTTTACCTTAGTGAGACAGCCCCTTCGGTCTCTTTTGTACGAAAAAGAATTGGTCAAAAACCGTGATTTCTTTATGTTATTTATTCTTCTTCTATGTCCTTAATACTCTTATTGTTAATAGTTTTCCACTCTGTTCTTCCGTTTGCATTTCTTCCCATCACAACTGCCGCAGCAAGTGAAGGGCTAGTGAATACATAATCAGAAACAAACGAAAATTCTTGATCAACAATCTCTTTATCAAGCAACTTTTTTCTCAAAGCAATTAAGTTTGCAGACATACTTGGAGCTGTATCCCTTGCGATTTTAGAACCTTTCGCTACTAAGAATCCATCAGCCACGAGTAATCCTTTTGCATCTGCTCCCCGAGCAGCTTTGATAAAGAAAACATTTTGTTTTTCTTCGTTATTATCTATACCCGAAACATCAATTTTATCAAAAACTTTATATCCTAATGTATTAACAAGAAGTTTAGCATTTTCAATAAATTCTTCCAGCATAGATTCATCAAATTCTGAAATTGAAGAACATGTCGGAACAGTATTGTTAATTATTGTTGCGCGTTTTGCATCATTAGCTAAATTATAAAATTTATTTTCAAGAAATTTAACATGTGCCTTATTCAAAATGTTATCTTTTGAAATAACAACAACACAATCATTCCAATAGTTATGATCCTTGAGATGTTGTTTTAACCTAACAAGCATTTTTTCGGCTTCTCCAACATAAACGGTATCATTATTTTCTTCATCTTTACCGAAAAGGAAATAAACACCTGTAAATTCAGAATCTGCACGATTTGCAAATTCATTCAAGTCGTTCCTGGAAACTTTGTAGACACGACCATTCCAGTTTGATAATTCACACATAATTCTACCATTAGGGTTTCCATCGAAAATACACATTTGGATTGTTTTATTAAAGCTCATAAAATTACCCCTTTTTCTATAACAACAGAATTAAAATTTGATATATCCATTTAAAAATTCTTCCGTTTTTTGGATTATGGAAAATTCAAATGAAGTTGATTCTATTAAATAACCATCCAAATAATTCGGAGCCAAACTCTGGAGTTCGCCATCAATGAGCACCCGCCATTCATTTTGATCTTTGTAAGACAAACTTTTAACAAAATATCTATCAAGAGGACTACCCGTAATTCGGTATTCATGTGTATCTGAAAAGTCTGTCAAATCCCTATATAGAATCATACCAGAATCGTAACCAATGTTCTGTCCGTTGCAATCGACTGCAGTCTTAATTTTTTTCAACAACTCGAAAGACCAAAAAAGCATTACATAATCACCAAATTTAGCCATAGC
>JAZNRN010000094.1:0-4305 GCA_045590775.1 Acutalibacteraceae bacterium
AAGGCATCGGCAGTATTAAGGTCATCCTCCATAGCGGTGATGAAGGCTTGCTTTGCAGTATCTAAAAATGCGGGAATTTCTCCGCCGTCTTCTGCGTTTTTAAGCGCAAAATCAATATTATCACGGCAGGTATAAAGTCGCCCGAGAGAGTTTTTTGCCTGCTCGATAATATCAACCGAGTAGTCTATAGGACTTCTATACTGTGATGAAATCAGGAAATAACGAATCGGTTCGTAACCGAATTTTTCGGCAACATCACGTACAGTAAAGAAGTTATTTAAAGATTTTGACATCTTGTGGTTATCTACGTTTATAAAACCGTTGTGCATCCAATAGTGTGAAAATTCACAGCCGTTTGCTGCTTCACTTTGAGCGATTTCGTTTTCGTGGTGGGGGAAAATAAGGTCAAGACCGCCACAATGGATGTCGATAGTCTTGCCTAAATATCTTCCTGCCATAGCCGAGCATTCAATATGCCAACCGGGACGTCCCTTGCCCCAAGGGGACTCCCAATAGGGCTCACCTGGTTTTGCACCCTTCCAAAGACAGAAATCCATAGGGTCTTCCTTAATATCGCCTGTCTCAATTCGAGCGCCTGCCTCTAAATCCTCAAGAGGTTGATGCGAAAGTTTACCGTATTCCGAGAATTTTTTAGCTCTGTAATAAACGTCACCACCTGATTCATAGGCATAGCCCTTTTCAACAAGAGCCGAGATAATATTCTGAATTTGCTCGATGTTATCGGTAGCTCTCGGGTGTGTGGTGGCTTCCTTTACGTTAAGACCTTTGGCATCGGTCCAAAATTCGCCGATAAAACGCTCGGCAACTTGCGGTACGGTAGTGCCCTCCTCGTTAGCCTTGCGGATAAGCTTATCGTCAATATCGGTAAAGTTTTGAACAAAGTTTACTTTAAAGCCTCTCCACTCAAAATAACGGCGAAGCACGTCGAAAACGCAAAGCGGTCTTGCGTTTCCGATGTGAATATAGTTATAAACAGTAGGGCCGCAGGCGTAAATTTTAACCTCGCCCTCGGTAATAGGCTTAAATTCGTCCTTGTTTCTTGTAAGTGTATTAAAAATTTTCATAAAGTTCTCCTTTTAGTTCTTTGAAATAAGTCCTTCCAGCTCCAAAATTCTGCTTTCTAAGGAATCCATTCGCTGTTTTACAGGGTCGGGAATGTGGATTTGGTCAAGAGGCTGACAAACCTTTTTACCGTCTTGGCGGACAACACGTGCGGGGACACCTACAACTGTAGAATTGGGCGGTACCTCCTCAAGAACCACTGCACCTGCCGCAACACGTGAGTTATCTCCGATTTTAAAGGGACCTAAAACCTTGGCACCGGCACTTATCATAACATTGTTTCCGATAGTCGGATGTCGTTTTCCGGTATCCTTACCTGTACCGCCTAAGGTCACACCCTGATAAATCAAAACATCATCACCTATTTCGGTGGTTTCGCCTATAACAATCCCTGTTCCATGGTCGATAACAAGTCGTCTGCCTATAGTAGCACCCGGGTGAATTTCAATTCCTGTTTTTTTAGCCGCCCTTTGTGAAACGTAGCGTGCCAAAAAGGACATATTGTGCTTGTAGTAAAAATGCGCACGTCGGTGCATTCTTATAGCCTTAAAGCCGGGATACAGAAAAAATATTTGAAGGCTGCTTGTAGCCGCAGGGTCACGGTCTTTATAAGCCTTTATATCCTCTTTTAATCGATTAAACATCAATTCAACCTACTTTGCGTTTGAGATATATTCTTTGCCGTTCCAAATGTATATAGCACCCGAAATAATGCAAAGAACTGCCGAAAGCCAAAAAAGAGCAATAATTACTATGTTGAGAATATTTAAGCTTTCGGGTGAGAGCGTAACAAGCTCATTTAAAGCATATACAGCCAAAGCAAAAATAATACCGAGCATTTGGCTGACGGTTTTTGCTTTGCCCCACATATTTGCGGCTACCACTTTACCACCGGCTGTCACCGCAACCAAGCGGATAGAAGAAACTGCAAATTCTCTGAAAAGAATAATAAAATTGATAATTACAATATGCCAAGCAAATTCGCTTCCTCTGAAAACGAACATAAAGCCAAGATATGCGGCGGTTGTCAGCATTTTGTCTGCAAGAGGGTCCATAAATTTGCCGAAGTCGGTCACCATATTATGCTTTCTTGCCATTTGACCGTCAATCATATCAGTGAGAGAAGCGGCAATAAAAAGAAAGAGAGAAACTGTGTAATTAAAAGGGAAAGAAATGAGCATTACGGCCATAAAAATAGGGGTTGCAATCATTCTTGCCAAAGTCAATTTATTTGGTGTGTTCATTCTTCTAACTCTCCTAACAAATCATAATCAATAGAATCATTTATTCTGACCGTCACATAATCACCGATTTTAAGGGGCTTGTGTGACATAAAGAAAACCTTACCGTCAATTTCGGGAGCATCGGCGACGCTTCGTCCGAAATAGCATTTAATATAATCGTCCCAGCCTTCTATCAGAACTTCGGTGAGAGTGTCGCATTTTTCCTGCATTTTTTCAGCAGAAACAGTCATTTGAAGCTCCATTATGTTTTCCATTCGGCTAACCTTTGTCTGTTCATCAATTTGGTCGGGCAATAAGGCGGCAGCAGTGCCTTCCTCTGCCGAATAGGTAAAGCAACCGAGTCTGTCAAAGCGTTTTTCCTTGACAAATTCTGCCAAAGCGCAAAATTGCTCGTCGCTTTCTCCGGGAAAGCCTGTGATAAAGGTGGTACGTATGGTAATTTCGGGAATTTTATTTCTTATCTTATCAATTAGTGCCGAAAGGGTATCTTTATCACCCTTTCGGTTCATACGCTTTAATATTTCGCCGTCGATGTGCTGAAGCGGAATATCTAAATATTTAACAAGCTTTTTTTCGGTTTTTATAACCTCTAAAAGTTCATCAGTGATTTTGTCGGGATAGGTATAAAGTGTTCTAATCCAGCGAAGCTTTTCAATTTTACAAAGCTCACGCAAAAGCTGTGGGAGCTTTGATTCGCCGTACAAGTCTTCGCCATAAGCGGTTGTGTCCTGTGCTACCACGATAAGCTCTGTAACACCGTTTTCAGCAAGATGTTTTGCCTCGGCTACGCAGTCTTCAATAGTGCGGCTGCGCATTTGACCTCGAATTTTCGGAATTGCACAATAGGTACAACAATTATTACAGCCCTCGGCCACTTTCAAGTAGGTAGAGAAAGGGTAACCACCCAAAATTCTCTCGCCTGACAAAGGAAGTAGTTGTTTGTCTGCAAAATAGTTTTCTCGCTTACCTTCTATTGCACATTTTACGATTTCAGCAATGTTTTCGTTTTGTCCTAATGATACGCAAACGTCAACCTCGGGGATTTCCTCGGTGACATCGTCACGATAGCGTTCTGCAAGGCAACCGGTCACTATCAAAGCCTTGAGATTTCCTTCACTTTTATAACGAGCGGCCTCTAAAATGTTTTCAATCGCTTCGGCTTTGGCGGGTTCAATAAAGCCACAGGTATTAATGATAATAGCATCTGCTTCAGCTTCTGCCGGGGTGATTGTGAAGCCCGCATCATTCAGTTTTTTAAGCATAATTTCGGCGTCAACTTGATTTTTGGGGCAACCAAGTGAGACCATAGACACTTTATACATCAGTATTCCTCGCTAAATTCAATGTCATCTATATATTGTTTAAGGGCGGTCTTAACCGCCGAATAGGAAAAGCCTCTTCTTACAAGTGCGGCATAAACCTTATTGTAGTTATTTTTATCCTTTAATTTATAAGCATATTTTTTTTGGATTAAAGAGGTTATTTGAGCTTCTTCATCAATGTCATTTTCTCCTAAAACCTCTTTTGCAAGGCTCAAAGGCACGCCTTTTAAATAAAGTTTATTTAAAACTTCTCTTTTTGAGCGGTTCATTTCAAGCAGTCGGCACGATACTCTTTCGGCATATCTTCTGTCGTCAATAATTCCTATTTCGCAAAGGTATGCCAAAACCTCGGCACAGATATTTTCGCAAAAGCCGGCTTTTTTAAGCTTGTCAAAAAGTGCCTTTTCGCTATAATCTGTTTTATCAAGGTAGAAAAAAGCCCGTGACTTTGCCCTTTTAAAGTCGGATTCGTGCTTTAGTGGCTCAATTTGTTCGCTTTGTATTTCCATACCGCAAAAAAGGGAATTATCGATTACTACATCACAGTCTAAAAGCAATTCGCCACCGCTTGAAAGAGTGATTTTAAAGAGATGTTGTTTTTCTCTATCAATCGAGATGATTTTCATTATTCATCAACCGCAATATCAATATCAACG
>JAZNRN010000095.1:0-26818 GCA_045590775.1 Acutalibacteraceae bacterium
AGCACCATTTGGTCCACCTCGGTATCACAATTTCCTCTAACACATAAAAGCTTATCCTTTAAAGGATTTAACATTTCAATAACCTTTTTAGGCGCATAATCACGTGGCAAATCGTTTCTCGGTCCGTGATACAGAATGTCACCGAGTAATATTATTTTATCAGCCTTTTCCTGCTTTGCTGCCTTTAAAAGCAAATCACAAAAATATGCCGAGCCGTGAATATCACTTGCAATTAAAAATTTCATTTTACTCTCCTATAAGCACCTTTTCTATTTTGCCGACAACCATATAATGAAAATCATCATTATACCATTTAAGTGGCTCTTTATCTACAAAATTCTTTTCCTCAAGCTTGGATACATACTGTTTTTTGCAAATAAGAACAAGTCTTGCTTCTTTAAAATAAACACTATTATCCGAGAAAATCGGAGTAAGACCCGTAAGCTCGGTTTTATTTACATCTCTGCCCGATTTTGAACCACAGATTTTGTGAATATCCTTATTGTCACCATAAAAGCTCAAGGTGAAATAATCGCTTTTCTCGACAAATTCCATTGTATATCTTTGAGGTCTAATCATAGCGATAGCGCTGTCATTACCCCACATTTCACCTACAAATCCCCAAGAAGCCGTCATCATATTATATCCGTTTCTGTCACCTGCGGATATTAACATCCATTCATTCTTTATAGCATCTATCAAATTTCCATGAATTTCTGTAGATTTTATCTCTTTGAACATTAAAATATGCCCCCTAATTGTTATTGAGTTTAGAATAAAGTGCTTTGATTTCCTGCCTTAAAGCCTTGTTTTCCTCTGCTTCAAGCTTTAGATCTTTTGAAAGTAGTAATTCAACTTCGCCACTCGCTGTTTTTAAAACATCTCTATCAGCAAAAAGGTCTGCGATTTTCATTTCGGGAAGTCCGTGCTGACGAGAGCCCAAAAAGTCGCCTGGACCTCGAAGCTCTAAATCGGCATCAGCAATTTTAAAACCGTCGCAGGTGTTTTTAATAACCGACAATCTTTCCTTCGTTTCACGGGATTTACTGCCAGAAATCAAAATACAATCCGACTTATATTCCCCACGACCTATTCTGCCACGCAACTGATGAAGCTGAGAAAGACCAAAACGTTCAGCATTTTCAATTACCATTATAACAGCATTAGGAACATCAATTCCAACTTCAATTACGGTAGTTGAAATCAAAAGTTGTATTTCACCCTCACTAAATTGACGCATAACCGCCTCTTTTTCACGAGGTTTCATTTTACCGTGAAGCAGTCCCAAGGAATAGTTTTTAAAGTCATTTTTCTTTAAACTATCATAATACTCGGTAGCAGGAGTAATATCCATCTCCTCGTTTTCATTCACAAGGGGACAAACAATATAGCCTTGCCTTCCTTCATTTAAAAACTTCTTTATATAATTGTAAATCCGCTTTCTATAAGAAGTATCGACAAAATAAGTATCTATTTTTTGTCTGCCCTTTGGGTATTCGTCAATAACGCTTATATCCAAATCACCGTAAAGAATAAGTCCCAATGTTCTCGGGATTGGGGTTGCTGACATAACAAGTGTATGCGGATTTTGAGCTTTTTTTGACAGCTTTCCACGTTGTGAAACGCCAAATCGGTGCTGTTCATCTGTAACAACAAGTCCTAAATTCCAAAACTCGACATCATCTGAAATTATAGCGTGAGTACCTACTATAATATCAACTGCACCGTTTTTTAATTCATCCTTAATAATTGATTTTTGTTTTTTTGTGGTAGAACCCGTTAAAAGTCCGCACTTAATCCCTGTGTTCTCAAAAAAAGCAGAAAGTGTTTTAAAATGTTGCTCGGCCAATATTTCGGTAGGTGCCATAAGAGCAGATTGGAACCCGTTTTTAGCGGCATTATACATAACTGCCGCACAAACCGCCGTTTTTCCGCTTCCGACATCACCTTGGATAAGGCGGTTCATTGGTCGAGGCTTTTTCATATCAGAGATGCACTCTTTTGCTACCCTTTTTTGTGCCGAGGTCAGTTCAAATGGCAATAAGCTGACAAATTCATCGAAATAATCATTTCCAATATAGCTTGTGGTTTTACCTCGCTTGTGACTTTTAAGCAATGTGAGAGCTATACGCAAGACAAAAAGCTCCTCAAAAACAAGTCTCTTTTTTGCATATTCAAGCCCTTCCTTCGATTTAGGAAAGTGAATATTATTTATTGCCGCATTTATATCGCACAAAGAATTTCTCTGCCTGATTTCTCTGTTTAAAGGTTCATCAAGACTAATTTGCTGTAAGGCATTTTTGATAAGACCTTTAAGTGTTTTTGAGGAAAGAGTTTTTAAAGCAGGGTATATCGGTTCTATTCCTTCAAACCCCACCTCTTGTATTTCCGGAGATTTCATTTGTTTGATATAATAATCCCCGCCTAACTTACCATAAAACAAATATTCCCTGTCATATCTTAATTTTTCTGCGAGATATTTTTGATTAAAAAGAGTGATCTGCATTCTGCCCGAACTATCCTCGGCTATAAATTTGTACAGTGTAAGTCCTCTTTTTTCGGTAGTTTCAATAGGTGTTACTATTCGAGCTTTTATACAAACATTTTCATAAAAAGGAGCCGTCATAATCTTTTTTATATCTGTCCAATCACGATATGCTCTCGGATAATAACGCAAAAGGGCACCGACAGTATCGATGCCCTTTGATTTTAAAACAACCGCTCTCTTTTCACCGACACCCTTCAAAAATCTAATATCGGTAGTGGCAGTTATCATTTCTTTACACCTCTTAACTTAAAGCTTAAAGACGAACTGAATTCATCTTTATTACTCAACAGAGATAATGTAATAATATACAGGCTGACCGCCGTCAACAAAGGTAACTTCAACCTTTGAACCGTATTTTTCCTGAACCTTTGCCTCAACCGCACGAACATTCATCGGAGAAACATCTTCACCATAAATGATTGTAACAAACTGACTGTCGTTCTTAATCATTTTTTTCAAAAGCTTCATAACAACAGTTGTCAAATCGGTATCAACATAAGAAATTTTGCCGCCAAGCAAGGCCATAAGCTCGCCTTTTTTGATTTTGTGACCGTCAAATTCGGAATCACGTGCCGCAAAGGTGATTTGACCTGTGACAATTTTTTCAGCCGCCTTTTCCATTTCGATAGCGTTGTCATTATCATTAAGCTCAGGGTCAAATGTGAGCATTGCAGTAATACCCTGAGGAATTGTACGTGTATGAAGAACAATTACCTTTCTTGTGCTAATCGGTATTGCCTGCTCTGCAGCCATAATTATATTTTTGTTATTTGGAAGAACAAATACTGTTTTAGCAGGTGTAGCCTCTATTGCCGATAAAATATCATCTGTGCTAGGATTCATAGTTTGACCGCCTGATACAACAATGTCAGCGCCCAAATCTTTGAATAAAGCTTCAAGTCCGTCACCTGCACTAACCGCCACAAAACCAACATCCTTTGTCGGCTCAACGGGAGTAAAGGTTTGCTTTCTGTCACGACTTTTTGCAGGTTTTGCCTTTTTACTTTTTGCGTCGTGCTTTGCTCTTTCCTGTTGGTCACGCATATTCTCAATTTTAAGATTAACAAGGGCACCAAACTCAAGACCCTTTTCTATTGCGTTACCAGGATGATTTGTATGAACGTGAACCTTAATGATTTCTTCGCTGTCAACTACAACAACGCAATCACCTATTGTTTCAAGGTAAGCACGTAATTCTGAAGGCTCTGTTTCAATTTCTTTATCACGGTTAACAATAAACTCTGTACAATAAGTAAAGGTGATTTCACCCTCATACTCTGCAACCGCACTTAACGCAGGATTTTCTTCCTCTTCTTCGTTTGTGTCGGCACTTTGTGTTTCAGAAGGTATTATAACGCCATCCTTAAACACTGAAAGCATACCCTTTAGAATAAGCACGAAACCAAAACCGCCGGCATCGACAACTCCTGCTTTTTTAAGCTGGGGTAAAAGCTCGGGGGTTTCTGCCAAAGCAATTTCAGCGCCCTCTATCGCAGCTTCAAAAACTTCGATTTCATTAAGACCTGCTTTATAAGCTTTTTTAGCATATTCACTTGCAACACGTGAAACAGTAAGAATTGTACCTTCGGTAGGTTTCATAACAGCTTTATAAGCTGATTCCACACCAAGCTCCAAAGCTCTTGAAATGTTACGGGAGGTCACACATTCATCACCCTTCATTCCGTTAGCAAAGCCACGGAACAAAAGTGAAGTAATAACACCAGAGTTGCCTCTCGCACCACGAAGTAAAGCATCAGCGTTTACTGCCGCTATTTTAGAAGCAGTTTCACCTTCCAACTTTTCAAGCTCACGAGCACTGTTATTCAAAGTCATTGACATATTTGTACCTGTGTCACCATCGGGCACGGGAAAAACATTTAAGTCATCGACCTGTTTTTTATTATTAGAAAGATTGTTTGCTGCGGAAATTATCGCATTACGCAATATATCGCCGTTAATCATCATAACACTCCTTACTCTTTAATGTCGTCAACCTTAACAATTACCTTGTCAACGTTGATGGCAGTAGCCTCTTTTACAACATATTTTACTTTTTCGGTAATACTTGCAGCAATGGCAGTGATATTCATACCATAGGTCACAACGATATGAATTTCTACAACCGCACCCGAAGCAGTACCCGATACCTTTATACCGGTATTTATAGGTGAATCTTTAGAAACAACACCCTTGATTTTTTGTTTTGAACCGCTTGCCTTCATACCAACAACACCAAAACAAGATGTTACAGCATTGCCGATAATCTTTGATAAGTAACTTTCAGAAATATCTATTTTACCTAATCTGGTTTCATATGCCAACATAATAAATCCTCCTGCTTAATAATAAATATATGAATCAATCGAAAAATAAATATCACTTTCTGATGAGTTATTTACATTTTCGATTTTATCATTGTAGAAAAGAGTGGCTGTTCTGTAGCACAAAGGCACAAAAGGCATTTGTCCTTGAAGAACTGTTGCAAGGTCAGTAATAGAATTTTTCCCTTCATTAAACCCCTTTAGAACCTCATCAATAGTTTTTTGTGAATCGTTATTTTTCTTTGATTTGCGGATTCCGTAAGCGGCAGAACCACCCTTGTGTATAAGGGATGAAATATCCATATTTTCGGTCAATTTAACTTCTGCCAAATAAAGCGCAAAATCACCTTTTTTGAGTGCTTTCAAATATTCCTTATACGATTTTTTTACTATTGTAATTTTAAAACCGAAGCTCTCTAACTGGTCTTTTATTAACTTCGCCGCTAAAACACGGTTATTGTTATCGGAATTTACAAGCAAGGTAAAATCGAGCCTTTGACCCTTTTCATTTTCCCTGACTGCACCATCATCTAATCTATTATATCCTATTTTCTCTAAATTCTCAATAGTTATTTCTCTATTTGTAGTATTTTGTATGTTTTGCACCGAATTTGTCTCACACCACACCGGGCTGAAAAAGCCGGTAGCAGCAAGTGCATTATTAAAATATGCGTTCTGGCAAATCACACTTCTGTCAACTGCGGTCGAAATTGCTTGTCGCAACAAGTTTTGGTTTAATTGTGCATTGTTTTTATTTATACCAAGATAAACCAGATTATTTAGGTTTACATTTTGCTTCTCACCCGTCATTCGAGACAGACTTCCGTCGGAAATGTCACTATAATACATATCCGCAGCTCCAATTTGCGCATAATGCGTAACCGACTCTGTATCAGGTGCGTTGATAAGCCTTACAGAAGTAATTGTACCCTTATATCCTGACTTTTCATTTGCCACCAAGCCATCATTGGCAGAGTTGACCTTAAACTTTCCGGAACCTATCGGTGCCATTAAAACACCGTCAGAATCAGCATTTGCTTCGCTTCCCTTTTTAAGTATTGGAAATGTGAGAACATTTGCACAGTAAGGGTCGTGCTTTTTTAATGTGAATTTCAAGGTTTTGCCATCGGTCACAGATACATCTTTAATGTTATACAGCTTTGAAGCATACCCTGTTTTTGATTTTTTTGCAAGCCTAAATGAATATGCCACATCATTAGCCGTCAAAGAACTTCCATCTGAAAAAGACAGATTTTTCAAGGTTACAGTACAGCTATTTTTTTTGACATTTACAGCTTTTGCCACTTTGTAAACAGGATTGAAATTATTGTCAAGCTTGACAAGTGGCTCGTAAACCAGCTTCAGTAAATTGCGGTTTGTCTCGGTTTTGACCTTGTACGGATTAAAACCGTCGGCCGCCGAATAAAGAAGTGTTATGGAATTTTTTGTCTTTAGTGTCTCGGCCTTTATTTCTTCTCCCTGCTTCTCGCCTTTTTCGCTACTGCAGGATGTAAAGCTAAATATAACAACAAGCACAAGTAATATTGATGTAATTCTTTTATAAATCATATATTCACCATTTAGCCAAAGCATTTATTCGCTCAACCGAAATTGTTTTTCCGGTTTTTATATCAATTTCAAAAATACAACCACAAAAATTTCCGTCAGAATCGGAAAAATAGAATTTTGACATATCATTATCCCTTAATCTGTTAATGATAATTTCCTTTTTTACCCCCAGCACAGAGTCAGAAGGTCCGGTCATTCCAAGGTCGGTAATATATCCTGTTCCACCCTCTAAAATCTGCTCATCAGCAGTTTGAACGTGAGTATGTGTGCCAAAAACAACAGAAACCTTGCCGTCAAGATAAAAGCCCATTGCACGCTTTTCGCTTGTGGCCTCGGCATGAAAATCAACGACAATTATATCGGCACCGTCACTTTTGGCTTTCTCGATTAGGTCGTCGGCAGCCAAAAAAGGATTATCGGCAGGGGTTCTTTCTAAGTATATTTTACCAGAAAGGTTAATAACCGCCATAGAAAAGCGACCGAAATCCACAATACAATAACCTTTGCCTACTGTCACATCAGTCAAATTATGCGGACGTAAAACGAAGTCACAACTGTCCAAATAATCATAAACCTCACTATTTCGAAGTGTATGATTTCCGCCCGTCACAACATCTGCCCCAAGATTTAAAAGTAGCTCGGCAGATTGTTTAGTGATTCCATTTTTAGATGAGGAATTTTCGCCGTTTATTATTACCGCATCAATTGATTTTTCACTTTTTATTAAAGGTAAAAATTTTGCAACAGCTTCTATTCCCTTGTCACCGCAAACATCACCGACTGCCAATAAACGCATAAACTCCTCCATAATAATTTATTAAGTATATTATAAATAATACATACTCTTTTGTCAAATAACTTTTAGGGATAAAAATAAAAAATTCACGAGAAATTTCGCGGAAATTTTTTATTTTATGATTAGTATGCAATACCTTCTGCAATCATAGCATCTGCAACCTTGATAAAGCCTGCGATATTAGCACCTGCAACGAGGTCGCCCTTCATACCGTACTTTTCAGCTGCTTCATAAGAATTCTTGTAAATGTCAGCCATAATCTGCTTTAATTTTGCGTCAACTTCTTCAGCAGTCCAGCTGTAACGCATTGAGTTTTGGCTCATTTCAAGACCTGATACTGCAACACCGCCGGCATTAACTGCTTTTGAAGGAGCAATTACAAGACCGTTTTCTTTAAGATAGGTCATAGCCTCTTCAGTAGTAGGCATATTAGCAACTTCTACATAATACTTAATACCGTTAGCAACAATATTTTTTGCATCCTCAATGCCAACCTCATTTTGAGTAGCACAAGGCATAACAACGTCAACCTTTTGATCCCAAGGACGTTTGCCCTCAAAGTAAGGAACACCAAACTTGTCAGCATAATCCTTAACCTTATCGTTACCTGAAGCTCTCATTTCGAGCATAAAGTCAATCTTTTCATCGGTGCAAATACCGTCAGCGTCATATATGTAACCATCGGGACCGGAGATAGTAACTACCTTACCGCCTAATTCATTAATCTTTTTAACAGTACCCCAAGCAACATTACCAAAGCCTGATACTGCAAAGGTTTTGCCCTTGATATCTTCGCCGAAAGACTTGAGCATTTCTACTGTGTAATAAACTGCACCAAAGCCGGTAGCTTCAGGACGAATTAAAGAACCGCCAAATGAAAGACCTTTACCTGTAAGAACGCCGGTAAATTCGTTGCGAAGTCTCTTGTATTGACCGTACATAAAGCCAACCTCACGAGCACCAACACCGATGTCACCTGCAGGAACGTCAGTATTAGGACCGATATGCTTTGAAAGCTCTGTCATAAAGCTTTGGCAGAAACGCATAACCTCGCCCTCGCTCTTGCCACGGGGGTCAAAGTCAGAACCACCTTTACCACCGCCCATAGGAAGACCTGTAAGACTGTTTTTAAAGGTTTGCTCAAAACCGAGGAACTTCATAATAGAAGCGTTTACTGAAGGATGAAGTCTGATACCGCCCTTGTAAGGACCGATAGCAGAGTTGAACTGTACTCTGTAACCACGGTTAACCTGTACATTACCGTTATCATCTACCCAAGATACACGGAAAGAAATCAAACGCTCAGGCTCAACCATTCTTTCGATAACGCCGTATTTTTCGAATTTGGGCTCCTGCTCAATTACAGGCTCCAAAGATTCCAATACTTCTTTTACTGTTTGCAAGAATTCAGGCTCTGTTGCATTTTTCTTTGCAACATCGTTATAAACTCTCTCTAAATAAGCTGATTTAAACATTTTTCATTACCTCCTACTAAAATTACTATAATAGAATACTACTATTCTTTTTTTAAGTCAATAAAAAATTTGAAAAATTTTGAATTTTTTAGGCATAAAAAGTCAAAAAACGAAGACGAGTATTTTTGATTACAATCTGTTAATTTCCTCTTGGTTTACAGAGGTTATACCGTTCTCGGCGAGGATTTTCACTATTTCCTCATTGCTCATATTTTCGCCTTTTAATCGCATCGCAATCAAAGCATTGTTGCCGAAAATATAGTTTAAGGAATACAAATATTCAACAGAAAGATTATTTTCACCAATAACAGCCAGCGCTTTTGAAAGACCGCCCGGCTCATTTTTCACCGATATACATACAATATGATTAAGTTTTGCTACATATCCGTCTTTTTTAGCTACCTCAACGCATTTTTCAATATCACTCTCTCTGACAATTATTCTAACGATGCCGAAATCAAGTGTATCTGCTATTGACAGCGCCAAAATATCAATATCATTTTCTGCCAAGGTTTTTGTCAGTGCGTGCAAGGTTCCTTTTTTGTTTTCAATATAGATAGAAATTTGAGAAATCAACATAACTAAAAACTCCCTTTCCTTATTGTGTCAAACCACGGTTATCTATTATTCGCTTTGCTTTACCTTCAGAGCGAGGAATAGATTTGGGCGGTACAAGCTTAATTTTTGCAGCAATTCCGACAACAGATTTTATCTGTTCTGCAATATTGCGACCGATTTTTTCAATATCTGCTACTGTGTCGGAGAAGATTTCATCGGTTAACTCTACTTGAACCTCAAGTCTGTCAGTAGAATTCACTCTATCAACAACCAACATATAGTGAGGTGAAACACCCGATATTCTAAGAAGAACCTCTTCAATTTGGCTCGGGAAGACATTAACACCACGAATAATAAGCATATCGTCTGTTCTGCCGGTAATACGGCTCATTCTGACGTGTGTTCTTCCGCAAGCACATGGTGTCTCATCAAGCTTACAAATATCATGTGTGCGATAACGAATCATCGGCATACCGGTTTTTGTAATAGTGGTAAACACAAGCTCACCATATTCGCCATAAGGCAATGGCTCACCTGTTTTCGGGTCAACAATTTCAGCAATTACGTGGTCTTCGTTCACGTGCATACCGTTTTTAGCAACACATTCAAAAGCAACACCCGGACCTGCAATTTCGGTAAGACCGTAAATATTATAAGCGTTAATATCAAAAAGTTCCTCCAACTTTTCTCTCATTTCCTCTGTCCAAGGCTCTGCACCAAAGCAACCTGATTTGAGTTTAAATTCCTTGGGGTCATATCCCATTTCTCTTAAAGACTCGCCAAGGAATATTGCGTATGACGGAGTACAGCAAAGCATTGTTGCCCCTAGGTCATGCATCATCATAAGCTGTCTTTGAGTATTACCGCTTGACATAGGGATAACCATAGCTCCTACAGCAGAAGCTCCCTGATGTGCGCCTAAACCACCTGTAAACAGACCGTAACCGTATGTAACCTGCACAATATCATCACGTCCTGCACCCGCAGCCGTAAGCGAACGAGCAACCATTTCGGTCCACACATCAACATCATTTTGTGTGTATCCAGAAACAATAGGTTTACCCGTTGTACCGGAGGAACCTTGAATTCTGACTATCTCGGATTTATCTACTGCAAGCAAACCATAAGGAAATTCATCACGCAGGTCGGTTTTGTTAGTAAAGGGTAAAAGGCGTAAATCATCAAGACTTTTAATATCCTCTGGCTTTACACCGGCTTCATCCATTCTCTGTTTATACATCGGCACATTTTTATAAACGTGTGCAACAGTTTCAATAAGTCTTTTAGTTTGAATTTCCCGAATAGACTTTCTGTCCATACATTCTATTTCAGGATTATAAATTTTATTTTCCTTTACCTTCATTCTTATTTTCTCCTTTTTAATTTTCTAAACCAATAGCCCGTGCTTGAAAAAACAAAAGTCCGTCGGAATTTGAGAAAAATCAAACTTCCTTACGGACTGCTTTTGTGATTTCAACAATCATCAGGGCGACTTAAACTAAGGTATCGTGTTGATTGATTATTTGCAACCATAATCATAGCGATTCCCCCTTTTTGATGTCATATATTTTACACCTCAGAAGGGCAAAAGTCAATACTTTTAGAAAAAAACGAACTGTTTTTTCTATTCCTTGAAAAATGGGATTTTTTGTGTTAAAATATTAAAAAATCCTTTGGAGGAGTATGCTTTTGAAAAAATATCTGGAAACGGGAAAAATTGTCGGCACACATGGTGTTAAAGGTATGGTGCGTGTTCAACCCTGGAGCGATAGCGGAGAATTTCTAAAAGGCTTCAAAACCTTTTATACCGACAATAAAGGAGAAAATGCACTCAAGGTCACCTCTGTTACACCTCATAAAAACATCGTGCTTATCGCATTTAAAGATGTTGACTCCATTGAAAAAGCAGAAAGCTTGCGGAATAAAATCATATATATTGACCGAAATGACGTAAAGCTTCCAAAGGGTAGGTATTTTATTGATGACTTGATAGGATGCTCGGTTTTTGATGTAGATACTAATGTGCTGTTAGGCGAATTATCCGATGTTTTTCAAACGGGCGCTAACGACGTTTGGCACATCAAAAAAGGCGATAAGGAATATTTAATTCCCGCTATTGATGAAGTCATTATATCGGTTGATATAGAAAAGAAGCTTGCAATAATCAGACCTTTGAAGGGAATTTTTGATGATGAGAATTGATATTTTGACACTTTTCCCGGAAATGTGCGATACCGTTATGCAGGAAAGTATTATCGGACGTGCACAAAAGGCTGAAAAGGTGGAAATCGTTTGCACGAATATCCGTGATTTTTCGGGAAACAAGCATAATAAGGTTGATGATACTCCCTATGGCGGAGGTATGGGTATGATAATGGCAGCTTCCCCTATTTATAACGCATATAAAAGTCTTTATAACAAGGGAGAAAATAAGCCACACTTAATATATATGTCACCAAAGGGCAAAACTTTCACCCAAGAAAAAGCTGTCGAGCTTTCCCGCCTTGACAGGGTTGTGCTTCTTTGCGGGCATTATGAAGGTATAGACCAACGTGTGATAGACGAAATTGTGGATGAAGAGCTATCTATAGGTGACTATGTTTTGACGGGCGGTGAACTTCCCGCTTTAGTTGTAGCCGATGCCGTTTGCAGGATGTTACCGGGAGTTTTGTCGGATGACATCTGTTTCGAGGAGGAGAGCCATTTTGCAGGGCTGCTTGAATATCCGCAATATACAAAGCCTGCTGTTTGGTTAGACAGAGAGGTTCCGGAGGTTTTACTTTCAGGAAATCACGCTCGAATAGACAACTGGCGACGGGTACAATCTATTTTAACCACAATGAAGCGTCGTCCCGATATGCTTAAAGAGGAGGACTTATCAAAAAACGATAAAAAAATCCTACAAAAATATCGTGAAAACAAATTGTAAAAAATAAACTATTAAATTTGCACAAATACACAATATTAAAATTTGCGATTGTTGGATAAATATTAGAAGTTTTTAACAAATAATTGACTTATGCATTAAATGTGGTATAATAATATCGTAAATTTTCAGTCAATATACAACCTATCGTATAAGGAGAATAAAATATGTGCGTTAAAGATGTTGTAATTCAAAATCAAGTTGGTCTTCATGCTCGTCCCGCTACCTTCTTTATCCAAAAGGCTAATGAATTTAAGTCTTCAATTTGGGTAGAAAAAGACGAAAGAAAGGTAAACGCTAAAAGTCTTTTGGGCGTTCTTTCTCTTGGTATTGTTGGTGGCACAACAATTAAAATTATTGTTGACGGTTCTGATGAAAAGGAAGCGCTTGACGGTCTTGTAGCATTAGTTGAATCAGGCTTTGCTGACTAATTTCTGTTTTTTGGAGCCGATAATTTTTATCGGCTCATTTTTTGTCATATTTTAAGTATTTTTTTGTTGACAAATTAAATATTTGTGGTATAATATCATTTGTTCGGTAAATGAAGGTTTTAAACCATTACTTCTTACCTATTAACTATTACTTATTACTTAAATTTCTGGGTGTGGCGCAGATTGGTAGCGCGCTACCTTGGGGTGGTAGAGGCCGCAGGTTCAAGTCCTGTCACTCAGACCAAAATCCAAATTCGACCTTTTGGTTGGGTTTGGATTTTTTGTTTATATTAGATGACAGGACTTGAACCTTAAGAAGACACAAACCGTTAAGAAAAAGAGTCCGGTGGACTGTTTTTTAGGTTTGTGGTGTGCAGGCGGGTACCGAACGCAAAGCGTTGGGTCGCCAAACATGAAAGATTTGCAACGCAAAGACGTGTCCTGTCACTCAGACCATTTGAATGTTCATAACGGACTTAAGTTCGCTATGAACATTCTTTTTTTATTAGACAAGACTTGAAAAAGAATACTTGTATATGATAAAATATAAAAAACAAATTTATATTTTGGAGTTACTATGAAAACTTATACAATTTTACCGAAAACAGGCGACTGGAATGATATTCCTATTGCTCCTATAGACACAAGACTTTGGACACCTGAAATTGATATTTCAGCAACTGCTCAAGTTTGCTATGATTCAGAGTCGTTATATCTGCGACTCACCGCAAAAGAAGCCAATATACGTGCAAAAGAAAATGGTCCTCTCGGCATTCCTTGTCAAGACAGTTGTTTAGAATTTTTCTTTTCCCCTGTAGCGGAAGACCCTCGATATTTCAATTTTGAGTTCAACCCTGTAAAATGTTTGTTCCTCGGTTTTGGGTCTTGCCGTTATGATTCTGTTCGACTATTGCCACAAAAACCGGATTACCTTTTCGATGCTTGTTCTATCCGCACAGAAAACGGTTGGGAAATCACCTACCGAATACCTTTTACTTTTATCAAATTATTTTTCAAGGATTTTGTTGCTCTGCCAGGTAAAAAAATGCGTGCTAATTTCTATAAATGCGGTGACTTTACAGCCCACAAACACTATCTTGCTTGGAATCCCATAAATAATCCTACACCTGATTTTCACCGACCGGAATATTTTGGCGAATTGATTTTTGATTGATATAAGCAACTATGATTTTATTAGAAAGGTTATGAACACTTGCACCAAAATCCAAATTCGACCTTTTGGTTGGGTTTGGATTTTTTGTTTGTATTTTACGGCACAACTTAAAGCTTGAATAACAGACGAATATATATACAAAAAAGCTTATGTGAATTTCACATAAGCTTTTTCTAATTTATGAATCGGGTTCGGACGGAGAGGGTTCTGGTGTCGGAGTAGGATCAGGTGTTGTGCCTCCTCCCCCATCGGGTGTGGGCGGAGTTTCGTCCTGACCGGTATTATTCTCGGGCTTTTTCTTATCCTCTTCTTTGTCCTCATCCTTTTTCTTTGTTCCCGTAATTGTTTTTGTATTATCGGGAGTAGTGCCGTCTTTATAATATCCCGAGCCTTTTCTGTAAACCTTGTCGCTAAATTCAAAATCTTTGTCTTCAAGGTCCTCGTGAATTTCACGCATTATATCACGCCAAACATTTGCCGCAGCAGATGGATTATAAACTACACGTTGTGTATCAAAGCCATACCAAACGGAGCCTACATAATAAGGAGTTCCTGCCACCATCCACAAGTCCTTTGACTCGCTTGATGTACCTGTTTTTGCGTAAACATCCATTGAGCTGTATCTTCTTATACCGCCACCTGTACCTTCACTGCCTTTTACAACTCCTTGCAAAAGGTGGTTCATAATAGTAGCTGTTTCCTCGCTTATAACTCGTTTTCCGGTCTCATCATAATCAATTACCGTTTGGTCGTTTCTATCCTTAATTGCATAATAAGTAGTCGGTGAATGATAAATACCACCATTACCATAAATAGCATAAGCCGCCGCAGATTCAGTAGTTGTGATACCATACATACAACCACCAAGTGCTAATGACGAGGGATTCTTATCCTTTTTAACCAAATGCTTCATTCCTAAATCTTTTGTTAAAAATTTATATGAGGCATCTAACCCGACATCCTGCAAAAGCCATACAGGGATTGTATTTGCAGAGGTTCTGATAGCATAATCAATAGTCATTTTGCCTTTATAATATCCATACCATTCGTGAGGTCCGGGTTTTCTCTTGCCAAAATAATCCGGCAATGGCTCATCCTCAACAATTGATGTATAATGAATAATATCTTTTTCTACGGCCAAGGTGTAAACACCAATTGGCTTCATTGTAGAACCCGGATGTCTCGGTGAATCGATAGCACGGTTAAGTCCACGATTAACTGTTTTTTTACCCGCACCGCCGACAATGCCGACAATATGTCCTTTATAATCCATAATTGTCATTGCCGACTGTACATGAACTCTGTTACCTTGATCATCACGTGCTTTTTGACTGAAGTATTTACTTACATTACTGTAAGTATCCTCCATAATATTTTGTACTTTTGTACTCATAGTAGAGTAAATTTTATATCCATCCGAATAAAGCTTTTTTGATGCTTCATCCTCGCTGCAAGAATACTTTTGAGCCAAATCTCTTATAGCTTGGTCAATAACTGTGTCAAGGAAGTAGTCATTAACGCTTGGCTCATACTTCTTTTTCATTTTTAAATTTATTTTTAAATTAGCTCTAACCGCTTCGTTATATTCTTTTTCGGTTATAAATTCGGCATCAAGCATTTCTTTAAGCACAACGTTTCTGCGCTCTTTATTTGCTTCCATTTGAGTTACGGGATTGTATTTAGACGGGTTTTGAGTGATTGCAGCAATCGATGCACACTCAGCCAAGGTCAAGTCCTTTGGCTCTTTATTATAATAATAATTTGCGGCAATACGAACACCACAATAGCCATTACCAAGAGCAATCGTGTTAAGGTAAGCCTCTAAAATCTGGTCCTTTGATAATTCATTTTCCACAATTGCAGCACGAACGATTTCTCTTGCTTTTCGGGAAGCACTTTTATCATTATCAAGTGTCAAATTTTTAATGAGCTGTTGTGTTATGGTAGAGCCACCATATTCCGAATCATCGTACTTAAAAACATAGTTACTTAATGCGCCGATGGTTCGTTTCCAGTTAACTCCCGAATGCTTATAAAAAGTTACATCTTCTATAGCGATAAAGGCATTTCTCAAATTTTTAGGTATTTCCTCAAGTGGTATCCAAAGTCGGTTTTCTTCACCATGAAGACGACGGTATTCGACCCAATCGCCCTTGCTGTTTTTAACGAAAATTACCGACGACATATCCATATCACGAGCTTTTATTCTCTCAACCAATTCGAGCGAATCGTAAAAATCGATTTTTTTATCAGTCGATTTATAAACAGGTATAGCAAAAGCAAAAGCAACTATTGCACATATTAAAATATATGAAAGCGCCTGTACAATTTTTTTAAAGACTTTTTCCAACTATTTTCACCCTGCAATAAAATTTTAGATTATTATACCATAATCTATCACTTTTTTCAACAACAAAAAGACTTCCAAACAAATTGTTTGAAAGTCTTTTGAAGCATTAAGTTATTATATGATTTCTGCAATATCAAATAACTTCTTGGGAAGCTCTTCCTTATCAGCAGAAACAGTGAACAAGAACTCAACATCATCAATCTTTGAAATTCTTTCAAAGAAAGCAACAAGCTCATCATAATCACGAGTTCCTATACGAAGTGTTGCATCGCCAAAGATTTGTACAACGTCATGATTTCCGGCCTTTATGCCTGACAACAAACCGTAATATTCGCCATAACCATTAATTCCAAATGAATCAGCGTCAATAAGACGTGCTTTATGTGTAACAGAATAGGTCAATGTGTCGCCCTTTTCAATACAAACGACATTACCAAGACTCTTTTCAGCAGCCTCATTTACGAGGTCAACTAATCTTTTTGTCTTGCCTGAACCTTTCCTTCCGATAATGATTTTAATCATTCTAATCAGCTCCTTTTATTTTCTCTGCCAAGTGGCAGTTATTTTTCTTTAGCCAAAGCATTCAAACTTGAATCAGATTTTGAAACAAGTATTTTCCGCTGTGGCATTGTTAAAATACTCGTAAATCCGTCAGGATTTACTGCGTTTTTGCCTCGCACATCAAAAAATCCTTTATTTACAAAATTCTGCGACCCGAACGGTGCGATTTTTTGTGGGGATTTTGGTGAAGCGAAGCGTATAAGGCTAACGCCTATACGTGACAATGAGCCGAAAGCCACCTAAAAACCGCCCTTTAAGGCTGGTTCTAGTTTAAATGCTTTGGCTAACATTATTTGCCTAGTCTCTTTTCAAGCTCTGCCTTTTGTGCTTCAAATCCGGGCTTTCCGAGAAGTGCAAACATATTCTTTTTATAGCTTTCAACACCGGGTTGGTCAAATGGATTAACACCTAACATATAACCTGAAACAGCACAAGCCTTTTCAAAGAAATAAATAAGTTCACCTAAATTTTCTTCATCGGGTTTGTCAACATTTATCACAAGGTTAGGCACGCCACCGTCGGTATGTGCAAGAACCGTTCCCTCAAAAGCTTTTTCATTAACAAATGACATTGTCTTTCCTGCCAAGAAGTTAAGTCCGTCTCCGTCATTATCCTCTTTTTCGATTACAACATCCTTGTCGGTATCACCAAAGGTTACAACCGTTTCAAACATAAGTCTTGCTCCATCTTGAACATATTGACCCATTGAGTGAAGGTCGGTTGAGAAGGTGACGGATGCAGGGAAAAGTCCCTTGTTGTCCTTGCCCTCACTTTCGCCAAACAACTGCTTAAACCACTCAGACATCATTGTGAATCTCGGCTCATAGGAAACGAGAAGCTCTACAGATTTGCCTTTACGATAGAATGCGTTGCGAAGAGCTGCATAGGTGTAGCAATCGTTGTTATACATATCAGCCACGTTGTATTTTTCTGCCGCCACTTGTGCACCCTTCATAAGTGCATCAATGTCAGCACCCGCAGCTGCAATAGGTAAAAGACCAACAGCAGTAAGAACAGAAAATCTGCCGCCTACATCATCGGGTACCACAAAGCACTCATAGCCTTTTTCATCAGCCAGCGCCTTTAAAGTACCTCTTGCTTTATCGGTTGTGCAGTAAATACGCTCTGCCGCCTCTTTTTCGCCATATTGCTCTTCCAGGTATTTACGGAATACTCTAAAAGCTACTGCCGGCTCGGTGGTTGTACCTGATTTTGAAATGATATTCACAGATACACGCTTACCCTCGCATATTTTTAGCAAGTCAGCGAGATAAGAACCGCTGATGCTGTTACCTGCAAAGTAAATTTCGGGAGCGTTGTCACGCAAATTATTGTAATAAGGTCCCTTTAAAAATTCAATGGCGGCACGAGCACCGAGATAAGAACCGCCGATACCGATAACTATTAAAACATCGGTGTCGTTACGGATTTTTTCTGCTGCCTTCTTGATTCGAGCAAATTCTTCCTTATCGTAATCAAAAGGAAGTGTCACCCAACCAAGAAAATCGTTGCCCAAGCCGTCCTTGCTGTTAACAGTATTGTGAGCCGCCAAAACCTGAGTTTCGAGGCCTTTCAAATCATTTTCTTTGATAAAATCTTTTGCATAGGAATAATTGAACTTGATTGCCATCGTTGTACCTCCGTATTTTATGATTTTATTTTACAATAAAACCTTTCGTTTTTCAAGAAAAATTATTAAATATTCACTAAAAGTTTTTAATTTTTGAGAATTCCCTTCAGAATTTGAGTAAAAGTGACCAAAATATTAAGCTTTTCTACCTTTTCTGCAGCAACGATTTCAATTTTGCCTACAACCTCTTCACCTAAACGAATATTCACATATCCCACAACATCACCCTTTTGCACAGGTGCGGTTAAATTCTCCTTCCAAACACACTCCCGTTTTATGTCATCTTTTTGAGTTTTCGCCATTAAAATACCTACCTTTTGGTATGTTGCAATTTTGACAGTTTTTTTGACACCCTTTGATACAGGAGTTTCCTTTTCTTTAAGCTCTGATGATACACAAGCAAAGGAATAATTTGCAAAGCCGAAATCAAGCAGCTTTTTTGCACCTTCAAATCGGTCATTACTCGTATCCCCCGCCATTACCACCGCAACCAACTCCAGTCCGTCACGCTCAGCAGTTGCCGAAAGACAATATTTTGCAATACTCGTAGTTCCCGTTTTAAGACCGGTAGTGCCTTTGTAAAAACGCACTAATTTATTCGTATTTACAAGCTCGCTTTCACCGTCACGCAAAGAATCCATCCAAACGGTAGAGTAATTTTTAATTAAATCATGCTTTATCAATTCCTTTGACATTACAGCCACATCGTGAGCAGTAGTTAAATGTCCCTCGGCATCAAGCCCTGTGCAGTTTTTGAAGGTTGTGTTATTCATACCGAGTGATTTTGCTTTTTCGTTCATAAGGGCAACAAATCCCTCCTCACTTCCCGCAACAAGCTCTGCAAGCGCTACAGAAGCATCGTTTGCAGAAGCAATAACCGTAGCTTTCAAAAGCTCGTGAACGGTCATCGTCTCCCCTTCTTTGAGCCAAATTTGAGATCCTCCCATACTGCAAGCATACGCCGATGCGGTAACAACCGTTTCAAGATTTATGCTTCCCTCGTCAATAGCCTCCATAACAAGAAGCAATGTCATAACCTTTGTAATTGAAGCCGGTGGAAGCTTTTCATCAGAATTGTCTTCATACAAAATTTTACCTGTGTTCACTTCCATTAAAATTGCAGATTTTGCTTTGATTTCAAGCTGTGTTCCAATAGTTGCATTTGTGTTTGCGGCCTCAATTGGTACATCTAAATCATCAGTACTGCACTCACTCGAAACAGTTTTTGCCGAAACGGTAGTCCATAAAAGACATAAAGAGAGAATTAACGCTAATATTCTTTTCACAAGAAAACACCCCAAACATATAGTAATAAATACTATGTTCGAGGTGCGGATTTAATTCATAATTCCAATTACCCATAACACATAAAAAACGCTATCGTTGTCGATAGCGTTTTTGTGATTTTTATGCTTTACAGCTTTGTTTTGCGCCTTCAAATTCTTCTTTGATTTGCTCTTCGGGAGCAGAGGTCAAAAGTGAAACCACAACAATGAAAATAAGAGATACGATAAAGGCAGGAAGCAATTCATAAATTGCGAATACACCGCCTGCCTTTGCAATTACAAATTTCCAAAGGAATACCATTATACCGCCGGAAATCATACCCGCCAAAGCACCCCATTTGTTAGTACGCTTCCAGAAGAGAGCACATAACATAATCGGACCGAAGGTTGCGCCAAAGCCTGCCCAAGCAAAGGATACTATTCTGAATACCGAGCTGTCTGGATTCAAAGCCAAGAATACAGCAACAACAGAAATTGCAATTACCGAAACACGTGCTAAAATCATTGAAGCTTTTGCAGAAAGCTTTAGCTTGAAGGTTCTTTGAGCAATGTCCTGTGAAATTGAGGAAGCGGCAGCCAAAAGCTGTGAGTCGGCAGTTGACATAGTCGAAGCCAAGATACCAGATAAGATAACACCGCCTACAACCGCAGGAATCCAACCTGTTTTTGCAATAACCTTTGCGATGTCGATAATAACTGTTTCAGCAGCAGAAGCACTTTCGTAAGGACCAACCTTACCCTTGATCATAAGTGAATAACCTACAACACCGATAAGAACCGCCACAGCCATTGAAATTACAACCCAAACAGAAGCCACTCTGCGAGAGGTCTTTAGCTTCTTTTCGTCCTCAATAGCCATAAAGCGAAGCAAAATATGAGGCATACCAAAGTAACCAAGTCCCCAAGCAAGCGTCGAAGCTACAGGTAATGCACCGTAAGAGCCCTTTGTAGCGTCTGCAACACTAAAGCCTTCGAAAAGATTTGTAAAACCATCTAAATGTGCTACATTATCAAAGACATTTTCAAAACCGCCGATAACACCTTCACTAAAGCCCAATACAACAAATAAGGCTATTGTCATAACGATGCTTTGAATAAAGTCGGTAGTAGATGCCGCCAAAAATCCACCCAAAGTACAGTAAATAACAATTACAACCGCACTTATTATCATAGCAGTCTGGTATTCCATACCGAAAATTGAAGCAAACAATTTTCCGCAAGCAGAAAATCCCGAAGCGGTATATGGAATAAAGAAAACTACAATAAATAAAGCAGAAATCAGAGCAAGTATATTTGCTTTGTCCCCGAAACGCTTTGAGAAAAATTCCGGCAAGGTAATGGCATCA
Source organism: Acutalibacteraceae bacterium (assembly GCA_045590775.1). Taxonomy (GTDB): domain Bacteria; phylum Bacillota; class Clostridia; order Oscillospirales; family Acutalibacteraceae; genus UBA737. Next base: position 20,972 of record JAZNRN010000095.1, read on the forward strand.
ATCTTTGCACTGTAAACTCTGAGTCGTTTTGCAACAAAGAGCCAATTCAGATATGTACCGATAGCAAGACCTATTGCAGTCCATGCAGCCTCTGCAAGACCCGTCATCAAGGCAAGTCCCGGAAGACCCATTAAAAGCCAACCGCTCATATCTGAGGCTTCTGCACTCATAGCAGTAACATAAGGGCCTAATTTTCTGCCGCCTAAATAAAAGTCAGATGAATTTTTGTTACGCTTTGTAAACATAAAACCGATAGCAACCATTCCGAACAAATAAACGACGATAGTTGCTAACATAACTATTTGAGAATTTGACAATTTAATTCCCCCTAAATAAAAAATACTTATGTTATTTTATCACCTTAAAGCGATGAAGTCAATCAAAAGTTGTATTTTTGGCTACAATTAAATGATATAAGGCAAAGTGATTCATACCACCTTGCCTTAATAAATTACTATAATACAACAACGGGATTGCTTAATGGCCAAGCCCAAAGTTATACCCGTCTATTTATTTTCCAAGCTCTTTTGTGCGCTCAAAGGAAGCTTTTACCGCATTCATTACGTCACCTTTAAAGCCGTCGGCTTCAAGAGAATGCACACCAGCTATTGTACTGCCACCGGGTGAGCAAACCTCATCCTTTAAAACGGCGGGATGTTTCTTTGTTTTTAACATCAGTTCTGACGCCCCGGACAATGTTTGTGCCGCATATAAAAGCGCCTTGTCACGAGTAAGTCCCGCTTCAACGCCCGCATCTGCCATACTTTCGGCAAACATATAAACAAAAGCCGGACCGCAACCCGATACAGCAGAAGCTGCATCAATTAGGTTTTCGGGTAATTTATCGATTAGACCCGCAAATTTGAGTGCATTAGTAAACTCACCCACTTCGTCAAGGAAAACCTCCTTAGATGTAGCATAAAGTATCATACCTTTTCCGACAGAAACCGGAGTATTAGGCATTATTCTAATTATTGGATAGTCCCTCACAAAAAGTCTTTGCAAGGTGGAAATCTCTACGCCTGCTGCCATAGAAACCAAAACAAAGCGGTCACTTCTTGTGTCGAGATAAGGCTTTAAAGCCTTTACCACATCAGGCAAAACTTGAGGCTTTACACCCAAAAATATAAACTTTGAATTAAGCGCTACTGTTGAAAGCTCGCCATAACTACAGCCCAATTCTTGAGCCAAAATTTCTGATGCTCTTTGATTTTTATCAGTTAGTAAAACCGCTGGACCGCCCACAGACTTTACAACTGCACGAGCCAATGCAGAGCCCATATTGCCGGTACCTATAAATCCAAATTTTGCCGAAGCCATAGTCTTTCCTCCTATCTTATTTGTCCGTTTCCTTTAATTATGTATTTATATGTATTAAGTTCATTAAGTCCCATAGGACCTCTTGCGTGAAGCTTTTGAGTCGAAATTCCCATTTCACAGCCGAGGGAAAATTCACCGCCGTCAGTAAAACGGGTCGAAGCGTTGTGATAAACCGCAGCCGAATCAACACGTGAAATAAAATAATCGGCATTGTCTTTATTTTCGGTCACAATGCTCTCACTGTGGTGTGTTGAGTGAAGGGCAATATGCTTTACAGCCTCACTCACATCATCAACGATTTTTACCGCCATTTTAAAGTCCAAAAATTCGGTATCATAGGTAGTATCATCCGCTTTTGTGACAGGGATAATTTCTGAAACTTTATCATCACCGATTAGCTCTACCCTGTTTTCGAAAATATTTGCTAATTTAGGCAAAAATTCCTTTGCAATGTTTTTATGCACAAGCAAGCTTTCTGCCGCATTACAAACGGAAGGACGGCTTGTTTTCGCATTGTTTACAATATTCAACGCCTTATCAATATCGGCAAATTCATCAATATAAATATGACAAATGCCGGTACCTGTTTCAATGCAAGGCACCTTTGCGTTATCGGTACAAGCCTTGATAAGACCTTTACCGCCACGCGGAATAAGCAAATCAACAAAACCGACTGCAGTCATAAGCTCGTTTGCACTTTGTCTTGTTGTGTCCTCGATTAAATTCACATAGTTTTCTGAAATACCTGCCGCTTTTAAGCCTTTTTTGAGGGCAGTTACTATTGCAAAAGAGGAATTATAAGCTTCCTTTCCGCCACGAAGCACACAAACATTACCGCTTTTAAAGCTGAGCGCCGCCGCATCAGAAGTAACATTTGGTCGGCTTTCATAAATAATTGCCACAACACCGAAAGGTATTGAAGTTTTTTCAATCAAAAGTCCATTCTCGTGTTTTGTTGAAAGGAGTACTCGGCCTACGGGGTCAGGAAGCTCTCTGACTTCCAAAATACCCTTTGCCATACCCTCAATTCTCGACTCATTAAGCTTTAATCTATCGAGCATTACATCAGGGACTGTGCCCTTTGCCTTTTCTAAATCAAGCTCATTTGCTTCTAAAATTACTTGGGTATCAGCAACAAGGCTTTCAGCCATCAGCTTTAAAGCCTTGTTTTTGGTTTCTGTATTTAAGGGAGCCGAATATGACAGCTCTTTTGCGATTTTTAAAATTTGATTTGTTGTCATTTTAGCCTTCCTTTGCAACAAAACGTGTGCCAACGTCCTTGCCGTCAACTATATCGTATAAAACATCGGGATTTGAACCGTTTGCAATTACCATATCAATTCCCCGTCTGTTTACGGTTTTTGCGGCATTTATTTTAGTAATCATACCGCCTGTGCCAAGCCGACTTCCCGCTCCGCCTATCATGTTTTCAATTTCAGGAGTAATTTCTGTCACTCTATGTAAAAGCTTTGCATCGGCACTTTTATGAGGGTCAGATGTGAAAAGTCCGTCAATGTCGGATAAAATTATGAGCAAATCGGCATCGGTTGCAGTAGCAATTACTGCACCCAAAGTATCATTGTCGCCGATTTCAATTTCCGAAATAGAAATAGAGTCGTTTTCATTTACAATAGGCAATACGCCCATTTCTAAAAGTCGGCGCATTGTGTTCTCAAAATTTATGCGTCTGTCGCTGTTTTCAATATCCTCACCGGTAATTAAAATTTGAGCTACGGTATGGTTGTACTCTGAAAAAAGCTTATCATAAACATACATAAGCTCACATTGGCCGACAGCAGCCGCCGCTTGTTTTGTGGGAATATCGGTAGGTTTAGTATCAAGAGAGAGTTTTCCCACACCCATTCCGATAGCACCCGAAGATACCAAAATTATTTCATTTCCTGCATTTTTAAGGTCACTCATCACCTTGCAAAGCTCTTCTACTCTGCGGATATTTATTCTGCCGGTAGAATGTGCCAAGGTTGAGGTTCCAATTTTTATAACAATTCTCATTTCTTATTTTCCTTTGCTATATAGCTTTTTATGGCCAAAAATGTTTCATCACTAATTACATGTTCAATTCTGCAAGCATCCTCTGCAGCGGTTTCACCCTTTACCCCAAGTTTTTCAAGCAAGGTTGAAATGACAGTATGTCTTTCAAAAATCTTTTGTGCAGTTTGTAAGCCTATATCTGTGAGTGAAATGTATCCGTCACGACTGACCTCAATATAACCGCCATTTTTAAGAAGTCCTACTGCACGGCTTACACTTGGTTTTGAATAACCCATATATTCAACAATGTCAATAGAGCGGACAAAATTGCTCTTCTTAGTTAAAACATATATCGTTTCAAGATACATCTCGCCCGATTCCTGCAAAGCCATAATTGAAACCCCCTAAAAATATTTTATATCATTTTAACACAATAAAGTTAATAAATCAATTTTTCCTTAATATTTTTCCAAAAAGGAGTGTAGCTCACCGCTATCGCTATCTCTATATCCCGGAATTGTCGCCATATTAACATTATGAAGACTTCTAAAAATGTTATCATCCACATCGGGATTTTGAAGCTTTATATCAGCTATTAACTGCTTGATTTCCTTTCGCTTTGACATAAGCTCAATATCGGCATTTTTTTCGGTCATTTTACAGGCACATTGTAAAAATTTAAGTCCGTTTGATTCTGCCCAATTTATAATATCTTTTTCTTTTACCTTATATAAAGGGCGGATAAGCTCCATACCCTCGAAATTTGTGCTGTGAAGCTTTGGAAGCATTGTCTTTATTTCTGAGGAGTACATCATACTCATTAAAACCGTTTCTATCACATCGTTAAAATGGTGACCGAGGGCTATTTTATTACACCCAAGCTCACGGGCTTTACTGTAAAGACAGCCTCGACGCATACGGGCGCAAAGATAGCAAGGAGAGCCACCCACTCTGTCTGTCACCTCAAAAATATCACTTTCAAAAATTGTGACCGGTAAATCAAGAAGCTTTGTGTTGTATTCAATAAGCTCTCGATTTTTCTTGTTGTACCCCGGGTCCATTACCAAATAAACCAGCTCAAAAGGTACATCGCTGTGCATTTGCAGTTGTCTCAAACAACACGCCATAAGAACGGAGTCCTTACCGCCTGAAATACAAACCGCAATTTTATCATTTTCCTTTATAAGCTCGTATTCCTGCTCTGCAGCGACAAAGTTTTTACATATATTTTTTCTGTATCTTTTAATAATGCTTCTTTGCACTTCCTCGTGCTTTAAAAGCTCTCGTTTTGCCAAAACAATACTCCTTATATTACGTATATATCCATTAAATCGAAAAAAATTCCCGACACATATATTATATATGCATCGGGAAGGTTTTTCAACTGTTTATATTTAAACTATTATTTGCCGTATTTGTCACGTGCAACGTAGGTTGTATGGAGGTCGTGGTGAGCCTTGTGACCACCAAAACCGTCATACCACTCGCTGTAAAGTGTCTTAACAACGGGAGATTCGTGTGACTTTCTGATAGCCATTGCAGCATCTTGGTCATAAAGAGCCTTTGCACGAACAGCCTTCAAATCAACTGTATCACGAACATATTGAGGTTGAATAGGTTGACCGCCACCGTTTACACAACCACCGGGGCATCCCATAATCTCAACAAATGTCCAACCATCGGGGTTGCCGTTCTTCATTCTGTCCATAACAACCTTTGCAGCTGCGGCACCGCTTGCTACTGCCACCTTAATATCATTGCCTGCGATATTAACAGTTGCTTGCTTCAAGCCTTGTGTGCCACGTAAAGCAGTAAAGTCAACCTCTGTATTATCTTTACCTGTAAGCCAATCATTAGCAGTACGAAGAGCAGCTTCCATAACACCGCCGGTAGCACCGAAGATTACAGCTGCACCTGTATCATCACCTAAAGGTGAGTCAAATTCTTCGTCCGGAAGATTTTTAAAGTTAATACCGGCACGCATAATCATACGAGATAATTCACGAGTTGTGATTGCAATGTCAACATCGGGAACACCTGCTGCTGATTGGTCGTCACGACCAATTTCAAACTTCTTAGCAGTACAAGGCATAACAGATACAGAAACTATATCCTTAGCGTCAATACCCATCTTGTTTGCATAGTAGGTTTTAATTACAGCACCAGCCATTTGCTGAGGAGATTTACAGCTTGAAAGATGGTTAATCATATCGGGATAGTAGTATTCACAGAACTTAACCCAACCGGGTGAACAAGAGGTAATCATAGGTAATGTACCACCGTTCTTAATTCTTTCTACTAACTCGTTAGCTTCTTCCACAATGGTAAGGTCAGCCGCAAAGTCGGTATCAAATACCTTATCGAAACCAAGACGGCGTAAAGCTGCCACCATTTTACCTTCAACATTTGTGCCGATAGGCATATCAAAGCATTCGCCCAAGGTAGCCCTAATTGAAGGAGCAGTTTGCACTACAACATGCTTTGTCGGGTCAGAGAGTGCCGCCCAGACCTTTTCGGTGTCGTCACGCTCTGTAA
>JAZNRN010000096.1:0-5423 GCA_045590775.1 Acutalibacteraceae bacterium
CAGATTTATTATCCTTATTTATAGATTGGTTTTCTGTGGTGAAATTTTTATCAAATTTAACATTATTATAAGGAGCCGGAGCGAAATCCTCCTCTAACTCATCCTTGTATTTTGCCCTTGTAAAGAGTTTGATAACAAGGAGTATAATGAGCAAAACCAAACAAATTAAAGCGGCTGTAAGGGCAATTACAACGATTTTAGCGTTAGGTTTGAGTGTATTAAACTTAGCCAAGAAGTCATCCTCGGTTACATCTTCAGTGTTTTCCTTAGGCGTCGAAATGGTAGGAACTGTGTTGTAATCAGGACAACGCTGTAAAACCTTTTCTACATTGTCATAGCGATAGATAGAATATTCACCATCAGAATATGCGTAAATATAATAAAAATCAGCCATAGCGCCAACAGGGAAATTGTAAGCTTCAACTGTAAACTTATTTATACTAAAATCCACAGTCTTAAAGAAATTGTTTTCAAAATACGAAAGGTGTTCTTCTGGAATATCAACAAAAATATAATCATTTTTACCCTGTCTAAAGAAAGGCACCGGAGTAAATGTGTCATTCGCTTCGTTGTATGTGTGGGGGTTTAATGTGTCGCTCGTTGTAGTTGATAAATAATATAAAACAAAGTTGTTATTTGTATCAGCTGCAACCTCAACCTCTTTTCCTTTGAAATTAATCTTTTTCTGTTCAAAACCGTTGAAAAGCTTTACAGATGAAATATCGGTGGAAATAACGTATTTTACGTCACCTATAACGGTTTCGAGAGGATTAGTAGGTTTTTCATCCTCCTCGTTAGGGTCATTTTCTGTTAATTCTTCATCTTCATCAAGTCGAGTAATGGTAATTGTATAGGTTTTAGTAGCTCCGCTTTGAGCGGTAACAATTACCTTTCTTACATTCTCACCCACTTTTAATGAAGAACTGCCGGTAAATTCAGTAGTAGCCTTTGAATCGGCTGTGGAGGCAAAAATAGTGCAACTTGTAATATTATTGGCTACCTCTGCTTTATATGAGGTAACACTGGGAGAAAAAGCCGGAGATAATTTTCCGTGCTGAAGGCTTAAAGATTTAAGATTAGCATTAGTTGATTTTTCAGCGTCTTTAATTTTTACATTTGCAGAACATGCTACCGGTTGGTCGGTAGGTAAACTGCCTGCCGGACCGTCAGAAACATCGCCCGAAACACTAATAGCAGAAGTACTGTTCTTCAATGCCTTAAATTTTAAAGAAAAGGATTTTGATTTTAATTTATCTAACTCAGTTACGATACGCAAACTGCCGGCACCGCCGGTTGCAGAGCCGGATTGATATTTAATATTAGCTGAATTGTAGGTAATATATAAATCCGCACCGGTCATATTTGAACCCTTTACTGTGACTGTTGCTGTAATTGTATCACCTACCGCATAACTTGATTTATTAAAAGCTATTATGGCAGATGCGGCATTTGCAGTAAAAGCAAATGCTGTAGAAATTATAGAAATCAGAAAAACTAAAACCAATATTTTTGAAATAATTTTTTTCATATATATCAACCTTCTATATTATAATCGCCGAGTAAATGCAACTTAATTGCACCTAAATCACTAATGGAAATTTTTCCGTCTTTGTTAATATCGGCGGCAAGCTTTTCTTTATTTGAAAAAGTATATTCACCCAACAAATTAAGCTTAATTGCACCTAAATCACTAATGGAAATTTTTCCGTCATCATTGACATCCCCTAACTTATAGGTGGGTGTCGGCGGTGTTGGTTCGGGGTCAGGGTCAGGTGTTATGGGTTTGTTCCCCGTATTATACACATTTAAAGTCAAAGTACAATTCACACTGGTTTTAAATGACAGAGTGTAATCTCTTGTATAACCTGTTTGAGATTTGACCGTTAGTGTGAGAGACTTTGTTCCCTTCTCTATCGAAAAGCTTTTTGCAGATGTAAATGTAGCGTTTTGAGGAATTTCCACATCAAAAGTAATTTTTGTGTGCTTTCCGGTATTTTCATAAGAATAGGAGTTTGTATACTTAGAAAAGGTCGGAGAGATATTACCGTAAGCCGGTGATATATCAATAATATAATAATTATTAAGCTTACTGTTTTGAGCAGGTCTCGCACTTGCGGAGCTTGGCATATTAGTGAAAACAGGAATGCTGAATGTTAATGCCGCATTATACTTGGTTTTGTAATCATCACCCGAAATGCTTGCTTTACTTGCAGAATCGTGAATTGCCTGTGCATATTGGTGTGTGGCGTTATTTTTAACATTAAAATTCTGATAGTAATAAGTGTTTTGACCGGCACTGATATAGCCGTCAGATAGCTTTTTAGCACCGCCGATGATTGCTTTTGAACGGGTATTCCAACCGTTGCTTTTTGCTGTTGCAAGCCCGTTTGCAATTATTTGAGCGCTCGTCGAGCCGGTAGCCCCCCAATTAAAGAAATTAAAATATTTACCATAAGAGGTCGTTCCCGAAATCATTGACGATGTACCTGCAGAACCTATTTCTTGAATTATCTTGGCAGCAATAATATACGGACTTACACCTGATTGTTTTGCAGCCTCCATAATCACCTTAACATAAGAACCATCGTATGCGGTATCGGCAGAATCAGTATATCCTTTTTCAAGGAAGGTACCTTCGATAATAGTAAGAAGGCCTTCTTCGTTTTGGTATGTGGGATTATATCCCTGGTCAAGGAACATATAAATATAATCGTTATCCAAAAAATTGCGTGGGTCCATATAATATGCAATTACCTCATAGGATGCTGCATACCAACCGCCTTCGGTAGTACCCCAAGTCTTTTTTTCCCAATTATAATAGTCGTCGTTGCCCATTGATCTCCAGGAAATACTTTGAGAGGACTGAACAAGCTTTCTAAAACCTTTGGTTTGTGCGGTTACTGCCGAAGAAAAAGATACAGAAACCGGGTCAGGGATAAATTCCCAGTTTGGATATTTTGCGTGAAGACTGCGAAGCGCAGGCTTGTAGCTTTCAGGAAAGGCAGAGATTTTTGTCTCAAAGCTCGCATCGGGGTCATAAGTCACAATGCGTATGTATGAAGAATCATACTTAATATAACCTGTTATGGTACTACTTCCCTTTTTATATTGAATTTTATACCAAAGATTATCTCCGCTTCCTGATTTATCCAAAACAGTAGCAGTTGTATTTGAGACAGAATCGATTATCGAGTGACTTGTTGAGGGACCTGAACGAACATTAACATTTGTACCCTCTATGTAGGCAGTCGTTATTGTATCGGCAAGAGAATTATATGAAATAACGGTGGCGAATAAAACAAAAATTAAATTAATAATCAAAACAATTGAAACAAGTTTTTTTATTGCCAAATTTCATTATCCTTTCAAAAAAATTATCACGAGTACAGTATAACATTTTATTATAATTATGTCAACCAAAATTCGACAAAAAAGCCCTTAATAAAGCAAAAAACACCCTAGTAAATATAGGATGTTTTTATGGTAAAATTATTTAATTTTTCTAGCTTCCAAATAGAAGCGTTTGTCGTCGGCACAGCCCATAGAAAATGTTTTTCGAGGGAGTGAACCATCTTTTGAAACCGCCATAAATAAATCGGATTTTTCCATACCATCAAAAATAAAACCTAATCTATTCGCTTCTTTTGATAACTCTCTCGTTGATTCAATTCCGTGTATGTAGTCAAGTTTTGCATTTGAATCGTTTTTCAAATAATCGTCCAAAAAGCCCTGTAAGGTGGCAATAGGCAGCGCACCCTTTGACTTAACCTTGATAGTGATTTCACGCTCACTAAACACACAAGTGAAATCTTGAGTATAATCATCACCGTCAGCGCACCAATCTTTGAATTTCTTAATCACTTTTTCGGGATCAACATCGAAAAGCACTCTGTAAATCGGCTCAAATTCCAAAGAGGAATCATGAATATTCACGACTTCAACAAGAGCATATTTCGGACCGAAGCCTTGATTGAAACATTCCTTTGCGGTAGCGAGGGAGTGATTTCCGTCACCGACTGCAAACAACATACCATCCTTTGATTGATTCTTTAAGCAATCAAGTGAAGTTTGAATATCATTTATTAAGCTGTCTGATAACTTATACCCCTTAATATGACCTGCATTCTGCATCAAATTAAAATCATACAAAACATCAAGTTTCTCACAACTGTTTTTAACTGATGCGAAAACCGAATCTGTCGGGTCATCAATCAAAAGCATTATGTGCGGTATTTCGAGAATAGCATCCTTACGGATTTTAACTCTCGGAGGGATTCTGTCTATTACGGTAGCTTCAGTAGCTCGTATAGAGGTTGTGGCGCCCTTTTTATAGGAATAATCCTCAAGATCGATAAGACCTACTAAACCGTGCCTTTCCTTACCGCATTTCAAAGTACGCACAGTATAAACCATTGTGTTTTCGTAGGTATTGAATTTGTCGTTGTCAATTAGTGCCCTCATATTCCTGTTGATTTCATCAATTTCCTTAGAATTATCCACAGAAAGATATACTTCAGGCAAAATCACCTTAAAAGCCGAACAGCAATCCCCTACTATACCTTTGGTTTCCTCCCAATATTTAGGCTCGGAGGTATATTGGTCACAAGCAATGCAAGACCACTTTTCAAAATTGTTTTTCGGAAGCAGAATGTCTGCAGGAAAAAAGTGTTTATTCATAGTTTTAAGACTCACCCTTGTTATATAAAGAAAATTATGGGCGGATGAATTAAGCATCCGCCCTATTTTTATTTAAGTACGAATTTATTATAAACTTTCTTACCTTTTTTAACGATAACTTCATTTGCAAAATCATCAAGAGATAAGGAATGTGTCACATCGGTAACCTTTATATCGTTGATACTAACACCGCCTTGCTGAACTAGACGTCTTCCCTCACCTTTAGATGAAATCAATGAAGCCTTAACCATCATATCGAGCAATCCGATTTTGCCATCAGTAAAGTCATCATTTGTAAGCTCGGTTGTAGGCATATTTTCATGCGAGCCGGCACCCGAAAATACTGCACGAGCAGTTTCCTGTGCTTTTGTCGCCTCTTGTTCTCCATGAACCAATTTTGTAAGCTCAAAAGCCAAGATTTCTTTAGCGGTGTTTAACTGACTGCCTTCCCAAGAATCCATCTTTTCAATTTCTTCCATCGGTAAGAATGTGAGCATTCTGATACATTTAAGAACGTCAGCATCGTCAACGTTTCTCCAATACTGATAGAAATCGAATGGTGATGTTTTATTTGGGTCAAGCCAAACAGCACCTGACTGTGTTTTACCCATTTTCTTACCTTCTGAATTAAGAAGAAGTGTAATTGTCATAGCATGAGCATCTTTACCAAGCTTTCTACGGATAAGTTCAGTACCACCAAGCATATTACTCCACTGGTCATCGCCACCGAACTGCATATTACAACC
>JAZNRN010000097.1:0-15836 GCA_045590775.1 Acutalibacteraceae bacterium
GAAGGAGAGAAAAGAAAAATCTCTCCCTCAGTCAAAACCTGCGGTTTTGCCAGCTCCCTCCTCAAGTCGGATCGTAGCCATGTCGTTCTGTGAGCCAAGGAGTTGGGTCTAGTCATTGTCTTCCTAAGACCGCTTGGCCTCCGACTTCCTCTGATGAGGAAGGTGGCACGACTTTGGCGTGACGGAAGGAGAGAAAAGAAAAATCTCTCCCTCAGTCAAAACCTGCGGTTTTGCCAGCTCCCTCCTCAGAGGGAGCCAAAGATGATTTTTTTAATTACATTGTAGGGGATGATGCCCACATCATCCCGTTGTTTTAATTCATTTCTGTTCATCGAGAGACAAGGAAAATGACGGAAAAAACTCCTCTAAAAAAACCTTGACTTCGGGCAAGGGGATACTTTGTGCTGCTTGTCTTACCGTTTTTTCTGCTGCCAAAAATTCCTTGTTGCCCATATCAATTTCTTGCGTGCATTTTATGAGCGCTGAAATTTTATCCGCCGCTTTTACAAGGCACTTTGTCTCCTCGTCGGGATTATAAATACTCATAAACTCACCCTTGAAATCATCGGGAAGCATTGACAAAAGCTCTTTTTCCGCCGCCGATTCTATCTGCTTGTAGGCAGTTTTAATCTCGGCATTATAATACTTAATCGGGGTCGGCATATCCCCTGTTATAATTTCGCTTGTGTCGTGATACATAGCGACAACTGCCGCAAAATTTGGGTCATAATTCTTGCCGAAACGCTTGTTTCCGATGATGGCTAATGCGTGGGCGATTTGTGCAACCTCAAGTGAGTGCTCACTCAAATTTTCACTTTTGGTATTTCTCATCAATCCCCACCGATATATATTTTTCATTCTTGCCATAAAACCGTAAAAATGATTTTTCATAATTCCACTTCCCTTTATGTATGCTATACCATTTTCAAACTTAACGGCAATAAAATTTAAAACTCCTTCTTGGGGATTTTGTTTACTTAAAAGCCTTCTTCAATTTTAAAGCCCGCAAAAGTCTTATTCCTTCTTTTCTGTCGGGTCAACGAGAGAAAGCATTCCCTCCACCAGCAAAAGAACACCAACCACTATAAAAAGAGCATCCATTGTGCCGCCTTTATTAAAAAGAAGACAGAAGCCCGCTCCCAATGTGGCAACAGGTTTAATAATCATAAAAACTTTTTGAACAGAATTGCAAAGTTCACTGAGCTTTATTGCCGAAATAATCTGCGAAACGCCAAAAACTATCAATACGCCTGCAATTAAGTAAAGTGCTATATCAACAAGCAACCAACCAAGCACCAATACAGCAACACCAATAACACACTTTATAACACCGGGGCGATTTTCCTTGTTTGCAAAATCCACAACCGCCATAATAATTGCTGCCGCACCGATAATTGTCATTGTAATACCTATAACATTACCCTTTAAAATAATGAACATAATACCGATTGCAATAGATATTACTGCCGATGAAATTTTTGAACTCATTTTCATAATTTATTTCCTCCTGAAAATCTCGCTATTGCGATTTTTTTACTTTAATTTTCCACACCTTACAAATTGCCAATTATCCACTGTGAATTTTTTGCTTTGAATAGCGGGCGAAAGCCGCCTGCTCTCAATAAATTCATCTGTCACAATTACAAAGTACTGTGAATTTTCGTCATCAACAAGATAAAACTCCTTGTCAAGATTTTTAAAGGCTTTAATCATTTCGGGTGTGCCGAAGGGTGCATCTGTAAACCAGCCAAGCAGATTATCGATAACTTTTTCAGCCTTTGTATTACACTGTTGTCCTATCAGCATTGTGATTTGTGCGTTCGGATACTTTTCCTTCACAATCAAGTGCTTTTTGCCGGATTTTTTCCTGAGCCTTTTTTTGAAAGAAGGCTTGTAGCTGTAATTGTCAAGGCAAATTTCTTCACGCAAAACAAAATTGTCCGCTCCTTGAGACATAACAAAGTCCTCCGATTTAGAGCATTTTTTATAAATCAGTTGCTCTGTGTATTTTCTGCAATCGGTGTGGCAAACTTTTTCTTGTTTCTTAAAGAAATTCTTTCCTTAATCAGAGAATATAAAGTAGCTGCTACGGGCAATCCGATTAAAGCACCGAGTATGCCACCGATATTTCCGCCGACCAGCACCGCACTCAAAACAATAACACTCGGAAGTCCTACTACCTTGCCGACAACCTTCGGGTATATGAGATTTCCTTCAACCTGTTGGAGAACAAGCATAAAAATAACAAAGAATAGTGCTTTTATCGGATTTGTCACAAGAATAATAAAGCCACCCGATAAAACACCGACTGTGGCACCGACTATCGGAACCAAGGCGGTGACCGTTACTATTGCAGAAATTACAAGTGCATTTGGGAATCTGAAAATCAGCATACCCACAAAGCACAAAACTCCTAATATCAAAGCCTCCATAAGCTGACCACTTATAAATCTCGAAAAACATTCGGAAGCTTTTTTAGTGATATGCGTTGTTTCGTTTGTACGCTTTTCGCCAATCAGAAGTGTTATAGTGCTTTTTGTGAAACGACCTATTTTCTCCTTTTGGGCTAAAATATAAACCGACAAAACAAAACCGAAAACAATATCAACAACCGCACCGATAATCGAGGTTGTAGCATCTATTGCTCCTTCAAAAATAGTGGTTATAGAACCTTCCAATGCACCAACCATCTTTTTGGCGGCTTCGTTCCAATTTATCTGAATTTCAGGCAAGGAATAGTTAATATGGAATTTGTGCATCTCGCCCTCAATCCAATTTTTAGCATCTGACGCAAATTCGGGCATTTTTTCCGCAAGTCCCACTATCGTATCAATAAGTTGGGGGATAATTACCCAAACAACAATCGCAAGTATCGCAAAAGCAGATAAATATGTTAAAACAAGTCCCAATGGCCTTTTAAGCTTTTTAACGCTTTTTTTAGGGCTTTTGTCCATGAATTTTAAAACCTTAGTTTCAATAGGAACCAACAAAACATTCAAAACAAAGGCAACGCACAATGCAGATATAACAGGGCTAAACACCCCGAAAAACTTCTTAAACAAATCGACTACCCCGCCGAAGTTTTGGAAAAATGCAAAAAAGACTGCTGCACAAAATACTATAAAAATTATTCTTTTGGTGTCCTTTTTATCATAACCCATAAATCACACCTCTAAAAAATATAAAATGGACCTACACATTTTATCTAGTAAGTCCATTATATATTATTTTCCTAAATTAGTAAATAAAAAAACTGTAAATTTTTACTTCTTATCCTTAAAAAACCTATTAAGCAAAACTGTCACTATCATAATAACACCGATTACTATGAAAATGCTTACCATTCCGACAACTAAATATTTAAGGTTATCTATAAAATTCATTGCATTAAAATTACTGAAAAAATCCTTCATAGCCCTTCCCTCACATTTAACTAAAGAAATTTAAGATAAGTCCGCCCGCAATAACAGAGGCGATTTGTCCCGAAACATTTACCCCCGTCGAGTGCATAAGCAAGAAGTTTTGAGGGTCCTCTTTAAGTCCCATTGTATGAACAACACGACCGCTCATCGGGAAAGCTGAAATGCCGGCAGCTCCTATCATAGGATTTACCTTTTTCTTTGTGAAAAGATTCATAAACTTTGCAAACACAACACCAAATGCGGTATCAAAAATAAACGCAAAAAGTCCGAGTCCCAAAATCAAAAGGGTTGATGGCTGAAGGAACTTTTCTGCCTGCATTTGAAGCGCTATTGTAAATCCTAAGAAAATTGTAATAAGATTTGCAAGTACGTTTTGTGCCGTCTCTGAAAGCGAATTCAAAACACCACACTCACGAATAAGATTTCCGAACATCAAGAATCCTACAAGTGATACCGAACTTGGAGCAGCAACACCTGCAACGATTGTAATTGCAATCGGGAAAAGGATTTTTGTGGTTTTAGAAACTGCCTTCGGCTCATAAGGCATACGAATAAGGCGTTCCTTTTTGGTAGTGAGAAGCTTGATTACAGGGGGTTGAATAATAGGAACTAACGCCATATATGAATATGCCGCAACCATAATAGCACCCGTGATTTCACTTTTAGAGCCCAAAAGAGTGTTGGCTACAACTATTGCAGTAGGACCATCTGCCGCACCAATAATTCCGATAGAAGCAGCTTCCTTTAAATCGAAAAACATCGACGACACACAAAGGGTAAAGAAAATGCCGAATTGCGCCGCCGCACCAAAAAGCATAAGCTTTGGATTTGAAAGAAGAGGTCCAAAATCAATCATAGCACCGATACCAATAAATAAAATCAGGGGAAAAAGCTCATTTCCAATACCTGCATTAAAAAGCGTGGTTATTGCGCCGTGCTCGCCCACAGCATCGGAAAACGGAATATTCGCAAGAATTGTTCCAAAGCCCAAGGGTAATAATAAAGTGGGCTCCATTTTAAATTTGATTGCCAAAAAAATCAGCAATCCGCCGATCACCCACATTGCAACATAACGCCAGTCGGCAAGCTCCATAATATTGTTAAGCAAAAACTGAAGCTCTGAAAAAATTTCCACCAAACATCAAACCTTTCTTTTAAAATATGGAGTATAAACAAAAAAGACCTTTACTGTGCAGAAAGACACAGTAAAAGTCTTGCCGTTTAATGCAAAAGCGGGGTAAAACCCGTATTGACGCTTATGCCACGAGCAAATCGCCGGCTACTCCCTTAAACTGTTCTTATAATATCATATTTTTTCCAAAAATTCAACAGAATTTTAAAATTTTAGTAAAGATATCCGATTATACTTTTTAAGAAGACACAACCTCGCCTTCAAGGTAAGGTTTTATCTGTATTTGAGTACGCTTAATATGGTTGATTTTTACTTATTATTGTGATAATATAATATATACTTAACAGATAAATGTTAATTTTTTTCAACCATTTTCTATTATGGGGGTGCCCTTATGGACAACAAGAATAATGATTATTTTGGCATTTTCGGTGATAATGGCTTTAACAATGATTTTGAAGACATTTCAAGTCAAAGTGACAATAAAAAGGATTTTACTGACAAAACACCTGATGATAGTTTTTCAATAAATACCGACTTTTTAAATGGCAAAGACAGCTCTTCTTCAGACATTTCCAAAAGCGATGACAATATAGACCTATTCAGCTATAACACCTCTTCTGAGGATATCAAAAGCTCAGAAGATGAATTTGACCTTAATGCATTTTCTTCAAATACAGTATCCCCGGATTCTGACAAAAAGAAACAAAAAAAAGGCAAAAAGAGATTTTTGAAAATTGCTTTGGTGGTATTTCTTATCGGACTTATTATGGTAAGTATCATAGTAGGCGCATTTATGTTTTATGCCTTTGTAATTGTGGATGTTGATGAAGACATAAAAACCCTTGACATCACAAATGAGCTGGACTTTACTACCGTCATTTACGGTGATAAGGGAGACGGTAAATATGTGGAATATCAACGCCTTTCGGGTGAATTTAACCGAATTTGGATAGAATTTGACCGTGTCAAGATTGAAGAGAAGGACAAAAATTACGACGGTATTCCCTTAAATCTTGCAAATGCCTTTGTCGCAATTGAGGATAAGCGCTTTTTTGACCACGACGGTATTGACTGGAAGCGTACAACAGGCGCCCTTATCAACGAGATTGTTCCTATTTATTCCTCAAGACAGGGTGGTTCAACCATAACACAACAGCTGGTTAAAAACATTACCAGCGACAATCAACAAACTGCCGACCGTAAGGTCCGTGAAATTATGAACGCAAGATATTTAGAGGGTAAATTCTCTAAAGATGAAATTCTTGAGTGCTATCTCAATACCATTCCTATGGGACACGGCACTTACGGCGTTGAAGTTGCTGCAAACTACTATTTTAACAAAAGCGTAAATGAACTTACTATTGCCGAATGTGCTTGCTTGGCCTCTATTACGAAAGCCCCCTCCCACTATGCTCCCGACACCGATCCGCAAGCCAACAAGGAGCGCAGGGAAAATGTACTCAAGGAAATGTACGACCAAAAATTCATAACCAAAAGCGAATACGAAGCCGCTTTAAATGAAAAAATCAACATTGTTGCAGACAAAGATGTCCTAAACCAGCAAAAAATTTATTCCTATTTCACAGATGCCTTAATCGAGCAGGTCACCAATGATTTGGTCGAGGTTTACGGTTATGACAAGGCAACCGCCAGTGACATTTTCTACACAAGCGGATTTAAAATTTATTCAACGGTAAACCCCACCTATCAAAAAGCGGCAGAAAAGGTATTTGAGGATACAAGCTATGCCATAAAGGGCAAAGGTGGCGCCAAAATGACCGGTGCCATTACTGTTATGGATTACAGTGGTAATATCAAGGCTTTGGTGGGTGGTATCGGCAAAAAAACTACAAATCGTGGCTTTAACTGTGCCACTTCCGCTATTCGTCAACCCGGCTCTACCATGAAGCCAATCGCAGCTTATGCTCCTGCAGTAGAGCAAAATCTAATCACATATTCTTCCCTTCTTAACGACACAAAAACAAAATACGGTAATTGGACACCGAAAAACTGGTACGGCTCTTATTGGGGCGAGGTTACAACTCAATATGCCCTTGAGCGTTCAATCAACTCAATTCCCGTTTACCTTGTCAATAAATTAGGTGTTGATACCTCTTTCAAATTCTTGACAGAAAAATTAGGTGTTACTACACTTAACGAATCAGATAAAAACCTTTCTCCTCTTGGTATGGGCGGTACAAACGGCGGTCTTACCACTATTGAATCTGCGGCAGCGTTTGCAACCTTCGGTAACGGTGGTGTTTACTACGAGCCTGTTCTATACACCAAAATTGAAAACCAAGATGGCGAAATTATCTTGCAGAACAACAATACCCATCACGTTGCTATGAGTGAGGATACCGCAACAATTATGAACCACCTTTTACAAACAGTAGTTTACGGTTCAAAAGGTACCGGTGGTGCTGCAAAATCATATATTTCGAATATGAAAATCTACGCAAAAACAGGTACATCTAACGACCAGAACGACCTTTGGTTTGTAGGTGGCACACCGCATTATGTTGCTTCTGTTTGGTGCGGATATGAGGAAATGCTTCCTATACCCTCCTCTCAAAGCGGAATCGCCCTTAAAATGTGGGGCAATGTTATGAAACAGATTCACAAAAAGCTACCCGTCAAAAAATTCATCGACAGCTCTTATGTAACCAAGGAAAAATACTGCTTAGACACCGGACTGCTTGCAACAGAGCATTGCAAAAAAACTGCGGACGGCTGGTATAAAAAAACCTTTATCCCGCAGCCTTGTGACAAACACGTTTCCGCAACCTCGCCAGAAGCAGGCACAGGAACCGATAATACCCAAAACGGAGATACAACGACTTCAGAATCTGAAAACGAAAACGAATAAAATTTGGGCGAGATGAAAATTCATCTCGCCATTATAATAAACATTATGAAATTTAAAAAGATTGAAATAACTGATTTAAACACCTTTAAAGAATTTTATAAAAACAATACCGAACTTTCCTGTGAGACAACCTTTGTCAATTTTTTGCTTTGGCAAAAGGCATATGGCAATATGTTCTGTTTGTCGGGCGGTCAGCTCTTTGTAAAAAATGGTAAGAAGGGCGCTGAATCCTTTCGTTTGCCTTTCGGCGGTGACCTCGAAAAAGGTGTTGACAAGCTTAAAAATCACTGCGGAAAATTGCCGGTCTTTTGGTCGGAGGACTGTGAGCGCTTTCGTGAGTTTAGAGAAAAATATTGCGATATTTATAATTTTTACGAATCACGTGAAGATTTTGAATATATTTATAAAAGCGAGGCACTGTCAAAGCTTGCCGGAAAAAAATACCACAGCAAGCGAAACCATATTTCTGCTTTTTCAAAAAAGTATGCTTGGGAAACGGTGGAGATTTGCTCCGAGAATATTGACGATGTTATGCTTTGTGCAAAAAAGTGGTATAAAAGCCGAAATGGTTTATCCGATTTTTATTTAAACTGTGAAGAACAGGGTATAAGACTTATTTTAGAAAATATGGAAGCTCTTTCGGTAAAAGGAATTGCGATTTATGTTGAAAAAGCTGTTGTGGCTTTTGTCATCGGCTCTAAAATCAGCGAAAAGGCTTTCAATATTCACATTGAAAAGGCGCTTGATGATTTCCCGGGCGCTTACACGGTTATCAACCGTGAATTTGCAAAGCTACTCACAGATTACGAGTATATAAATCGTGAGGACGATATGGGTTTAGACGGACTTCGTCAATCGAAATTATCTTATAAACCTGAAATTTTGCTTAAAAAATATTTTTGCATACCCAAAATTTCGGACATGACTGAGTGTAAACAGCTTTACCACCAAACCTTTTCGGACGATGAAGAATTTGAAAATGAGCTTTTTAAAAATTGCTTTTCTTACTGCAAAATATTAAAAAAGGAAGCCAAAACAGTCTCGATGTTTTTTCTGCTGCCTTGCGAAATAAACGGTCAAAAGTGCGAATATCTGTATGGCGCTGCTACTGCTTTTGATGAACGTGGCAAAGGATATATGTCAGAGCTTATAAAAAGCAGTATCGGTTCTAATCCCATTTTCTTGCGACCTGCAAATGAAGGTCTTATATCCTTTTATGAAAAATTAGGCTTTAAAAGGCTTAAAGCGGACACATTAAAGCATTCGCTTACGATAAAACCAACCGAAAATTTTAAAAAACTTCAAAAACACCAGGAAAACGATTTTGAAGAATATACCCTCATGGCTATTAACTATGATACAAATGATACTATAGGCTTTAATTTAAGCTTGAATTAGAGATAAAAAAACTGCTCATCGTATGATGAGCAGTTTTTGATTTACTAATTAAAATTAGATTTCAGCGAAGTACTTAATTGTACGAACCATTTGGCTTGTGTAGCTGTTTTCGTTGTCATACCAAGAAACAACTTGTACTTCATAAAGGTCATCAGCAACCTTTGATACCATTGTTTGAGTAGCATCAAAGAGTGAACCGTAACGCATACCAATAACGTCAGAAGAAACGATTTGGTCTTCGTTGTAACCGAAGGACTCAGAAGCAGCAGCCTTCATAGCAGCATTGATGCCTTCTTTTGTTACGTCTGTACCCTTAACAACAGCAGTAAGGATAGTTGTTGAACCTGTGGGAACAGGAACACGCTGTGCAGAACCGATGAGCTTACCGTTGAGTTCAGGAATTACAAGACCGATAGCCTTTGCAGCACCTGTAGAGTTAGGAACGATGTTAGCCGCACCGGCACGAGCACGGCGAAGGTCGCCCTTTCTGTGAGGACCATCAAGAATCATCTGATCGCCTGTGTAAGCGTGGATTGTACTCATAATACCGCTTTGGATAGGAGCATAATCGTTAAGAGCTTTAGCCATAGGAGCTAAGCAGTTTGTTGTACAAGAAGCAGCAGAGATGATTGTATCATCAGCTGTAAGAGTATTTTCATTTACAGAGTAAACGATTGTGGGAAGGTCATTACCTGCAGGAGCAGAAATAACTACCTTCTTTGCACCAGCATCGATGTGAGCTTGTGACTTTTCTTTTGAGCAATAGAAGCCTGTGCATTCTAATACTACATCTACACCGATTTCGCCCCAAGGAAGATCCTTTGCGTCTTTTTCAGCATAGATTTTAAGAGTTTTGCCGTCAACAGTGATAGTACCTGCTTCATCATCAGCAGAAACAGTGTGAAGATTTTCACCGATGAAACCACAGTAACCGCCCTGAGCTGTATCATACTTTAAAAGATTTGCGAGCATTGAGGGCTTTGTAAGATCGTTGATAGCTACTACATCATAGCCTTCAGCGCCGAACATTTGACGGAAAGCGAGACGACCAATACGGCCGAAACCATTAATTGCAACTTTAACCATTGGAATTACCTCCTAATATTTTATGTTATTATTTTACCTTATTTCCGATAAGTTTTCAAGTAGTTTGTCATTTTTTTAACAAGATTTTTATTTTTTTGATATTTTGGCATAATAATTTAATGTAAAGCGAGGGAACAATTTGATATTTTTAACAAATAAATTTGAACTTTATACTGCAATTTTACGAAACACAATTACAAAGCTTATTTTAAAAAACGGAATTTGTGAAAGCTACCTAAAAATGCTTAAAAAAATTCATATTGCAGAAGCTCTAAATTCAACCGACACCTCACCTTTAAACATCAAAAAATTTTCCTCGGAGATTTTAAGCAGTATTCATATTAAAAAAATCGAAAATGACTGCCTTTTTCGCTTTTCAATCTCTGTTAGCGGAAATTTTATGATAAACAAAAAAGTTTTTTTGGCGCTTATTCTTTCCTTTTCAAAAGGCGCCACTTTTATTGACATCAAAAGCTTTAAAAGCGGAATTTGTATAAGATGTGACTGCCTCGAAATTCCCGGGCAGTCAATGCTGATTATGAAAAAATTAAACGCAACTTGTTTTTATGAGAGAAAAAAAGGTATTTTAAACCTTCTGCTTTTTCCGACAGCCACAAATAAAAAAAGCCTTATCACAGCAAAGGACCGTGATATGCTTCACGGTCCTTTATCAGTTATAAGCTATTATTTAGGGTGACAAAACTCAAGCCTGTTATCCTAATTCAATGATTTTTTCGGCTACTGTCATACCATCTACCGCAGCCGACATTATTCCACCGGCATATCCCGCTCCCTCACCGCAAGGATAAATACCCTTTATACTAACACTTTGAAGCTCCTCGTTTCTTAACATTCTTACAGGTGAGGAGGAACGTGTTTCGGGTGCGGTTAAAACAGCTTGACTATCGGCAAAGCCCTCGATTTTTTTATCAAAAGCAACAATTCCCGATTTCAAGCTATCGGTTATAAAACGAGGGAAAATTTCCTCTATATCGGCGAAAATAAAATCCGGCTTTACCGAAGGCTTTACTTTGCCAAGCTGCGCTTTTTCACCTCTGACAAAAGCGCCTACAGTGGTGATTGGCACCTTTCCCGAACCGATATTATATGCCTTTTGCTCGATTTCTTTTTGCAGCTTGCAGCCTGCAAAAATATCATTTTCATCCAAATCAGAAGGCTCAACGCTTACAAGTAAGGCAGAATTTGCATTTTTACCATTTCGGGCAGAATTACTCATACCGTTTACTGCAATACCGCCTTCTTCACTCGAAGCATTTATGACCTCACCTCCGGGGCACATACAAAAAGTATATACTCCCCTACCGTTTTCAAGATGAACCGACAATTTGTAATTGGCGGCTGAAAGATATGGGCTGTCAGAAAAAATTCCGTAAAGTGCTTTATTTATATCACTTTGTAAATGCTCAATTCTTACTCCTATAGAAAAAGGCTTTTTAACCATCTCGACACCATTTTCATAAAGCATTGCAAAGGTGTCCCTTGCAGAATGCCCTGTCGCTATAACCACCGTATCGGCATATATTTCCTCACCGTTTGCTGTGACTGATACAATGCTTCTGTTTTTTACATTTATCTTCTCAAGCTTTGTATCAAAACGCACTTCTCCGCCAAGAGAAATTATTTCATTGCGTAGATTTTTCACAACATTTACAAGAATATCTGTACCAATATGGGGCTTTGCTTCATAAAGAATTTTTTCGGGCGCCGAAAAATGATTTAAAAGCTCCAAAACAGCTCTGCAACGTGGATTTTTAATGCCTGTATTCAGCTTTCCATCTGAAAATGTTCCTGCTCCCCCTTCACCGAACTGAACGTTAGACTCTGTGTTTAATCTTCCGCCATTAAAAAAGCTTTTAACCGCCTTTATACGTTCATCTACACAACCGCCACGCTCAATTACAATAGGCTTTAATCCTGCATGTGCAAGCGTTAAGGCCGCAAACATGCCTGCAGGCCCGAAGCCTACTACCACCGGTCTGTTTTTAGGGGGTTTTTTTGCTTTTTTGAATACATATTCCTTCTCATTAAAAAGGGAAGCGTTTTTATTTTTCTTTAAAATGCCCTGCTCATTTTCACACTCAACTATCACAGAGCAACAAAATTTTATATTATCCTTTTTTCTTGCATCAACCGATTTTCTATATAGCCTTACACTTTTGAGCTTATTTTCACAAATACGCAATTCCTTCGCTATGTAAGGCTTTAAATTTGTAAAATCGGTATCAAGCTTTAAAAAAACATTGTTAATTTGTATCATTATTCTCTTCCTATTGAATCACAAGCGCAAAAAGCACTGCTCCAAGCCCACTGAAGATTAAATCCTCCGCAATCTCCGTCAATGTCAAGAATCTCACCTATGCAATAAAGACCCTTATTTGTTTTTGACATCATAGTTTTAGGGTCAAATTGCAAAGTTTTGAGTCCTCCCGCTGTCACCTGTGAATTTGCAAAGCCGGTATTGCCTGTGATTTCAAATTTGAAATCCTTTATAGTTTGGGCAATTTTCTTTAAGTCGCTTTCTCTTAACGTGTCAACCCTACTTGACAGCTCAAGTAATGATGTCTTTATAATCACCTGTCCCAAACGTTTTTGAAGCATACCGGTAAAAAATTCATCCAGACATAAATGCCTTAAATTCGCCGCTCTTTGCTTCAACAGCTCCTCTAAAGCCGACAAAGAAATTTCCGGCATAATATCTAGCGAAATATAAAGCCTTCCACTTCTTCTTGCCGCCTCACGAGAAACCTGTAAGATAGGAGGTCCCGAAAGTCCGTAATCGCAAAAAAGAGTTTCGCCATACTCTCTGCGGATAATTTCGTTATCATCTTTAAGGGTGACCGAGGCATTGCATTTTACACCCTTTAACTGTCTTACAATATCGGTTTCGGTTTTTATTTGAACAAGTGACGGCGTAGCTTTTACGGTTTTAAAACCTGCTTTTTTTAAAATTTCAAGCACACTCCCATCGCAGCCAAGCCTGTCCTTTCCCGAAAAAAGACCTGTTGCGATAATCACATTACGAGCTAAAAAATTAAGGTTTCCCGCAATTATTTTATAATTTCCGCCCTGTATTTGAATATTTGTAACCTTTGTTTCGGTATTTGTTATAACACCTAAATTATCTGCAGCAAACCGAAGGCAATCAACAACAGATGAGGCCTGCAAGGAATATGGAAATGCCTTATTTCCTTCGTAAACAAAAGGAACGCCGATTTTAGAAAAAAATGTCTCACAAAAGGCTCTGTCATATTTTGCAAGAGCATATTCGGCGAAGTCTTTTTCGTCTCCGTGATAACGTGAAAGATTTATTTCCTTGTTTGTAATATTACATCTGCCGTTTCCCGTAATGGCCAACTTTTTGCCTACACGAGGAAGTGCTTCGATAAGCCTTACCGATAAATGTGGATAGTTTTGCTTCAAATACACCGCCGAACACAGCCCCGAAGCGCCACCGCCTATTATTATAACATCTGAGAAATTAGCCATAATTTCATTCCTTCGTTAAATTTAGATATTATTAGAATTATTTTAGCATAAAACACAAAATTTGACAAGATTTTTGATAACAGGTAAATAATTGTGATGAATTTATTTTTTGGTGTAAATTTCGGTTGACTTATGCTTTTTTGAGTATTATAATAAATTAAATATATTTAGAATTTAATGCAACAAAGGAGTAAAGTAAAATGGCGTATTATTTCAAAGAAATGTCACACACCTTTAATGAGTATTTGTTGGTACCCGGCTACTCTTCTTCCGAGTGTGTGCCCGCAAATGTAAGCCTTAAAACCCCACTTGTAAAGTTCAAAAAGGGTGAAGAGCCTGCTATCACTATGAACATCCCTATGACCTCTGCTATTATGCAGTCGGTTTCCGGCGACCGTTTGGCAGTAGCTCTTGCTAAAGAGGGCGGCGTTTCCTTTATTTACGGCTCACAGTCTATTGAGGACGAAGCTGCAATGGTAGCACGTGCAAAGTCTTATAAAGCCGGCTTTGTTGAGAGTGGTTCTAACGTTACTCCCGATAGCACTTTGGCTGATGTTATCGCTCTTAAAGAGAAAAACGGTTATTCTACTATTGCTGTTACCTCTGACGGTTCTGCTCACGGAAAGCTTTTGGGAATTGTTACAAGCCGTGACTATCGTGTTAGCCGTATGGACAAGGCTACTCGTGTTTCAGAGTTTATGACTCCTGCTGACAAGCTTATCACTGCAGACGAAAATACAACTCTTAAAATTGCCAACGACATCATTTGGGATAACAAGCTTAACTCCTTGCCTATAATTGATAAAAATGGAAATTTACTCTATTTTGTTTTTAGAAAAGACTATGATGAGCATAAATCCAATCCCAACGAGCTTCTCGATAAAGACAAACGCTATGTTGTAGGTGCAGGTATCAATACTCGTGACTATGCAGAGCGTGTTCCCGCTTTAATTGAAGCAGGTGCCGACGTGCTTTGTATCGACTCCTCTGAAGGATTCAGTGAATGGCAATCAAGAACAATCGCATTTATACGTGAAAAATACGGTGACAGCGTAAAGGTTGGTGCCGGTAATGTTGTTGACCGTGACGGCTTCTTGTTCCTTGCCGAAGCAGGTGCCGACTTTGTTAAAGTTGGTATTGGCGGCGGTTCAATTTGTATCACTCGTGAGACAAAGGGTATCGGACGTGGCCAGGCTACTGCTTTAATTGAGGTTTGCGAAGCCCGTGACGAATACTTTGAAAAGACCGGTGTTTATATCCCTGTTTGCTCCGACGGCGGTATCGTTCACGACCACCACATCACTTTAGCTCTCGCTATGGGTGCTGATTTTATGATGCTCGGTCGTTATTTTGCCCGCTTTGACGAAAGCCCCACAAACAAGATTTCAATTAACGGAAACTATTATAAGGAATATTGGGGTGAAGGTTCTAACCGAGCTCGTAACTGGCAAAGATACGACCTTGGTGGCGATAAGAAGTTATCCTTTGAGGAGGGTGTTGACTCCTACGTTCCTTATGCCGGCACACTCAAGGACAACGTTAACCTTTCTCTTTCAAAGGTTAAATCGACAATGTGCAACTGCGGAGCCTTAACAATAGCTGAGCTTAAAGAAAAAGCAAAGCTCACTCTTGTTTCTTCTACAAGTATTGTTGAAGGTGGCGCACACGACGTTATCCAAAAGGACACAACAAGCAATATAATTAAATAATTAAATAATCAATAACTTCAAGCCCCGACAAGCAATTCACTGTCGGGGCAAAATTTTACCTACTTTTATCCCTCTCGCTATTGACAAAAACAAAATTTTAATATATAATTGCTATTGCTGAAAAAATTAAATACATTTATTAAATTAACAATTCAATATTTTATTTCGAGGTGTAGCGAAGTTGGGTTTGGCTTCCTGCTTTGAGTGAGGTTGCGAGCGCATCCTGTGGATGATTCAGCGAGCATAACGAAGCGCAGCGGTCAATTTTTTTGGCGCTCCAAGCCTTAAAAAAATTGAGCACCGCAAGAGGGCGACCACAAGCAGTCCTTTCTTACTTTTCTTGTTTTAAATTTAATATTTTATTTCGAGGTGTAGCGAAGTTTGGTTATCGCACCTGCTTTGGGAGCGTGTCGGGCGTTTGCTGCCCTAAAAAATAAAAATCCTCAAAACCCCTGTATTTATGCGGGTTTCGGGCATTTGTAAAAATCAAAAAATCGGTCAAAAATCGTTTTGACCACAGTTTATCCCACAATTGAGAAAAATTTAACAAATATCCGGGTGTGGCGCAGCTGGGAGCGCGGGTGGTTTGGGACCATCAGGCCGCAGGTTCGATCCCTGTCACTCGGACCAAAAAACCTCTGGAATCGCTTGATTCCAGAGGTTTTTCGTATATATCACTTTTCATACATCTGTAAATTAATAGTGACAAT
>JAZNRN010000098.1:0-3225 GCA_045590775.1 Acutalibacteraceae bacterium
AAGGATAATGTAATAGCGGCGGCTCTTGCCGATGCTTGTACCGTTTCAAATCCACGTGAAGTCGATTATGCGGCGGTAGAAAAAATCTTAAATTACATAGCTCCTATGGACTAAAATGAATAAAATTTAATCCCTGCAAGAACTGAAGACTAATAAGCTTCAGTATTTGCAGGGATTTTCTTTTAGTCGCCGACTTCTGTATGATTTCTGAATAGTAAAGATATGCACCAAACACCTGCGAGGGCAATAACTGTGTAAATTATTCTGCTGACAATAGCTGCCATACCGCCGAATGCCCAAGCAACAAGGTCGAATTGGAAAAGACCAATCAGTCCCCAGTTAAGTGCGCCGATAATTACAAGAATTAAACAAATTTTATCGAACATAAAAAATCAACTCCTTTTGCAATTAGTTTTGACAAAAGGAGTTGATTTTATTCTTTTTTTAAAAATTATTCAAAAGACATAATGCTGTTCATATCGTAAAGAGAAGGTTTTTTACCAATGATAAATTTTGCAGCTTTAACTGCACCTTGTGCAAATACCTCCTTAGAGTGAGCAGCGTGAGAAATAGTGATAACCTCATCGTGACCCGCAAAAATCACATCGTGTTCTCCAACAATTGTACCGCCTCGAACAGAGTGTATGCCGATTTCGTTTTTTGTGCGTTTTTGGCGCTTTGAGTGACGGTCATACTCATAATTCATCTTATCATCAAAAACAGAATTTACGGCATTTGCAAGCATAATAGCAGTGCCTGATGGCGCATCAATTTTTTGATTGTGATGTTTTTCGATAATTTCAATATCAAATTTATCACCTAAAATTTGTGCCGCTTTTTTGGCAAGTGAGCATATAAGATTGACGCCGATTGACATATTAAAGGTAAAGAAAATCGGAATTTCTTTTGAAGCCGATTTTATTTTTTCTGTTTGAAGCTCGCTATAACCTGTGGTAGCAATAACAATAGGTGTTTTTGTGGATACAGCATAGCTTAACATATCATCGAGCAAAGAGGGATTTGAAAAGTCGATTATAACATCTGCTTTAACATCAACCTCATTAAAGCTTTTATATACAGGAAAATCTGTGTTTTGAGAAAATTTATCAACACCAGCTTTTATATTAAGCTCGTTGTCATTATTTGCGGCAAGGCTTACAAATTTGCCCATTTTTCCGCCTGCACCGACTAAAAGTATGTCTGTCATTTTTTCACATCCAAATAAAAATTAAAGTTTAAAACCACATTCGATTAGCTTTGATTTTAAGAATTCTCGGTTCTTTTCGTTCATCGGATACAAAGGCAATCTGCATGGACCGACATCAAGACCTAACATATTCATAGCCTCTTTTACGGGGGTGGGATTAACGTCACAGAAAAGAGCCTCGATAAGTCCTGAATATTTGATTTGCAGAGACTTTGAAGTATTAAAATCGCCTTTAAGCATCGCATTACATATCTCGTGAGTTTCTTTTGGTAATATATTAGACAAAACGGAAATAACACCAATACCACCGAGAGACATAATTGGAACAATTTGGTCATCATTGCCCGAGTAAATATCCAAATCATCACCGCAAAGATATTTAGTTTTTAAAACGGACGATAAATCTCCGTTTGCTTCCTTGGTTGCAACGCTGTTTGGATGCTTTGATAATTCTTTATAAGTTTCTGGCTTGATAGCAACACCTGTTCTTGAAGGAACATTATAAAGAATAATCGGTTTATTTACTCTGTCAGCAATATAGTTGTAGTGGGCGATAAGACCTTCTTGTGAGGTTTTGTTATAATATGGTGTTACCATTAAAAAGGCGTCAGCACCCATTTTTTCTGCATCGGAGCATAGCTCAACCGAATATACAGTATCGTTAGAGCCTGTTCCTGCAATAATCGGTACACGACCATTTGCAGCGATTACCGATTTTTCGATGACCTTAAGATGTTCATCATACCTAAGAGTTGATTTTTCGCCCGTTGTGCCACAGATAACCAGCGCATCAATACCGGCGTTTATCTGTTCGTCAATCAATGTTTCAAGTCTTTCAAAATTTACACTTCCGTCCTCACACATAGGGGTTATAAGTGCAGTTGCAGCACCTGTGAAAATTCTTTTTTTCATAATTTTACCTCCCATACGGAAATTTATAAGATAATAAATTATCTATCCATAAAACCCTTTGCACAGAGAAGCTCTGCCAAGAGTACGGCACCGCCTGCCGCACCTCTTAAAGTATTATGTGATACACAAACAAATTTATAATCGTATTGTGTATCTTCTCTGAGTCTGCCCACAGATACTGCCATACCGCCTTCAAGGTCACGACAAAGTTTGGTTTGAGGCATATCGTCTTCTGTGTAGTAGTTTAAGAACTGCTTTGGAGCATGAGGAAGTTCTAATTCCTGTGGCGCACCTTTAAAGTCTGCCCAAACTTTTAAGATTTCATCCTTTGTGGGTTTATTTTTGAATGTAACATAAACAGCTGCCATATGACCGTCGGAAACGGGAACACGTAGGCATTGTGCAGTAAATTTAGGACTGTCGGCAGGTACGATTTCGCCATTTTCAACCTTGCCCCAAATTTTTAGAGGTTCTTTTTCGCTCTTTTCCTCCTCGCCGCCGATGTAAGGAATTACGTTGTCTATCATTTCGGGCCAACGCTCAAAGGTTTTGCCGGCACCTGAAATTGCTTGGTAAGTACACACCAAAACCTTGTCAACGCCGAATTTATCAAGAGGGAATAAGGCAGGCACATAAGACTGTAATGAACAGTTAGATTTAACTGCAATAAAGCCTCTTTTAGTGCCAAGGCGCTCTTTTTGTGATGCGATAACATCGGTATGTTCGGGATTGATTTCGGGAATAATCATAGGAACATCGGGAGTAAATCTATGTGCGGAGTTATTAGAAACAACAGGGCACTCTTTTTTAGCATATTTTTCTTCAAGGGCTTTGATTTCATCCTTTTTCATATTAACGGCACAGAAAACAAAATCAACCTTTGAAACGATTTCATCTATGTCCTTTTCGGCATCCAAAACTGTCATATCGGCAAGATTTTCGGGGATGGGAGAAGTCATAGCCCAGCGTGAACCTATCGCATCCTTGTAGCTTTTTCCGGCAGAGGATGAGCTTGCGGCAAGTGCAGTTACATTAAACCAAGGGTGGTCACATAAAAGCAAACTGAAGCGCTGACCTACCATACCGGTAGCACCTATAATTCCAAC
>JAZNRN010000099.1:0-2965 GCA_045590775.1 Acutalibacteraceae bacterium
ATTTTAACCATGTAATTGTTACAACCTCAAATATGTTTTTTCAGTTTTCTGGCAATATAAATGCCACCATAATAAATGATTTGTCATCTGCTTCATTTATTGACGAAAACGGCGAAATATCTGCAGTTTTAATAGATAAAAAAATTTTAGAGGCGTGTATTGAAAAGAGCGTTTCAAACAAAAAACTATGGGAGGTTATTTTATCTGAGCAATACGTTAAACTGAAAAACACACAAGTTGCTTTTCAGATTGAAAATGTAAAGGATTACAAACATCTGCTTGCTTTATTTCTTGACTCAAAATTAAATGTGATTCTTCCTACGGTTGCTGAAGGTATATATTCGTTTGGTAATATTCCCAAAGGTGATTTTATTATTATTCCACCCGTTTTTTTCGGTGAAAATGTGCAGATAGAAGGGGATTGTGTTATCGGACCACACACAATGATATTCGATAATTGTCTTGTGTCTGAAAAAACATACGTTAAAAAATCTGTGCTTTTTAAGGATACATTTATTTCAAGGTGTTGCTTTATTGATGACTCTGTTTGCGGCGAAGGTGTATGCGTAAGGCGTGACAGCGCTTTGTTTGGTGGCTGTGTTTTAGGTAAGGGTGTAACTGTTGCTGAATCAACTTTTGTTGAAAATAATTCAAATATTCGCCCGTTTACAAATGTTTCTGAATATAAAAACAAGGTTATAAACTATAAAATAAATGATTCTTGTGCAGGATTTTACGGGTATTCGCCTGAAAAAGCAGCACTGCTCGGTGGAGCAATAGGTTCGGTTTTCAAAGGAGCAAAAATAGGTGTATTATGCAATAAAGAATATAATTCCGATGTTTTGAAATATGCAGTTGTTTCCGGCTTGATGTCAACAGGAGCTCAATGCTTTGATTTTGGATATGGCTTTTTGTCACCGATAATTTTTTATTTGAATTATTGCGATATTGACTACGGAGTATTTATAAAAGGAGAGGAGGACGGAACTAAAATCGTTGTAACAAATAAGCGAGGACTTTGTTTATCTAAGGATGATTTTTATTCAGTTAAGGATAAGATGTTAAGCGGAAATATTACACGTAGCTCAAAACGAAATATTCATCCTGTTCATCAGATAAAAGGATTAAAGAAAATTTATATCCGAAGCATTGTTCAGAAATTCAATACATTTCTTTCTGTTTATCCTGTTTTCCGGTCGTCAAACATAATAATCGAAGATACGTGTAAGCAGTGTGTTTCTAAACTAAAATTCGGGGAAATAAAAAATGAAATTATATTCAGAATAAATGACTGTGGCTCAATATGTGAGTGTGAGATGAATAATAAGGTTTATTCTCACGCAAGATTATGTGATTTCGTTTCATTTTTCAGCAACAAAGTATATGAAAATGATGAAATGATTTGGCGGAATGATGCGGTTTACCTTTGCTTCAAGATACTTGAAATTCTTTCTGAAAATACACTTGACTTTGTAAATGAAATGGAAAATATTCCTTCATTTTATGTGGCTGAAAAGGTCATTGAAACAAGTAATCGTTTACCATATATTACCTCAAGGCTTGCAGATGATTTATCAATTAATTTTAAAGATGAAGAGCTTTTATTAGGTGACGATTTAAGGGTTAAGGTTATAGAAAACGGTAAACATAATAAAATTAAAATTCTTGCCAAAAGTCATAAAGCGGAGTTTGCAAATGAGCTTACCGAGGGCTTGGAGAAACTAATAAGAAGCATTGATTTACGTTGAAAAGTATTTTCTTGACATAAATAGCAATTAATAGTATTATATATTATTAGATAATTGGGACTATATGCCGTCTTGATGTGACGGCTTACATAAATTTTGAAAAATGTTATTTTTAAGTTAAATAGGAGACAACTATGCAAAAAGAAACTAAAAGTAAAAAAGTTTCCTCACAGAATCAGCAGAATTTGAAAAACAAATCTTCTAAGACAGAAAAAAAGACAAAAAACACTAAGAAAACAACACAAAAGAAGACTGCTGATACTAAAAAGCCGAAGGGAAACAATCAGGCAAAGAAGCAGACAGCTTCAAAACCTGCAAACACAAACAAAAATAAGTATTCAAAATACTCCAAAATTGTACCTCCCGTAAGCGCTGAGCCTATACGTATTTCATTTCTCGGTGGTATAAATGAGGTCGGTAAAAATATGACCTGCTATGAGTATGGTAAATCAATGCTGATTGTTGATTGTGGTCTTGCTTTTCCTGAGTCAGAGCAGTTGGGTGTTGATTTTGTAATACCTGATTTCACATATGTTGAACGAAACATTGATAAAATCAAAGGTATTCTTATTACTCACGGTCACGAGGACCATATTGGTGCACTTTGCTATCTTTTAAAGAAAATTAATGTACCGGTATATGCAACACTTCTTACAGCAGGCCTTATCAAAGGTAAGCTTGAGGAGCACTCGCTTGAGCACGAGGTAGTTATCAATGTTATTAAAGCAGGGGATGAGATAGAGTTAGGTGATTTCCGTGTAGAATTTATTAAGGTTAATCACTCTATTCCCGATGCGGTAGCACTTGCCATTAAAACAAGCTCAGGAACTATTGTGCAGACAGGTGACTTTAAAATTGATACAAGCCCTATTGATGGTGGCATAATCAACCTTTCAAGGTTTGCTGAATTAGGTAACGAAGGTGTTCTTTGCTTGCTTTCCGATTCAACCAATGCAGAGCAACCCGGCTATTCTCAGAGCGAGAGCACAGTTGGAGCAACCTTCAAAAACTTGTTTAACGAAGCAGGTAATAAGCGTATTATAATTGCAACCTTTGCTTCAAATATTCACAGAGTTCAGCAAATAATTGATATTTCTGCTAAAACAGGCAGAAAGGTTGCGCTTTCGGGCAGAAGCCTTGAAAATGTTGTGTCAATTGCCGCAGAGCTCGGCTATATGAATATCCCTGAGGGCACCTTAATCAGTATTGATGAAATT
>JAZNRN010000100.1:0-18925 GCA_045590775.1 Acutalibacteraceae bacterium
ACTCCTGATATGAGGCTTCCTATTCAGTATGCCTTAACATATCCCGAAAGAAGCGAATATGCTTTCGAAAGACTCAATTTATTTGAAGTGGGAACACTTACCTTTGAAAAGCCCGATATTGACACCTTCCGCTGTTTGCCCTTATGTATTGAGGCGATAAACAGAGGTGGCCTTTCTCCAACAGCTGTAAACGGAGCTAATGAAGAAGCGGTACGACTTTTCTTAAGCGGTAAAATTAAGTTTTTACAGATTGCAGAATTAGTGGAAAAAGCGCTTAATTGCGTTAATAATATTAAGGAATTTACGTTAGAGGATATATTGGAAGCGGATAGAGAAGCAAGACGTTTAGTCTTACAATCAATTTAAAGTTGGTGATTACAATTTCTGCTGTTTTAAATTTTTTGAACAATGTGTGGCCTTATTTGGTTGCAATTTTACTTTTTTTAGTCTTAATACTAATACATGAGTTTGGGCATTTTATTGCGGCAAAGCTTATGGGTGTTCGTGTAAACGAGTTTGCGATAGGCTTTGGGCCAAAGCTTTTTTCCTTTAAGGGCAAGGAGACGGAATATTTTTTCAAGCTGATTCCCTTTGGTGGTTATTGTGCTATGGAGGGTGAGGATGAGGAAAGTAAAGATTCTCGTGCCTTTTGCAATAAAAAAGCTTGGCGAAGGTTTGTAATTGTAGTAATGGGTGCAGTTTTCAACCTTTTGTTAGGACTGATTCTTATTGCGATTATATTGGCTCCGGCCGATATGTTCGCTTCAACTACCGTTGCCGAATTTCAAAATGGCGCTAAAAGTCAAAGTACAGGGCTTATGGAAAATGATGAAATTCTTGAGGTTGACGGCAGACGAATATATACCACATATGATTTATCCTACGCTTTTACAAATATTCCCGACGGAAAAATTGATATAACCGTTATAAGAGATGGCAAGGAAAAGTTATTAAAGGATGTCACCTTTGATACAGAAAGTCAAGATGGAATAAGTTATTTGACGCTTGATTTCAAGGTTTGGGGCATAGAAAAAAATGTTGGAACGTATATCACGCAAACATTTAAAACAGCACTTTCTTATGGAACTGTTATTGTGCGAAGCCTTATTGATTTGATAGGCGGAAAATATGGTATAAGTGCAGTTTCGGGACCTGTTGGAATTACTAAAACAGTAGCAGATGTAGCAAGTCAGAATTTAATGAACGTATTGCCGATAATGGCACTTATTACCATAAATTTAGGTATTTTTAATTTGTTGCCGTTACCGGCACTTGATGGTGGCAGGCTTTTGTTTATATTATTTGAAATGATTGCGGGAAAGCCTGTACCACAAAAGTACGAATCTATAGTACACGCAATAGGCTTTGTGATTTTGATTATATTTATGGTGCTTGTTATGGCAAAGGATATTTGGGCGCTATTTGTATAGTCAAGGAAAGGTAAGTTATGTTTACTAACGAAAAAACTGTAAAAGTAAAGGTTGGAAACACCTATATCGGCGGTGGCGCAGATATTACTGTTCAGTCAATGCTTTGTGTTCCGGTTCACGATATAAAGGGAAATGTTGAACAAGCAAGGCTTCTCGAAAATGCGGGTTGTGATATTGTACGTGTGACTGTACCCGATATGCAGGCTTTAAAAACAGTTGAAGCCTTGAAAAAGGAAATAAAAATACCGCTTGTTGCAGATATTCATTTCGATTATAAATTGGCTATTGAGAGCGTAAATGCAGGGGTTGACAAGGTTAGAATAAATCCCGGAAACATTGGCTCAGATGATAAGGTAAAAGCGGTGGTTGACGCTTGCAAAGCGCATAATGTACCGATAAGAATCGGTGTAAATGGTGGCTCACTTGAAAAGAATATTTTGGCAAAATACGGAAAGGTATGTCCCGAGGCATTAGTCGAAAGCGGTCTTTACCATATATCTCTTTTAGAAAAGTTTGATTTTTCAGATATTGTTTTATCACTCAAATCATCAGACACAAAAATTATGTATGACGCATACACTCTTGCGGCACAAAGCTGTAGATACCCTTTGCATTTAGGGGTTACAGAGGCCGGTACAGAAGGTATGGGAGTTATAAAGTCGGCGGCCGGTATAGGAGGTCTTTTGCTTCGAGGAATCGGTTCGACAATCAGAATTTCGCTTACCGATGACCCTGTAAAAGAGGTTGAAGCAGGAATTAAACTTTTACGTGCTATTGATATGCGAAAAGGTGGAATAAAATTTGTTTCCTGCCCCACCTGCGGCAGAACCGAAATAGACCTTATCGGTATTGCAAAAGAGGTTGAAGAAAAGCTTGAAAAAGTAAATAAGGACATAACTGTTGCAATAATGGGCTGTGTTGTAAACGGGCCCGGGGAAGCCAAGGGTGCTGATATAGGTATTGCAGGCGGAAAAAATTGCGGTGTTATTTTTAAAAAGGGCGAAATTATAGCCAAGCTACCCGAAAACGAGTTGGTGGGCGCACTGCTTAAAGAAATAGAAAAAATGTAAACGGAGTTGTAAAAAAATGAAACCGTGTTTTGCGGAAATTTTTGGTAATTGTGTAGATGAAAGCAGTCTTACTTTAGTAGGTAAATGCGAGATTGAAAAATGTGAGCTTGATTTAGAAAAAAGAAAATTGGCTCTTCATATAAATTCCGAAAATTACATACCCAGAGAAACACAACTTAATATATATAATGGTTTAAAGACGTCGTTGCGGCTTCTGAATTTAGAGGTTGAGTATAACTTTTTAAATGTCGAGCTTACGTCTATCGCTTGTCAGGATATTGCATCAGAGTTAAGGCTCAAAAATACTGCAATTAACGGATATTTTGCCGAGGCAGAGTACAAATTGTCGGGCGATACCTTACTTATCACCTTAAAACACGGTGGTTACAAGTCGCTTTGTGATTTAGAGGTTGAAAAAAAGTTTAAGGCTCTTGTTAAAAAGTATTTTCAAAAGGATATAATCGTTAAATTTGACGGTCAGCTTGAGGATATTATCGAGCTGCCTCCTGTAACTATGCCTGAACCGAGACCCACAAGTGAAAAAAAACAGGCACAGGCGGCAAAAAAGGAAATTGTCTTTGAAAAGCGAGAGGATAAGCCGAAAAACGGTATGGTTTACTTAGATAATCCAAAGCTTTTCTACGGAAGAAATATCAATACCAATATTAAGCCTATGATTGAAGTTACAGGTGAGGATAGTGAAATTTGTTGCTTTGGTGAGGTTTTTGATACCGAAATCAGAACTATTAATACAAAGCGTGGCCAGACTAATATTTTCACCTTTTCTTTTAGCGACCATACAAATTCTCTTACCGCCACAATGTTTGTTGACCCCAAAAAAATGGGTGATATGGCACCTGTTAAAAAAGGTGAATTTATTTTAGTAAACGGAACACAAGAGTTCGATAATTACAAAAAGGATTTTATAGTAAAGCCTAGGGCTATGGCTTTGCTTCAAAAATATACCGAAACGGACGACTTTGATGGCGAAAAGAGAGTTGAGCTTCATTGTCATACAAATATGTCGGCAAAGGATGCAGTATCTAGTGCGGGCGACATTATAAACCAAGCGTACAAATGGGGACACAAGGCAATAGCTATTACTGACCACGGTGTTGTACAAGCATATCCCGCAGCGGCAGCGGCAGTCAAGAAAATACGCAAATCAGGCGGAGATTTCAAGGTAATATACGGTGTTGAGGCTTATTTTGTTGATGATACCGATATAGAAATTGAAAAGCTAACTGCAAAGCAGATAAAACGCTATCACCAAATTATTTTGGTGAAGGATTTAGTCGGTCTTAAGAATCTTTACAGGTTGATTTCAAGCGCACACCTTGACAACTTTAAAGGCCGACCTCTCACCTTAAAATCTAAACTTGATGAACTGCGTGAAGGCTTAATAGTGGGCTCTGCTTGTGAACAGGGTGAGCTATATTCAGCAATCATTGACGGAAAAAGTGATGAAGAACTATTAAAGATTGCCGAGTATTACGATTATCTTGAAATTCAGCCTCTCGGCAATAACTCATTTATGGTACGTGAATCATCGCTTCCAGATAAAAAGAATGAAAAAACGGGTGTTGTAACTCCAAACCGATTCCGTCACGTGACAAGTGACGAGGTTATAAAGGACTTTAATCGCAAGGTTGTTGAAATTGCAGATAAGCTTGGCAAACCGGTAGTTGCTACGGGTGACGTGCATTTCCTGAAACGTGACGATGATATTATCCGTAAAATTCTTATGGCAGGTCAAGGCTTTACCGATTTTGATAATCAAGCTCCTTTATACCTTAAATCTACTACCGAAATGTTAGAGGATTTTTCCTATTTTGGTGATAGGGCAAAGGAATTTGTAATTGACAATCCAAATAAAATAGCTAGTATGGTAAGTGCCGATGTAATTCCCGTTCCCGAAGGAAACTATCCGCCTGTAATTGAAGGCTCGGATGAAATGCTTCGCCAAATTTGTTGGGATAATGCACATAAAACCTATGGTGAGAAATTACCGGAAATAGTTGAAAAAAGGCTTGAAAAGGAACTGAATTCAATTATCAATAACGGCTTCTCCATAATGTATATATCGGCTCAAAAGTTAGTTGCATACAGCGAGGAGAACGGTTATCTTGTAGGTTCTCGAGGCTCGGTTGGCTCATCCTTTGTTGCTACAATGGCAGGTATTTCCGAGGTAAACCCTTTGGCTCCTCACTATGTTTGTCCGAGCTGCTGCTATAATGAATTTTTTACAGACGGCAGTGTCGGTTCAGGTTTTGATTTGCCCGAAAAGAATTGTCCGCATTGTAATACACCCTTAAACCGTGATGGTCACGATATTCCGTTTGAAACCTTCCTGGGCTTTAAGGGTGACAAGGTGCCTGATATTGACCTTAACTTCTCAAATGAATTTCAGACACAGGTACAAAAATATACCGAGTCGCTTTTCGGAAGTGAAAACGTATTTAAGGCGGGAACAATTTCTACTGTGGCAGAAAAGACTGCCTTCGGCTTTGCAAAGGCTTATGCCGAGAAAAAGGGAATTACCCTTTCAAATGCCGAGCTTAACCGTTTGGCAACACTTGTTGAAAAGGCACAGATTAAGCAAACAACCGGTCAACACCCTGCGGGTATGATTGTAGTGCCAAGGGATAAAACGATATTTGACTTTTGTCCTGTACAACATCCTGCAGATGATGTAAATTCTGATGTTGTCACCACTCACTTTGACTTCCACTCTATTCACGATACAATATTAAAGCTGGACGAGCTCGGCCATGTTATTCCTACTACATATAAATATTTAGAGGAATATTCGGGTATCCCTGTAACAGAGGTTTCTATGAGTGACCCAAAGGTTTACAGCCTTTTTACTTCTACCGAGGCTCTGGGTGTGACACCCGAAGAAATTGATTCTGAAACGGGAACCTTTTGCATACCCGAATTTGGCACCTCATTTGTAAGAGGAATGCTTAAGGACTGTAAGCCTAAAAATTTCTCTGATTTGCTTCAAATTTCGGGACTTTCTCACGGTACTGATGTTTACCTCGGCAACGCAAAAGATTTAATTGATAAGGGTATATGCACAATTTCGGAGGTTATAGGTACTCGTGATAACATTATGGTATATCTCATACATCAGGGTATGGAGGAAGGACGAGCCTTCAAAATTACAGAAACTGTTCGTAAAGGTCTTGTTGCAAAAGGCGCTGTTTCTAAAGAGGAATGGGGCGCTATGGAAGACGATATGCGTGCAGTAGGTGTTCCAGAGTGGTATATTGAAAGCTGTTATAAAATCAAGTATATGTTGCCAAAGGCTCACGCAGCTGCTTACGTTACAGAAGCTATTAGGGTTGCTTGGTACAAGGTATATAAACCGCTTGAATTTTATTGCGCTTATTTTACAGCGAGACCCGAAGATGTAGATGTTCCCACTATTATGGGTGGCAGAGAGGCTGTAAAGCGTTATCTTCGTGATATAAAGGCAAAGGGTAAGGAAGCGACCAAAAAAGAGCTTGATGTTTATGAAAATATGCTGATATTCAATGAAATGATGGCACGTGGTATCGAGGTGCTTCCTATTGACATTTCTAAATCTCACGCAATGAAGTATCTTCCCGAGAATGGAAAAATGCGCCTTCCCTTCGGTTCACTTTCGGGCGTCGGTGAAAAGGCGGCATATTCAATATACGAAGCGGCAAGGAAGGGCAACTTTGTATCGGTTGAGGATTTTCAGTTAGAAGCCGGAGTTTCAAAAACCATTATTCAAAATTTAGCCGAGCTTGGTGCTATGCGTGATTTGCCCGATACAAATCAGATGTCGATGTTTTAAATTACACACATTTTTTTGAAATTAACAAAAAAATCTCAAAAAATTTAAAAAATATTACAAAAAGGGTTGCAATTTTGTAACCCTTTTGTTATAATGTCAAGGCAGTTGTTACAAATTGTAACTTTTTTTTGAGAGGACAGTGAGTTTTATCTTAAAGCGTTTTAATGTAAAAAATGTGATTTTTAATGCTTCAAAGAAAACAATTTCTTTTATTAAAATAAATACAAAAAATTCGTTTGTGGCAGCAGTTTCTTTT
The DNA here is from genome assembly GCA_045590775.1 of Acutalibacteraceae bacterium. Classification (GTDB taxonomy): domain Bacteria; phylum Bacillota; class Clostridia; order Oscillospirales; family Acutalibacteraceae; genus UBA737. The sequence goes on from JAZNRN010000100.1 coordinate 6,583, forward strand.
ATAAATAATTTAAAAGAAAAAATCACTGCTACATCTTTTTTTGTTAGATTTAAAAGCTTTGTCGCACAAAATAAATTTGCTGTTAAAATAACATCTTATGTATTATCAATCAGTTTAGTAATACTTTTAGCGGCAAACGTCACAGGTGCCAGACTTGGTTTTAAGGTTGAATATAATGGCAAGGTCATTGCTACTGTAGCAAATGAAAAGGTTTCAAGCACTGCTTTATCTGTTGCACGCAACTCACTTTCAAAGGATATGACAAAGTTTTTGTCAATCCCGAAGCTTACATTAACAATTACTTTTGACGAAAGATTAAGTTCGGCAGATGAAGTGGCAGATAATATGATTTCAGCAACTGATGAAATTGTAAAGACAACAGCACTCGTTATAGATGGTGAATATAAGGCATTTGCTGAAAGTGAAGAAATAAATCTTCTTTTAAACCAAAAATTAAATGAGTACAATGTCGAAGGTTGTGAGTGTGAATCACAATTTGTTGACGAGGTTGAGGCAAAGGAAGGATACTTCTTGGTATCTGATGTTGAAAATGGTGCCGATATAAGTGAAATGGTTTCTGGTCTCGGTGTGAGAACTACAATCACCAAAATTACGAAAGAAAAAATTCCTTTTTCAACAAAGGAAGTAAATACCTCCTCTAAAGCTATCGGCTATCGCAATGTTACAACCGCAGGCAAAAACGGTATTGCCAAAAAATCTGTAAAAATTGAAATGCTTAACGGAAAGGTTTTGAAAAAAACACTTCTTTCCAAAACAGTTATAACTGAGCCTGTGGCACAGGTTGTAACAGTAGGAACAGGCAGAAAATATATTTCCGGCGGCGGAAATAAAACCACCACAAAGGCAGGATTTATTTGTCCTTTGAAAAAAGGTGAGTTTGTAGTCACTGCTTATTGGGGCGACGGACGAAATCATAAGGCTATGGATCTTGCAGCGCCTTATGGCACCTCAATTTATGCGGCAGCAGGTGGCAAGGTTGTTTCTGCTGGTTGGCGTAATGATTACGGTTACAATATCGTTATCGACCACGGAAACGGCATACAAACACGTTATGCACATGCTTCAAGACTTTTTGTAAGAGCAGGTCAGCGTGTCGATAAGGGTCAAATAATAGCGGCTGTCGGCAGTACGGGCAATTCCACCGGAAATCATTTGCATTTTGAAGTAATTGTAAACGGAACACGTGTAAATCCCGCTCCTTATATCGGGTTATAAAGCGAAAAATCAATGGCTACTGAAAGTGAAATTTCGGTAGCCTTGTTTTATTTAATATGTTGACATACTTAAAATTTAAAGCTATAATTAAAGCCAGCATTATTACAGGAGATAAAAATGGACAAAAACAGTAAAGTGTATCGAATATTTACATTATTTTTAACCTTTTTGAAAATAGGCGCATTTACCTTTGGCGGTGGTTATGCGATGATACCGCTTATTGAAAAAGAAGTTGTTGATAATAAAAAGTGGATATCAAGTCAGGATATACTTGATATTATAGCAATTGCTGAAAGCACACCCGGTCCTATTGCTATAAACAGTGCTACCTTTATAGGATATCGTGTTGCGGGATTTTTCGGTGCTTTTTTCGCAACTCTTGGTGTGGTATTACCGTCTTTTGTAATTATTTTGGCACTCTCCTTTGTTCTCAAACAATTTGAAGCATTAAAGGTTGTAAAATATGCTTTTATGGGTATTCGTGCGGGTGTTTTGGCATTGATAGTTAAAGCACTTGTCAATATGTATAAAAAATGCCCCAAAGGAATTATCACCTATATAGTAGCGGTTTTATCATTTGCGGTGACAATTTTTACAGATGTAAATCTTGTGTTTGTGATTATAGGCTGTGCAATATTCGGTCTTGTTTCCTCCTTTGTAATAAAGAGAAAGGAGAAGCAAAAATGATTTTTTTACAGCTTTTTTTGACCTTTCTTAAAATAGGCGCATTTACCTTTGGCGGTGGTTATGCGATGCTTCCTCTAATTCAGGAGGCGGTGATTTCAAATGGATGGCTCACAGAAGAGCAGGTGCTTAATTTTATTGCCGTAAGCGAAAGCACACCGGGTCCTTTTGCAATCAATAGTGCAACCTATGTAGGTATGCAAACGGCGAGCACCGATTATGGTGTAATTGGTGGGATATTCGGCTCGTTTTGTGCGACTTTGGGCGTTGTGCTTCCATCTTTTGTTATTATTTTAATTGTTGCACATTGCTACGAAAAATTTAAGAACAGCAGTATTGTAAAGGGATGTATGACGGGATTAAAGCCGGCTGTTATAGGTTTAATTTCTGCGGCTATTATAACCACGGGAAAAACAGTATTTTTCCCGCTCGGAATAAATATGACTTCTGTTAAAACCGTTACATTTATTGCTTCGGTTATCATTTTTGTTGTTATGCTTGTTTTAGCACTCAAGAAAAAGCATCCGATTTTAATAATTGTTTTGTCCGCTCTTTTTGGTATTGCGGCAGGGTATATAGGAGAAAATGTAAAAATAGTGTAAATAATCTTTATGCCTTCTTGAAGTTTCTATGAGTTTGAGCTAAAATATTAACAATAATCTAGGTAAGGAAAATTAAAAATGGCTAAGAAAAAAGTAAGCGATACAATCGAACAACAAAGAAAAGCCAGAGCAGAGTTTTTAAAGCTGAAGCAGATGCAAATGGGCCAAACTGCACCAGAGCCAAAGCCGAGTGTGGTTGCAATAACTCCGAAAACCTTTTCTGAAAAAATGGCTAATTTTTGGTTTCATTATAAATATGTTTTAATCTTCGGTACACTTATTTCGGTGATTTTTATTGTTTTAGTGGCGCAATGTGCTACTAAAACAGAGAGTGACTTGGATATAGTTTATTTTTCTTATACTCCTCTTTTAGAAGCCGATGTTGCCAAGGTGGAGGAATATTTTGAGCAATATTTGGAGGATTTAAACGAAGACGAAGAGGTAGATGTTAATATCATAAATTGCAGCTACTCAAATGAAAGCGTGGATTATAATTACAGGAATACAATGCTTCAAAGATTGCAGACCGCTTTGGTGGCAAACTCGAAAGCGATTGTTTATATAACTGATAGTGAATCTATGAAATATTTTGAGGAAATAAGTGCAAAAGGAACAATTTTTGAAGATGAACCAAAACCCTTGAAGGAGGAGTTTTTCAAGGAGCTTGACAAATCCGAGCTTGGAGCATATTTACCGAGAGATTTGCAAATTTCTCTTCGAAAAACATTTGATACAAAGTTTGAAAAAGATAATGAGGCAAAGGAATGTTTTAAGGCTTCCAAAAAGCTTTTGGAAAATGTAGCAAAATAAAAAAATTAAAATTGATACCGCTTTGGCTATCCAAAGCGGTATTTTTTTGTCTCAATACTTGTAATTATATTAAAAATATTATATAATAAATTGATATATTATGTGAAAGAGGGCGTACGTGTGGATATAAGAGTAGGAGATAAGCTTCAAATGAAGAAAAAACATCCCTGCGGAAATGATATTTTTACGGTTACACGTATCGGTATGGATTTCAAAATTGTTTGCGATAACTGTTCACACCAAATTATGCTGCCGAGAGCAAAGGCAGAAAAAGCCCTTAAAAAAATTATCAGAGCAGATGGAGAGTAAAATATGTTTGATAAATTAGAGTCGGTTGTAAATCGTTATGAACAAATAGGTGAAGAGCTTACTCACCCTGAAGTTGTTTCTAACAACGAAATGTTCAGAAAGCTTATGAAAGAGCATAGCGAGCTTACACCAATTGTTGAAAAATATAGGGAATATGCAGCGGCAAAAAATTCTGAAAGAGAAGCTTTGGAATTGCTTGCCGAACCTGACCTTGATAAAGAGTTAAAGGAATTGGCGGATGAGGAGCTAAAGCAAGCGAAGGAAGATATTGAAGCCTTTGCAGAAGAGCTTAAAATTTTACTTTTGCCAAAAGACCCCAATGACGATAAAAACGTTATTGTTGAAATCAGAGGTGGTGCAGGCGGTGAGGAAGCAGCCCTTTTTGCAGGCTCACTTTACCGTATGTATAGCATGTATGCCGAAAGTCGTCGCTGGACTACCGAGATTGTAAATGCAAACGAGACTGAACTTGGCGGATATAAAGAAATTTCCTTTATGATTGAGGGGAGCGGTGCTTATTCACGTTTTAAATATGAGAGTGGTGTCCACAGGGTTCAGCGTGTACCCGATACCGAAACACAAGGAAGAATCCATACTTCGACTGTAACAGTAGCCGTTCTCCCTGAAGCCGAGGATGTCGAGTTTGAGCTTAATCCTGCTGATTTAAAGATTGATACCTTCCGTTCTTCAGGTGCGGGCGGTCAGCACATTAACAAAACCTCCTCTGCAATACGTGTAACACATATTCCGACAGGTACAGTAGTTGAGTGTCAGGATGAGCGAAGTCAGTTTAAAAATAAGGATAAGGCACTTAAAATTTTGCGTTCAAGATTGCTTGATGAAAAACAACGTGAGCATGATGAGGCGATAGCCAGTGATAGAAAATCACAAGTAGGAACAGGTGACAGAAGCGAGCGAATCAGAACCTATAACTATCCGCAGGGACGTGTCACCGACCACAGAATAGGACTTACTCTTTATAAGCTTGAGCAAATGCTTAATGGCGATATTGATGAGGTTGTAGATGCACTAATAACTCACTACAGAGCTGAAAGTTTAAAGGAAGACGGAGAAAATCAGTGAAAACCGAAAAGTTAAGTCTTAAAAGTGACTACAAGGGCAGTATAAAAAGAGCGGCCGAGATACTAAAAAATGATGGTGTAGTGGCTATTCCTAGCGAAACGGTTTACGGGCTTGCCGCTTCAGCTTATTCGGACAAGGCTATAAAAAAGGTTTTTGAAGCCAAAGGCAGACCGCAGGATAATCCGCTTATCGTTCATATTTCAAATATGGATATGCTTTATGAAATAGCTTCTTTCATACCCGAAATTGCCCTTGAGTGCGCTAAGGCATTTTGGCCCGGACCTTTTACTATGATATTGAATAAAACAGGGAAAACAGCCAAGAGTGTATCTGCGGGTCTTTCGACTGTAGCTGTTAGAATGCCTTCTGAAAAAGCGGCACTCGACATAATAAGTGAAGCAAACATTCCTCTGGCGGCGCCATCTGCCAACACATCAGGAAGACCGAGTCCTACCTCGGCTTTACACGTAGAATTTGACCTTGATACAAAAATTGATGCTATTGTTTACGGTGAAAATTCGGCGGTAGGTGTCGAATCAACGGTGGTTTCCTTTTGCGGTGCGAAGCCTCGACTTTTGCGACCGGGTTTTATAACGGTGGAAGAGCTTCGAGAAATTATTCCCGATTTGGTAGTTGATAAGGCGATTTTTAATAAGCTTGATAGAGATGAAAAGGTTTTATCTCCCGGTATGAAATACAAGCATTATGCACCTAAAACCGAAGCTTATTTGGTTGAGGGTGACAGCTTTGCGGAGTTTGTAAATAAAGAGGTTAATGCCGCAGCTGTGTGCTTTAAAAGTGAGGAAGAAAAAATCACAATACCTAAAATTATTTATGGCGATAGTGATAATGACAAGGAATTAGCGCACAATGTTTTTAGCGTGCTTCGTGAAATAGATGCTTTGGGTGTAAACAGGGTTTATATTCATGCGCCTTCTAAAAAAGGTGTCGGTCTTGCAGTTTACAACAGACTTATCCGTGCGGCAGGATTTAAAGTAATAAATTTGAAGCAAATTATCGGTCTTACGGGTCCTACGGGAGCGGGTAAGAGCAGTCTTAAAGCGGTCGCTGAAGAAAAGGGATATTATGTTGTCGATTGTGATATAATTGCCCGAAAAGCGGTTGAAAAAGGTACAGATGGTTTAAAGGCGTTGACTCTCGCTTTTGGTGAAGAAATTTTAAACAGCGATGAAACCTTAAACCGCAAAAAATTAGCGGAAAAGGCTTTTTCAAAGCCAGAAAACACCGAACTTTTAAATAAAATCATTTTTCCGTTTATAATAAAGTTAGTGGAAGAGGAAATAAAGCAACATCATAGGGTTGTTTTAGATGCGCCGACACTTTTTGAAAGCGGCATAGATTCTATTTGCACGAAAACGGTTGCGGTTTTAGCAGATAAAAGGGTGAGACTTGAGCGAATTTTAAATCGTGACCTTATTGATGAAAATCACGCCTTACTTCGTATAAATGCAGGAAAAAGCGATGATTTTTACTTGGAAAAAGCCGATGTAGTGCTTTATAACAATGAAAATATTGAAGAACTTAATGCGAAGTTCTCAAAACTTTTGGAAATTTTTTAAAGGAGACTTTAATTATGTCAGATAAAACTGCTGCAGAAATTTTAAGAGAAGAGCTTTTTTTGGATAGAAAAAACGGACTTTTAAAGGCAGATGAGGAAACCTTAAAAAAAGCGGATGAATATGCAATAGGATATAAAAAGTTTTTGGATAGCGCAAAAACCGAAAGAGAGGCAGTAGATACGGCAATAGCTTTAGCTGTAGAAAACGGATTTTGCGAATTTGAGTTTGGCAAAGAATACAAAGCAGGAGATAAGGTTTTTATAAACAACCGAGGAAAGACAATAGCCTTAGCTGTAATCGGAACAGAACCTATTCAAAACGGCGTTAATATTACAGCAGCACATATTGATTCACCGAGGCTTGATTTAAAGCCTAATCCTTTGTACGAGGATATTGAACTTGCCCTTTTTAAAACACATTATTACGGTGGAATAAAGAAATATCAGTGGACTGCAATCCCGTTAAGCCTTCACGGTGTATTTGTACTAAAGGACGGTACCGTAAAGTCGGTAACAATCGGTGAGGATGATAATGACCCTAAATTTGTAATAAATGATTTACTCCCTCATTTGGCTCAAGAACAGTCAAAACGCACCTTGTCAGAGGGAATAAAGGGTGAGGAGCTTAATGTTTTAGTTGGAAGTCGTCCTTTTAAATCTGACAAAGGCAGTGAGCTTGTAAAACTTAATATATTAAAGCTTTTAAACGAAAAGTACGGTATAAGGGAAGAAGACTTTTTATCTGCCGAGCTTGAAATGGTGCCGAGTGTGAAAGCTTGCGATATAGGTTTTGACCGTTCTATGATTGGTGCTTACGGACAGGATGACAGGGTTTGCGCATACCCCGCCTTAACCGCTATTTTTGAAGTTTCAAAGCCTCAAAAAACTGCAGTTGCAATATTGGCGGATAAAGAGGAAATCGGCTCAACGGGTAATACAGGTCTTGAATCTGACTTTTTACGCTATGTAATCGGTGATTTGGCTAAAATGCAAGGTTCAGATGCAACCGTAGCCCTTCGCAATTCAAAATGTCTTTCTGCCGATGTAAATGCTGCGACTGACCCCACTTTCCAAGATGTTATGGAAAGAAGAAACGCTTCGTTTTTAAACTATGGTGTAGTCTTGACCAAATACACAGGCGCTCGTGGCAAGTCGGGCACATCTGATGCTACAGCCGAATATATGGCTTTCGTTAGAAATATGCTTGATAAGGCAGACATTACTTGGCAAACAGGTGAATTAGGTAGAGTTGATTTAGGTGGTGGCGGCACCGTTGCACAGTATATTGCGAATATGGGCGTTGATACCGTGGATTTAGGCGTTCCCGTTCTTTCGATGCACGCTCCGTTTGAAACAACTTCAAAATTTGATATTTATATGTGCTATAAAGCAATGTATGAATTTATGAAATAAGGTGAAGATTATGAAAAAAACAATTGCGATTATATTTTCTCTAATGCTTGCCTCGGTTTTGTTAATTACGACACTAACTGTTTCTGCTGCAGAAATAAAAGAAGGCAAATTTGAGATTGCAGAAATTTCGGCTAATCCGGGCGATACCGTAACAGTGCCTATAAGTTTTACTGAAAATCCGGGAATAATGGCTGTTACAATTAACTTCACCTACGATTCAAAGGTTCTCGAATTTGTAAAATATCATAAAGGAACGGTTGTTTCCGATTATGGTGTCAAGGCTTTTCCCGAGGAAAACCGTATTCGCTTTGTTTCCTGTCAAAACAGTAATGATACACTTAATAACGGAACTTTTATAAGCTTTGAGTTTAAAGTAAAGAAAGGCGCCAAAGCCGGTCTTTCAAATATTGGAATCAGCTATTCAAAAGGTGATTTTTGTAATAAAAATTTGGACAGAATTATGCCAAAGGTTATCTCAGGTGGTGTAAAAGTTCAGTTTGACGGCAGTAACTGCGGCCATACAAATTACACCGATTGGGAAAAGGTTGCAGAACCGAGTTGCGAAGGAGAAGGAAAAAAGCAGAAATACTGTCTTGCATGCGGACATGTAGAGAGTGAATCTATTCCCAAAACCGACCATCATTATGAGGATAATTGGACAATAGAAGTTGCCGCTACAAAGGATGAAGACGGTGTAATGGTAAGATATTGCGTTTTTTGTCAAGAAGAACAGAGAAGAAGCTATAGCCTTGAGCAATCAGGAAACAAAATCCCAAATAAAAAAGATGATGCCGTTTCAAACGATGTTGTTACCGATATTTTGGGAGAATATGAACCTGATGAACAAGATCCCGTAAAAGACCTTGACAGCTTTATTGAAGGCGTTGCTCCCGACATACAGAAAGACGGAAATGTGACTGTGATGGAAAAGATTGAGGAGGCTTATCCCGCACTCAAAACTATTCTTTCTTGGTTTGAAAGGTTGTTTATGTTGTTATTCGGTTTGTTCCTTGTATAAATAGTTTAAAAAGACAAAAAATACCCCCTAAATCATTTTGATTTAGGGGGATGATTTATTTTATAGGTAAATATTTAATACCGTTTTTGGTGATTACTGCGTGTTCCTTGAAGCCGGCACCAAGTGCTAATTCTACCGCTTCTTTGAAACCAAAGTCGAGGAAGTCTTTATCATGACAGTCACTCGAAAAGGCGATTTTTCCACCGTGTTTTTTAATAAGCACTAAAATTTCGGGGGTGGGGTAGGGAATTGTTCTATGACCCCTTGACATAGCGCCGGTGTTGATTTCAAAGGGCTTATTAAAGGGAACAAGCTTAATTATTGCTTTTTCACATGCTGTTAAAAATCGGTCGCTCTGACCATACCCTAAGGTTTCACTGAATTTTGAAACCAAATCAATATGTCCGATAATATCAGCCTTGGTTTTTTCGAGGACTTCCCCGACTAAAGAGAAATAATCCTCGGCAAAGCTGTCAAAGTCACCGCCGTAAACAGTATCTACCGTGTTTTTAGTGGATTCGGGTGATAAATCTATGTCATAATATTTTCCATTCTTGAAAACATTGTGAACCGAGCCAATTCGGTATTCGTAATCGAATATCGGCTCATCTGAAAAAATATCCTGCTCAATACCGCAAAAAATCTCGATTTTATCAGCATACTTTACCTTTAATTCGTTTACCTGACGGAAATATTCCTTTTGACTTTCAATCGACATTGAAATATCGCTTTCGGGCTCAAAAAAGCTGTGTCCCGAAAAGCCGAGAGAGGTAAATCCCTTTTCAATAGCGGCCATAACCATTTCTTCGGGTGTGTTTTTGCCGTCGCAAAAGACGGTGTGAGTGTGAAAATTAGTTGTTATCACCGGTCATTTTCTCCTGTTTTACCTTGTGGTCGATTATGTGACGGGAAGCAAGCTCTTTGCGAACATCTTGTAGCGAAATTCCCATTTGGGTCATCATTACCATAATATGATAAGCAAGGTCGGCAATTTCGTAAACGGTTTCCTTTTTGTCGTCGGCTTTTGCGGCGATAATTACTTCGGTAGATTCTTCACCGATTTTCTTTAAGATTTTATCTATTCCTTTTTGGAAAAGATATGTGGTATATGAGCCTTCGGGCAAGGTGGCCTTTCTGTCTTTGAGAAGCTCATACAACGAATCCATAGAGAACTCGGCGGTATCTTCGCTTATGAAAAGGGGAGCAGTAAAGCAGGAATCGGTGCCCTTGTGACAAGCAGGTCCGTCCTTTTCGACAACTACCACAAGTGCATCCTTGTCGCAATCGGCGGTAATTGATACAATGTGCTGATAATTTCCGCTGGTTTCACCTTTGAGCCATAGTTCATTTCGTGAACGACTGTAAAAACAAGTCAGTTTTTTCTCCATTGAAATTTTGAGGCTTTCCTCGTTCATGTATGCGAGTGTCAAAACCTTTTTAGAAAGATTATCCACTACAATAGCCGGAATAAGACCTTTTTCATCAAATTTGAGTTCTTTAATATTTACCACTTTAATCACCTTATATTCTAACTGTTATATCGTTTTCTTTAAGTTCTTGTTTGAGCTCTTTAATCCTTACTTCACCAAAATGGAAAATTGAAGCAGCAAGACCTGCGTCAATATCGGGAATTTCTTTAAAAAGCTTTACAAAATCAGCGCTGCTTCCGGCACCGCCAGATGCAATTACCGGAACATTTACTGCATCACATACGGCCTTTAGCATTTCAAGGTCAAAGCCATTTTTAACACCGTCTGTATCAATAGAGTTGACAACAACCTCGCCAGCACCGTCAGCTACACAACGCTTAATCCAAGAGATTGCCTCCATACCGGTATCCTCTCTGCCACCCTTTGCAAAAACACGAAATTCATTGCCCACACGTTTTATATCGCAGGATAACACAACACATTGGTTTCCGTATTTAAGAGCGGCCTCCTTTATTAAATCAGGGTTTTTGATAGCACCTGAATTAACACTTACCTTGTCGGCACCGCATTTAAGTACTCGATCAAAATCCTCAATAGTGTTTATACCACCGCCGACGGTCAGAGGGATAAATATGTTGCTTGCTACCTCGCATAAAATTTCGGTAAAAAGCTGTCGTCCGTCACTTGAAGCGGTAATGTCGTAAAACACAAGCTCGTCAGCACCGCAGTCGCTGTAGTATTTGCCAAGCTCTACAGGGCTTGAAACATCATTTAAATTTTCGAAATTTACACCTTTTACAACCCTGCCGTTTTTAACATCTAAGCAGGGGATAATTCGTTTTGTAATCATTTTGATGCCTCCAACGCTTCCTTCAAATCAATCGCACCTATGTAATAGGCTTTTCCGATAATTGCGCCGTAAAGGTCGAGATTTCGCAAAGCTTTTATATCATCAAGGCTTGACACACCGCCCGAAGCTGTTATATCGAGTGAGAATTTTTCGGATAATTCTTTATACAATTCTCGGTTTGTGCCTTTCATGGCGCCATCCTTTGAAATGTCGGTGCAAATCAAGGTCTTAACACCCATATTTTGCATCATTTGGCAAAAATCTTCACACGAATATTCGCTTTTTTCGGTCCAACCCTTAATGGCTACAAAGCCATCCTTAATGTCAACACCGACAGCAATTTTGTCGCCATATTTTGAAAGAGCTTCCTTTAAAAATTCGGGGTCCTTTACTGCGGCTGTGCCTAAAATCACACGGGAAACACCCGCATCCAAATATGCCTTTACTGTATCCATTGAGCGAATACCGCCACCTATTTCACAAAAAAGGCTTGTGTCACTGGCGATTTGCTTTACAATGTCAATGTTTGGTGTTGTTCCGTCTCGAGCACCCTCTAAATCGACTATATGGATAAACTCGGCACCAACTTTTTCAAAATCACGGGCAATTTCTATTGGGTTTTCGCTGTAAACGGTCATTTCGTTGTAGTCGCCTTTATAAAGACGAACTGCTTTACCGTCATATAAATCTATTGCAGGGAAAATTTTCATTTCTTACTCCATTTCGCAAAATGCTTTTAATATTTTAAGTCCTACCTCGCCGCTTTTTTCAGGGTGGAATTGACAACCGAAAACATTGTCCTTTGCAACGGCGGCGGTAAGCGATATGCCATATTCTGTATCTGCTATGACAGAATCCTCACAATTTTCGGCATAATAGGAGTGAACAAAATAAACAAAGTCGTCGTCATTTATATACTTAAAAAGAGGATTTTTTCGTTTTATATTAAGCTTATTCCAACCAATATGCGGAATTTTTAAGCTTTTTGGAAGGCGGTTTTCCATTGGAACAACCTCACCTTGTAAAAGACCCAACCCTTCATATTCACCGTATTCATAGCTTTTGGTGAAAAGCATTTGCATACCAAGACAAATTCCCAGTAGCTTTTTGCCTTTTTTAACTTCTTCTTTTATTACCTTGTCTAGTCCGGTTTCTTTAAGCTTGCCTACAGCATCGCAAAAAGCACCGACACCCGGAAGAATCAGTTTATCGGCTTTTTTAATTGTTTCGGTGTCGCCTGTAACTACTGTGTCGGCACCGATTGCTTTTAAGGAGGAGGAAAGTGAAAAAAGATTTCCCACACCGTAATCAATAATTGCAATCATTAAA
>JAZNRN010000101.1:0-3301 GCA_045590775.1 Acutalibacteraceae bacterium
TAAAGGTGGTAAGACCCTTTGCCTTTGACTTGACCTCAACACCGCAACCGAGCACCTTTATAAGATTTGTGATGATTTCACTTTTGAATACTTTTTCGTAATCTGCCTTTAAGCAGTTTAAAATTTTACCACGAACCGGCATAATGGCTTGGAACTCAGCATTACGAGCTAACTTACAAGAACCGAGAGCCGAGTCACCCTCTACTATAAAGATTTCACGCTGTGTTACATCTTTTGAACGGCAGTCAACAAATTTTTCTACTCTGTCAAGCATACTGTTTGAGCTTTGAAGAGTCTTTTTAAGATTTATTCTCTCCCTCTCGCTTCTCTCACGACTGCGCTTATTTACAAGAACTTGGTCGGCAATTTTATCGGCCTCCGCCTTATTTTCGATAAAGTAAACCTCTAACTGATGACGGAGAAAATCAACCATAGCCTCGTAAATAAACTTATTGGTAATCGCCTTTTTGGTTTGGTTTTCATAAGAGGTCATTGTTGAAAAAGAGGAAATAACCAAAACTAAACATTCCTCTACATCGGAAAAGGTGATTTTACTCTCATTTGACTTATATTTATTTGTCTGCTTTATATAAGCATCTATCTGTGCCACAAAAGCACTTCTTGCTGCTTTTTCGGGAACACCGCCGTGCTCAAGCCAGCTTGAATTATGGTAATATTCCTTTAATGTGTGTCTGTTACTAAAACAAAGAGCGGCATTTATTTTAACCTTGTATTCGGGCTTGTCCTCACGGTCTCTACCCTTTCTCTCGGTTTGCCAGAACTGAACATTTGACAGCTTTTCTTCACCGACAATTTGGTTTACATAATCCACAATACCATTGTTGTAAACAATATCCTGTGATATAAACTTTGCACCCTGCTGTTCTCTGAATTGGAACAAAAGACCATCATTTACAATAGCTTGTCTTTTAAGGGTATCGATAAAATATTCAACCGGAATATCAATATCGGTAAAAACATCCAAATCAGGTTTCCAACGAGTTTTAGTACCCGTATCCTTACCGCTGTATTCCTCCTTTTTAAGTCCGCCTACATTATAACCCTTTTCAAAATGGAGCGAATATTTATACCCGTCACGCTTGATTTCAACATCCATATATTCGGCGGCATACTGTGTTGAGCAAAGGCCAAGTCCGTTAAGACCTACCGAATATTCATAGTTTGCGCCATCATTTGTGTTATATTTACCGCCGGCATACATTTCACAGTACAACAGCTCCCAGTTGTAGCACTGTTCCTTATTGTTAAAATCAACAGGCGCACCTCGGCCAAAGTCCTGCACCTCAATCGAACCGTCAGCATACTTTGTTACAATTATCTTGTTACCATATCCCTCTCTGGCTTCATCTATTGAGTTTGAGATTATTTCAAATACCGAATGTTCACAGCCGTCAAGACCATCAGAGCCAAAAATAACGCCCGGGCGCGTTCTTACTCTGTCAGGACCCTCAAGCTTTTGAATACTGTCATTACCGTATTCGACCTTGGTTTTTGCCATAAATATATACTCCCTCAAAATTAAATCATATTTAGATTATTATACACTACATTTTGTGGTTTAGTCAAGAAAAAAAGGGCTTTTTGCCAATTATACTCTCAATATATGGAAATTCTTAAAATTTGCATCCAAATTATTGCTTTTCTGTGGCTTTTAGTTTATTATATTAAGAGATTATTTTAAAAATCAGGTGAAAAAAATGAAAAAACGGACAAGACGTCAAAAAGCCATTATAAGACGCCGAATTTTTGTCAGCTTCTGTGCGATTGTCTTGACAGCTGTTGTTGCTATTTTATCTTATGTTGTAGCCTCTGTTGTTAAAGATGATGACAAAAAGCCCTCGTCACAAAATCCACAAAATAGTGTAACACAAGAATTACCAAAGGAAGATCCCGAATATTTTGCCACCGTACTCAGTACAGGCGATGTTATGGTACATTCTCCGCAATTAAGCGGTGCTTATGTCTCAAGCAGTAAAAGCTATGATTTTTCTGACTTTTTCAAGGCTTCAAAGCCCTATTTTGAAGAAGCCGACCTATCTGTCGCAAATTTGGAGGTTACCTTTGGCGGAAAAAGCGCAGGTGCTTACAGTGGTTATCCTTTGTTCAACTGCCCCGACACATTAGCCGATGCTATTAAATCAAGCGGTCTTAATTTCTTACTTACCGCAAACAACCACAGCTATGACACCGGTTTTAAAGGCTTGGTGAGAACCGCACAGGTCCTTAAAGAAAAGAATATTGAATTTATCGGCACCCGTGAAATTTCGGACGACCCGATATTTGCAGTCAAGGATGTAAACGGTATCAAAATCGGTATGGCAAATTACACCTATTCAACCTATAATTCATCAACCGGGGTCAAAGCCCTCAACGGTATGACAATGAAAAAGGAAGCAAACGAGCTTGTAAATACGTTTTGTTACAATCATCTTGATGATTTTTATGCCGACGCCGAGGCTACTATCGAACAAATGAAGCAAAACGGCGCAGAGTTTATTGTCTTTTATATGCATTGGGGCAATGAATATCAACTAAAGCCGAACACCTACCAAAAACAAATCGCTCAAGAGCTTTCCAATCTTGGTGTTAATATAATTATAGGCTCTCACCCACACGTGATACAACCGATGGAGCTGATTCACTCCGAAGACGGTGAAAACACTACTGTTTGTCTTTATTCAACAGGTAACGCTGTTTCCAACCAGAGACAAGAGCTTATGGACAGTTGCCCCTCAGGTCATACTGAAGATGGTATGTTTTTCTACTATACACTTCGCAAAAAGGGGGATGAAGTAACACTTAAATCGGTAAATGTGATTCCCACTTGGGTTAATAAATACAGTGGTAAGGGCGGATATATCTATACTATCTATCCTCTTGAAGAAGCAACCGATGGTGCTAAAAAATACGGACTTTCTTCAAGCCACTCTAACCGTGCAAAGCGTTCTTTCAACCGAACAAAAGATTTATTACAAGAAAGCTTGACCGAGATTCAAGAATATTTGGGTTGCGAAGTAACATTCAAATAAAAAAATTAACGGAGATAAAGCAAAAGGCTTTGTCTCCGTTTTGTTATTTACCAACACAAAATTTTCTAAATATTTCATCTGTCACTTCATTTGTGACCCTCTTACCTGTAAGCTCAAACAACTGTGACAGGGCATCATCAACACAAATCCCTACCGCATCAAAGGTAAGCCCTGTTTCCAGTGCGTTTATAGCCTGTTTTACCGCATCGAGCGCTTTGTCAGCACAGTCACGTTGCCTTTCATTTATAAGG
>JAZNRN010000102.1:0-5406 GCA_045590775.1 Acutalibacteraceae bacterium
GTCCGCAAGCCTAAGGGTTATATCCCCTACCACAACCGTTTCTTCAATCACATCACGTGTAGTACTGGCAATTTCAGTGACAATTGAACGCTCGGTGCGACTTAACATATTCATAAGAGTAGATTTACCAACATTTGGTTTTCCTACAATAGCTGTATCTACACCCTCACGAAGAACCTTTCCTGCATCGAAAGTAGAAAGCATATCAGCAAGCTCTCTCTCTGCATTTTTGAGCATTTGCATAAAGTTGTCGTAATCAAGTCCCTCAATATCCTCATCGGGATAATCAGAAAACACTGCAATAGAAGCATCTGCCGAGACCAAGTCGGATTCGATTTTTTCAATTTTATTTCCAATACTTCCGTTATGTGCCGCACGGGAAAGCTTTAATTCTGCATTACTCTTTGCAGAAATCAGACCCATAATACTTTCGGCTTTTGTAAGGTCTAATTTACCATTTAAAAAGGCACGTTTTGTAAATTCGCCCGGCTCTGCCAAATATGCACCGTTTTTGAGAATCAGGCGAAGCACCGATTTTAACATAAGACTTCCGCCGTGGTTGGTGATTTCGACTGTGTCTTCACCTGTAAAGCTGTGCGGATTTCTGAAAACCAGCGCAACCGCATCATCAAGGACAGTGTCACCATTCTTTATTTCACCGTATGCCGCATTGTAGCCCTCAAGACTTGAAAGTGGCTTTTTTGAAAAAGGAAAAAATATTTTATCGGCAACAGCTATTGCATTATCACCCGATATTCTTATAACACCGAGTGCTCCGTCACCCGAAGGTGTAGCTATTGCGGCAATCGTTTTGTTAGTCATAATTTTCACTTCCGTTCAAACTACATATTATCATAAAAGCCTCGTTATTTCAATAAAAAAAGACACACAGAAATCTGTGTGTCTTAAAAATGTGTTGGCATCTACTTATTTTCCCGGGCAGCTTCCCGCCAAGTATCGTAAGCGCTGTGCGAGCTTAACTTCCGTGTTCGGTATGGGAACGGGTGGACCCTCGCCGCAATCAACACCAACTGCGTGTCGCCTTTAGGCGACTTTGATATATTACCACAACTGTTTTAGTTTGTCAACACTTTTTTCAAAAAATTTTAATTTTTTTTATTTTAATAATTTTAGGGCGTTTTTGCTTGTGATTTTTTCAAGCTCATCACCACAAAGTCCGATGTTTTTAAGTAGCTTTAACTCCATTTCCACCGTATGCCAAGGTGTATCAGTACCAAAAAGCATTTTATCAACAGTGTGCTTTTCAATAATCTTTTGTGCATAATACCTCGGCATCATACAGTAACCGAAAGAGGTGTCAAAATAAATATCACTGCCGCACAGGTGCTTTATCACTTCTTCCCCGCAATTTACTCCGCCCCAATGCGCCGCAACAACAGGAGATGAAAACCACGAAAGTGCTTTTTTTAGTCTTTCGGGTGTTGCACCGTAAGGAGGAGCAAAACCATAATCAAGTCCTGCGTGAAAAACCGTAATAAGCCCTAAATCAGAAATTTTTTTATAAATCGGTTTCATTTTTTCATCATCAACAAAAAAGCCTTGATAATCAGGATGAAGCTTCACTCCTTTAAGTCCCATTGCTTTTATTTTTTCAAGCTGCTCAAAAGCATCATCTGCACTCGGAAAAACCGAGCCAAAGGAAATAATCTCATCACACTCAATAGCTTTTGCAAAGTTGTTGACATTATCTTGCTGTGTGGCATTAGTTGCAATCGATAGCACCACCGATTTACTTACACCCGATTTTTTCATATTTCCCTTAATTCCCTCTACAGTACCGTCGGTATAGTTTTCTATCCCGCCAGATAAAAAGGATAACTTTTCTATGGCTTTAGGCGCTATTTTTTGAGGAAAAGCGTGTGTGTGAAAATCAATAATCATAAAAACACCTTAATTTTATTATGTACTTGACTTATTATATCATAAAAAGCAAAATTTATCCATAAAAAATCGCAACTAAAGTTAGTGATGATTATGACAATGTGTCTCTGCTTCACTTTTCAAAATTTGACACTCACACGATTTGCATACCTCTTCGCCGTTTTCGGTTTCGATGGTGACGTGAAAAATATTATAATCGGCAAAAACATTTCTTATCGCCTCTTTTTCAAAGCCATCACTTATAACTACATGGACAGTCGCCACATTATTGACACCATCTAAGCTATGTATGTGAATATGGTGAACATCCTCTACTCCCTTGACCGAAAGAAGCGAATTTTCAAGCTTTGTGGCATCAAGTCCCTTGGGCACTTTTTCAAGAAAAATGTCCAATGCCGCTTTTATGTTTTTGCCGGCATTTATTAAAATGAATATTGCAATCAAAATTGACATTACAGGGTCTATTTGAGATATATCGGTGAATTTCATAAGCAAAGCACCTATCAATACTGTCGCCCAACCTGCCACATCCTCCAGCATATGAAGATTTACGGCCTTTTGATTTAAGGAGCTGCCGCCGTGAGTAAAATAGACGGCGGCAAAATTTACCACAAGTCCTATAAAAGACAACAAAATAATACCTTCATAATTGATTTCTATAGGCACAAAAATCCTGTATATACCTTTGTATATGGCAAAAAACGAGCCTGCAATAAGAAACAGACTTGAAATTATTCCACCTAAAAGCGAATATCGCATATAACCATATGTATAAATTTTGTCAGGACTTTTCTTTCCCTTTGTCTCGAAAAAATATGAAATTATCAAGGCCAACCCATCACCAAAATCATGTAGCGAATCTGTAAAAACTGCAGTGCTTCCTGTAAAGAAAGAACCCGCAAGTTCAAAAAGCGAAAATCCAAAATTCAAAACACAAGCCCATAATATCCTTTTGTCCGATTTCACAAAGATTCCCCCTTGTCAAGCTTCCAAATACAGTATATAATATTCTTAAATGAACTATTTGTTCCGTATTTATATTATCACCTCTTGCTTCGGTATTCAATGAACGATATTCGCAATTAGTTTTTTACAAAACAAATCAAGAAAAATGTTTGGAGAATTTTTTATGGACAGACGACAAAAAAAGACCCGCACCGCCATTTTTTTGGCTTTTTACAAGCTACTTGCCAAAAAAAGATATGACAAAATAACAGTACAGGAAATTATCGATGAGGCGGATGTCGGCAGAACCACCTTTTATGCACATTTTGAAACAAAGGATTTATTGTTAGACGCCGTATGCGGTGAGCTTTTTAATCACATTTTTTATCCTGAAAAATGTGAATGGGAAGAAAAAGAGGATATTTTAGAAAACCGCCTTGCCCATATTCTTTGGCACTTCAAGGAGAAGAACCAAACACTTTCAGCTCTTATTTTGTCAGACAGCAGCGATTTATTTTTGGGATATTTCAAAATCCACCTATCCACTCTTTTTGAGGATTTTTTCAAGGAGACAAACAAACAAAACGAAAATCCACTTATGATAACCGGACTTGTAGGCTCTTTTTCGGAAATTTTAAAATGGTGGCTAAAAGGCGGTATGAAGGAACCTCCAGAAGCTGTGTCTAAAAATTTCCTAAAATTATATAACATTGATTGAAACACAATATCGCCCTATATTTTTTTGCTGAAACCTCTTGTTTTTTTATAAAAATCAGAGTATAATAAGCTAAACTGCCACCGGGTAGTACGATGCAAATAAAGCATCCGTTTACACATCGTTAGGTCTTTGAAGATGTGTTTGCGGATGCTTCTTTTTTGGAGGGCAAAATGCAAAGGCTTTTAAATTACTTTTCAAAACTCGAAATTTTATTATGGTCCGCATCTTCATTATTGATAATCGCTTCTTTTGTGCTGTTTGACAAAGAAAATTATCTGACACTCATTGCTTCTTTAATGGGCGTGACCTCACTGATATTTTGTGCAAAGGGAAACCCCTTTGGACAAGTGCTTATGATTATTTTCAGCTCATTTTACGGTATCATTTCCTACTCCTTTAACTATTACGGAGAGATGGTAACCTATCTTTGTATGACATTACCTATGGCAATATTTGCATTAATATCTTGGCTGCGTAATCCTTATAACAAAAACAAATCCGAGGTAAAGGTAGGCACTATCAGTCGTAGTGAAATCCTTTTTATGTGGGTTATAACAATAATTGTTACGTTTGTTTTCTACTATATATTAGAATTCTTTAACACAGCAAATCTCCTACCAAGCACCATATCCATTTCAACAAGCTTTCTCGCCGCATATCTCACCTTCCGCAGAAGCCCATATTTCGCTTTGGCTTATGCTACAAACGATGTTGTTCTTATCGTTTTGTGGACTCTCGCAAGCTTTTATGATATAAAATATATTTCAGTCGTTGTTTGCTTTGTTGCCTTTCTTTTCAACGACATCTATGGCTTCATAAGTTGGCAAAAAATGAAAAACAGACAAAAAAATAGCGGACAGTAAAATATCCTGTCCGCCGTTTTTGATAAATTGTGTTAAATTGTTATTATTCCCACTCCGTTTTGAGTTTTATCTCACTAGTGTTAAGTGGTCTCACAGATGTCAGAAATCCCAAAATTCCTATAATTTTCTCACTGAAAAGTCTGATTTTTGCTCTGAAAAAGTTTTTTGTGTACTTTCCGTGTACCTCAAATGTATCAGGTATCTCACTATTCTCAAATACGCATTTTAACATTGACTTTCATGCTTGATTCGTTCATCAAATTAAGCATGAAAGTCAATTTATTTCCATGTACCAAAATACCCGACAAACTTATTTTTTTGAGCTATTGGTTTTTCCATTTTTACTATGTGATGATCCATCATTTCGTCTGGTGTTCCAAGGTGGCATCTTTTATATTTTTTACCAGAGCCACACGGGCATTGCGCATTTCGACCGATAGTTTTAAATTCAGGTTTCTTAACTTTTGTTGTTTCGATATGGAATTCATCATACGGACTATTTATTTCTGGCATCAGTTGTTCTAGCATGCCATAGTTGTACTCTTGGCCCTCTAGTTTCACGAATGTGTATTTATCAAATGGATCCGTAACAATACTAAACGCCTTAAACTCCATATCAGTTACTTCTCTCAAACACAACTCGCCCATATAAAGTTTACCAACTTTGTGACCACAAGGGTGACGAAGGGATATTGGTTGGCCACAAATTGTACATTTTTCAGCTTTGATGATGCTTTCTCTGCTTAAAAAGTGATGATACGGAAACAGTTTTTGATACTCTCTTATCATTCTTCCAATAAACACCAAATGATATCTATCGTTATCCTGTTCTATATCAAAATTACTTTCCAAATTGCTTAGAGCAATATCCATATGGTCAAATGTAAGCCAAGCATCTTCATACTTTTTCTCTTTAAGAGCTTGTATTGCCGAAACAAATCCTTTTTGTATTTTATATATTTGCCTTAAACACCAATA
>JAZNRN010000103.1:0-23999 GCA_045590775.1 Acutalibacteraceae bacterium
TTCCTGCTCTATCTCGTGGTCGAGATTTGTTATTTCGGACTGTGTAAGATTATAATATTCATAAGAAATACGGTCTTTATAAAGTGTTGAATCCCAAGTAACATCTACATGATACCACGTATCGTTAATATTAACAAGATTCCACATATGTTTGTCACCGTTTGCGACGCCGGAAACAGTGGTTGAATTTATTCCGACTAAATTACATAAATATTGAAAAGCTTTAGCATAGCCCTCACAAACTGCAATATTATCGCAAATCGCACCATACATGGTAAAACTATGGGAAGCATGTATATTATCACTATTAAGATTTTCTGCAACAACCTTGTCATAGGTTATATTTTCTGCCAAAAAATCGTGAATTGCTTTTTCTAAAGCCTCGGTATCGATCGAACAGTCAATAGAAGACAGAAACGAAACAATTTCTGTGTCAAGCTCGACAATTTTTTTCTTTATCTCATTACGGTCGGCCTTGGTTTTCAGCTTTCCTTTACTGTCAAACGTATCCAATACTACACCATCATTGAAAGAAATAGTTATTTGGTTAACCCTATTCGTTTTTTTGTCATAGGTGTAAAGAAAGCTGTTTCCCAAATAGAAAATCTGCGGATTATCTGCGA
This sequence comes from Acutalibacteraceae bacterium, assembly GCA_045590775.1. GTDB lineage: Bacteria > Bacillota > Clostridia > Oscillospirales > Acutalibacteraceae > UBA737. The sequence continues at coordinate 624 of JAZNRN010000103.1, forward strand.
TGAACTTGTCATAAATTTCCTGTATTTCGTTAGTTTTTACATCAAGATATGAAACATCAACTGTACTTTCCAATTTATAAGCTGTTTGCACCAACAGGTTATAAACCTTTTTGGCGTCATCCTTTAAGGTAGAATACTGAACGTATTCATCAAGCTTTATGTAATTGAAATTAGTGCCGTCTGTCAATCGCTTTTTATGAGCGTCAATTTCATCAGCGCTTTCACAGCGTTTATCATATTTAGATTTATCAGTAGGGTTTTTAATTGCGTCCTTTGCTTCATCGAGTGCAGATTCAACCCTTTTTGAAGAACCGTCAACAAATTCTTTAAACTTGTCACTTCCACAAGAAGTAAAGGAAAATATCATCAAAACAACTAATAAAAACGATGTAAATCTTTTCATTTCATTGCTCCTATAAATTCAAAAATTATTACACAATTATAATACCATTATTATGAAGCTTTTTCAAGTGAAATTATTTAAGCATGTATATTGCAAAATAGTTCTCACTATGTTAAAATCACATAGGTGATTATTATGACAAAAATTTTATTTATCTGCCACGGGAACATTTGCAGAAGCCCGATGGCGGAATTTGTAATGAAGGATTTAGTCGAAAAGAAAGGCTTAAAAGATAGCTTTCACATTAAATCGGCGGCTACAAGCCGTGAAGAAATCGGTAATAGTGTTTATCCTCCTGTAAAGCGCATTTTACACGAAATGGGTATTGATACTAAAGGTAAAACTTCAGTACAAGTTACACGTGATGATTATAACAGATATGATTATCTAATTTGCATGGATAGTAATAATTTACGCAATTTGCGTTTTATAATAGGTGAAGATACTGAAAGTAAGGTCTATCGCCTACTCGATTTCACCACATCACCTCACGATGTTGCTGACCCTTGGTACACAGGAGATTTTGAAATTACAAAGCAGGATGTAATTACCGGCTGTACCGCATTACTCGAGCATATTTTAAAATAAATCATATAAGGAAAAACCCAAGATGACAATCATCTTGGGTTTAATTTTAATTACGTATTAAAAGTAAACTCTTCACCTTCGAATTTACAAATTACGTTGTCGTTAGGCTTAATATTACCTTCAAGTATTTTTTCGCTTAAAGCATCTTCAATTCTATTTTGAATTTCACGACGAAGCGGTCTTGCTCCATAATTTTCATCAAAGCCAATTTCGGCTAATTGTTCAGTAACGCTCTTGTCGAATGTGATATTGATATTCATATTTTTGAGTCTTGAGGACAAATTAGAAAGCATATTTTCAGCAATCCTAATTATCTCTTCCCTCTTTAGCTTTGTGAAAACAATAATATCATCAATTCGGTTCAAAAATTCAGGTCTAAATGTGTTTTTGAGTTCGCCAATGACTGAATCTTTAATATTTTCATTTTCACTTTTTTCATCCGATATAAAACCGAAGTTTGTTTTCTTTTCGGTAAGCTTTCGTGCTCCGACATTAGAGGTCATAATAATTACTGTGTTTTTAAAATCGACCTGTCTTCCTTGAGAATCGGTCAAAATTCCATCCTCTAAAATTTGAAGAAGCATATTAAAAACATCGGGATGTGCTTTTTCGATTTCATCAAATAAAACAACAGAATACGGATGACGTCTCACCTTTTCGGTTAATTGTCCACCCTCCTCAAAACCGACATATCCGGGAGGTGAGCCGACAAGACGAGACACCGTGTGCTTTTCCATATATTCCGACATATCGAGCCTTATCATCATATCCTCGCTGCCGAACATAGCTTCAGCCAACGCTTTACAAAGCTCTGTTTTACCGACACCGGTGGGACCCGAAAAAATGAAAGAGCCAATCGGTCTTTTTGGGTCTTTAAGGCCAACTCTGCCTCGCCTTATCGCCTTTGAAACGGCTTTTACAGCATCATCTTGACCGATAAGTCGCTTATGAAGCTCATTTTCAAGGTTTAAAAGCCTGTCGGACTCCTCCTTGTCCAGCTCCTTTACGGGAATTCCTGTCCAAGAGCAAACGATTTCGGCAATATCCTGTGCACTAACCTCACCTATGGAATGAGAATTTTTCCTTAAATAATCCTCTTTTTCTTTTTCCAATTTATCCTTTAGCTCTTTTTCCTTATCACGAAGTCTTGCGGCTTTTTCAAAATCCTGTGAGTTGATAGCCGCAGTTTTCTCTTCATCTAAATTCGCAATTTCTTCCTCAATTTCTTTCGTTTTAGGTGAAACCTTAGAAGCCTGCAATCTTATTTTCGACGCAGCTTCATCTATAAGGTCAATAGCTTTATCAGGTAAAAATCTGTCAGTTATATACCTTGCGGATAGCTTAACCGCAGAAATTATTGCATCATCTGTAATTTTAACATTATGGTGTGCTTCATACTTATCACGAAGACCCTTTAAAATAAGAATAGCATCATCTTCGTCGGGTTCATTAACCGTTACAGGCTGAAAACGTCGCTCAAGTGCAGAATCTTTTTCAATATTTTTTCGGTATTCCGAAATTGTAGTTGCTCCTATAAGTTGAAATTCGCCACGTGCTAATGCGGGCTTTAAAATATTTGCCGCATCGGTAGCCCCTTCAGCAGAACCGGCGCCTATTATGGTATGAACCTCATCTATAAACAAAATCACATTTTTCGATGAAGTGACCTCATCTATAATAGATTTAATTCTCTCTTCAAAATCGCCACGGTACTTTGTGCCTGCTACCATACTTGTAAGATTCAAGGTGAACAATCTTTTGTCACGCAATATATCGGGTACCTCTTTGCTTGCAATTTTTTGAGCAATTCCTTCAATTACAGCGGTCTTGCCAACACCGGGTTCACCTATTAGACAAGGGTTATTTTTAGTTCTTCGGCAAAGAATTTGAACCACCCTTTCAATTTCCTTTTCTCTTCCGATGCAAGGGTCTAAATTACCTTTTTGCGCTTCATCGGTCAAATCAATGCCGAATTTCTCTAAATTTTGCAGCTTTTCTTTTTTCTCCTTCTTTGAATTTTCTTCAAAGGAATTGTTTTCACCAAGGTCAACACCGCTCGACTGTAATGCCAAATTTGTAAGTCTTGCAACATCAACACCCAAGGCATTTAAAAACCGAATTGCATAATTGTCAGACTCACTCAAAATTCCGATAAGCAAATGCTCTGTGCCTACAAACTTTTTACCCATATTTGCACAACCCGACATTGCTGTTTCAATAACTCCCTTTGCTCGTGGTGTGAAATAATCAGGAGAAAGCTTTGTAGGTGTTCCTTTACCAATTTCGGTGATAATTAAATCTTCAATTTTTTCGGCCTCAACGCCATCCTTCTGTAAAACGGCATAAGCCACACCGGAACCGATTTTTAACAATCCTAAAAGCAGATGCTCACTTCCAATATATGTGTGACCTAAATTTTCGGCAGATAATATCGCAGTATTTAGTGCTTCATTCGCTTTTGAAGTAAAACCGCTGAAATTGTATTTCATATATAATACCTCCCATTAATTTTAAACAAATTACTAACTATCCAATGTTTTCTCTTATAAAATTCGCTCTGATAATATCCCGCTCTGTAGGTTCCATTTCACCATATTTTTTCATCAGCATATACGGCGAAGCATTAACAAAAAGCGAAATTGTATTTATTCGCTCTGTAATTATGCCCATATCAATGCCAAGTTTAATCTTTGAAAGCAAAGAAATCATTTCACCGCTTGATAAAATTCGGGCATTTTTAAGCGTACCTAAAGCACGATAACACATATCTTCAACCTTGATTTTTTCGAGGGCGCTTCTTAATGCAAGCTCCTTTTCGATAATTTGATTTGTTATGATTTTTAAATTTTCAATAGCGTTCTTTTCTGACAAACCCAAGGTTATCTGATTTGAAATTTGGTAAAAAGAGCCCTGCGGTTTTGTCCCCTCACCAAAAATTCCTCTGACACAAAATCCGATTTTAGAAACTGTGGAGGATAACCTTTCAATTTCATTTTGCGCTTCACAAACAGGCAAATGCAGCATAACAGAAGCCCGAAGTCCCGTGCCCAAATTTGTAGGACATTCGGTCAAAAAGCCAAGCTCCTTATCAAAAGCAAAATGCAAAGAATCGTATAAAAGTGTATCAATTTTTTCAGCCAAATCATAAGCCGTTTCAAGACACAAGCCCGGCAAGATAACCTGTATTCTTATATGGTCCTCCTCGCCTATCATTATGCTGATACTTTCATCATCTGACAAAATTATTGCTCTGTCCTTTTGGCTTTTGGCAAATTCGGGACTTATAACGTGGCGTTCCACCATTGCAATTACTTCATTTTTTGGAACAGTTTCCATATCAATATATTTCAAAGTTTTTGAAAACGGAGTGTTGCTGTCATTTATCGCCGTTTTAACAAGATTTTTGAGTTCTTTCCTGTCTTTATCAGACATACGTATCGGAAAAGGCAAAGAAGTAAGATTACGTGCCAAACGAACACGAGTACTGACAACTATATCATTTTCATTATCACTATACCAATTACTCATTATTTTCCGCCTCCATTTTTTTGATTTCATCACGAACTACCGCTGCCTGCTCATATTTTTCTTCTGAAACAAGTCTGTTAAGCTCCATACGCAAATCATCAATAGTTTTTTTCTGTGGCTTGACAATTAAAGGTGCGCTGTTGGGAACCTTTCCGGTATGCGAAATGCTTCCGTGAACACGCTTTATATATGGTAATAAATCCGACTTAAAGATTTTGTAGCATTCACTGCAACCAACCTTTCCGCTTTTTGCAATTTCTGAAAAAGTTGCATTACATTTTGGACATTTTGTTTCATTTGCAAGGTTTTTTGCCTGAAGACCTTCACCAAATAAGGAAGCGAGCATTGACGATAAGGTACCGCTTCCAATGGTTGAGTACCCCTCTAAAACAGCACATTCCTCACATAAATTATATTCTTTTGCAATTCCGTTCACTATTGTCTTAATATAACGAGTTGCTGTATTTTTTTTACATTTATCACATAACATAAGACTACACCCCACTAAATTTGAGTAAGTAACATTTGTTTTAAAATTACTGCTCTTAAACTGTCCTTAAACATAGGCGGGATACTTTGCATAACCTGCGATGACACCGCCGCCGACATAAGCTTTGCTGTTTTTAGGTCAATCAATCCCGTATCATAACAATTTTCAATAACAATTCTGGCGGTAAGAGAATCGATTCCTTCACCGATAGAATTTATTATGTGCATAAGTGCAGATGAAGAGTTTAAAACCACCCTTTTGATTTTTATATATCCTCCACCTCCACGACGACTTTCAATTATATAACCGTGTTCAGGAGTAAACCTTGAGGACAAAACATAGTTAATCTGACTTGGCGCACATCCAATAAGACTTGCAAACTCATTTCTTTGAATTTCAGCAATATTCTCTTCAGACTCGTTTAACATTTTTATTATCTCGTTTGTTATTAAATCACTCATTCTCATTGCGGTTTTTCCTTTCTTTGACCTTTCCTGACTTTTATTATAAACCAAAGGTCAGGAAAAGTCAAACATTATTTTTTTAAAAATTCAATGTAACACAAGAAAGCGTTTTTACATAGTATGTGATGAAAACAAAAGGAGGTTTTCTTAAATGTGTAACTTTGGTGGAAACAACTGTACTTGGATTATCATCCTTATCCTCATCCTCTGCTGCTGCGGATGCGGTAACAACAACGGCTGCGGATACAATAACAACTGCGGTTGCGACAACAACTGTGGCTGCTGCTAATCCATAAGTACAAAAAAACGGATACCCTTCGGTATCCGTTTTACTATTATTTTAAAAGTTTTTTATATCCTTCACCATAGCGCACAGCACGAGAAACACGGCTTAAAGTTGCAGATGAAATATCTACAACGTCGGTAACCTGCTTAAAGGTATTACCATTGAGCAAAAGTTTTGCTGCTTTGATTCTTTGTGCCATTTGTTCAATTTCCTTAAAGGTACATAAATCCTCAAATAACGCCTGGCAATCGTATTTATTGTTTATTGAAGTAATCAAATCGTATAATTCATCAATCATTTTGGAATCGGCTTTTTTGCTTGACATTTTATTCACCATAGGTCTCAATATCACGGCTCAAAAAAGCACGGGTTTTTTCTGATTTCGGATTTTCAAAAACCTCTTGAGGTGTACCCATCTCCTCAATTACACCATCCGCCATAAAAATAACCTTATCAGAAACATTTTTGGCAAATTCCATTTCATGTGTGACAACAATCATCGTGCTGTCCCCTGTTTTAAGCTCTCGAATAACTCGTAATACTTCACCGGTAAGCTCTGGGTCAAGGGCACTTGTTGGTTCATCAAAACACAAAATATCTGGTTCTAATGCCAAAGCACGTGCAATTGCAACACGCTGCTGCTGACCACCCGAAAGCTGTGCAGGATAAGAATTAACCTTATCAGAAAGCCCTACCCTTTTTATAATTGACAAGGCTTTTTCTTTAATTTCTTCCTCGGTGCCACGATTTAAAAGAGTGGGAGCCAAAGTAATATTCTGCAATACGTTGTATTGAGGAAAAAGGTTAAAAGACTGAAACACAAGACCAAAATGCAAACGATTTTCTCTGATTCGTTCATCATTAAGTTTAGATTGATTATTACCGTCGAAAATGATTTTACCATTTATAGAAATAGTTCCAACTTCTGCAAACTCAAGAAAATTAAGACAACGAAGGAGTGTTGTTTTACCGCTTCCTGAAGAACCGATAATTGACAACACTTCGCCTTTTTCGAGTGAAAAATCAATACCCTTTAAAACTTCGATTTTACCAAAGCTTTTTTTAATGTTTTTAACTTCTAATACAGACATTTGATTCACCCCTAATTAAAATAGCTTAGTTTCTTTTCGATACTGCCAAGTAAAAGTGTCAATAAGCCAACAAAAACAAGATAGAAAACAGCAGTATAGAAAAGCGGCCAAATTAGTGCCTGTGAAGAAGCCATATCTTTAGCACATTTAATGATTTCAGGTACAGCTATAGCGTTAGCAAGTGCAGTGTCTTTAACTAAAGTGATAATTTCATTGGAAAGAGCAGGAACAATACGTTTTACAACCTGTTTTAAAACGATTTTTCTGAAAACCTGTGATTTGGTAAGACCTAAAACATATCCTGCCTCATACTGACCTTTAGGAACACTTTCAATACCGCCACGAAAAATTTCGGAAAAATAACAAGCATAATTGATAACAAATGCTATGAGTACGGCTAAAAATCTGCCCTGCCAAAGTAGTTCAGTACTTCCTCTTGCAATAGTTATTTTAAGGTCAATAGTGTTAAATATATTTAAAGAAGAATTACCGTCTGCCAACAAGCTTGGCAAATAGTAAATCACAAAAATAAAGAGCATTAAAGGTATGCCACGAATAATCCATATAAATATTCGTGTAGGAATTTTAATGACCTTAAATTTACTCATAGAGCAAAAAGAAAATAAAAGGCCTAACGGTATTGCAAGTAAAAGTGTAGATATAAATAGAAGTACGGTAACGCCAAAACCCTGTAATAGAAGTTGAGTTATTTCAATAAAATTCATTTCTAATCCTTTTCATAAAACAGAAAAGAGCAAGGTGGAAAACCACCTTGCGAATTTCTGCGATTTTATAATTTACAAATTATTTCTGGTCTGAAAAATCGGTAATTGCAGTGTTAGAGAGGCCATATTTTTCAGCGAGCTTTGCAATAGTGCCGTCTTTAGCAAGTTCTTCAAGAGCAGCATTTACTTTTGCAGTAAGTTCGGAACCTTTTTTGAAACCAATTGCATAATATTCAGCATCACTGCAAACCTTATCTGAAATTGCAAGACCTTCGTAATCGCCTTTGCCTACATAAGCTTTTGCAAGCTGTTCGTCAAGAACTGCGAAATCAGCAGTACCCATATAAAGCTCTTTTAACGCATCAAGCTGTGATGTCACACTCTTTTTAATAGCGCCTTTAAGTGTTTTTGTAAGATATGTATCACCAGCAGAGCTTTTTTCTACAGCACCAACCTTACCGGAAAAGCTGTTTGTATCGGAAATTTCCTTTATTAATGCTTCTTTAGCAACAATAACCTGCTTATTGCCCATATAGTTGTATGAAAAATCAACCTTTTCTGCACGTGCTACACCGTCTTCGTCAGCAGTGTTTGCTGTAAAACCGTTCCAAATGCAGTTAATGGTACCGGAATTAAGCTCAGTGTATTTTTGTTCCCAGTCGATAAGCTTGAATACAACTTTACAGTTGATTTTATTGAAAACTGCTTCTGCAAGCTCTGTGTCAAAACCAACTAATTTTCCGTTTTCTTCATAGTTCATAGGCGCATAAATTGTATATCCCACAACTACAGTTTCTTGCTGTTCAACCTTGTTACCTTTGTCGGCTTTGTCATCGTTATTCTTTTCGCCGCAAGCCGCAAAGCAGAGCAACATTGAAAGTGACAATAATAAAGCAATAATTTTTTTCATTTTTAAAAACTCCCTTTAAAATAAATTTAATACAGTTATTATACTTCATTATGATAAAGTTGTAAAGTGTTTTTTTGAAAAAATTTCAAAAAACAAAAAAGCAACCGAAATCGGTTGCTAATGTTCCTCTATTAAGGACTGATACGAGTATTTCAAAATAGCCAAAGTGAAAATACTTGTTTCATAATCTAATTTAAGTTTAAACGTTTTGACTAAGCCAAGCCTCAGCCTTTTCGGCAGAAATGCGTTTAATATCCTCTTTAGTATATTTGGATTCTGCACCGCCGTTTACGTATAGGAAAAATTTGCCGCCGGCAGTCTTAAAAAGGCATTCCTCAAAACCTGTGGGATCGCCAATATAACCGCTTGTCACTTTGCCTAATAACTCTGAATTTTCAGTATCATACTCTACTTTGCAAATTATCTTTTTCAATTTAAACACCTCCGTCTGTATAATATAATATCTCTATTTTATAATATAGTCAAGTAAAATCTGTCGAAAATGAGCTGGTAAATTCTTGACACAAGGTGACTAATATGATAATCTTAGGGTGACAAGACTTAGCTGTGAAAAATATATTTAAAATCCCGACTTTGTGCCATTGAAACATAATCTCCCGAAGACAAGATTATATGGTCAAGAAGCCTGATGTTTATACTTTTCAGTATTTCATAACATTTTATTGTCAATTCGACATCGGCTCTGCTTGGTAAAGCATTTCCACCCGGATGATTATGAGCCAAAATCACACAAGAGGGATTTCGTTTTAAAACAGTTTCAACAAGCTTTCTCGTTGAAAGCTCAACTGCAGATGTATCCCCTTCACTCAAAATATCAAAGCTTATAATTTGACCTTTTGAATTAAAAGATGTGATAGATAAAACCTCTTTATTAAAAGATAAATATTTTTCACACAAATATGTACCGATAGCATCCATACTGTTAAACACAGTATGGGGCATTGCCTTTTGAGAGCGATAAATACTCGCTATCGGCAAAATAAGCTTTATAAGCGCAACGCTGTTTTCGGTAATACCTTTGATTTTCAACAGCTCCTCTGCCGATGCGTCCAACACACCGGAAATCGAACCAAAGGTATCAATAAGCTCGTGCGCTATTTCGTTGGTATCACGACGAGGGATACTGTGAAAGAGTAGAAACTCAAGTATTTTATGTGGCGGAGTGGTTTCGCTAAAACCATTTTCCAAAAATTCACGACGAACACGTTCTCTGTGACCGATATGCTTGTTTTCAGACATAACCTCTCCCCTTTTTTCAATGTTTATTCCATTATATAACATAACCAATAAATTTTCAAGTAGGCCAAAAAGATGAAAGAATTTATTATAACTAAAAATGATGCAACACTTCGGCTTGACAAATTTATCGTCAAAAGCTGTCCAACCCTTCCAACATCGCTTATGTTTAAATACATCAGAACAAAGCGAATAAAGGTGAACGGTAAACGAGCCGAAATTTCAACAAGATTGAATGAAGGCGATATTGTATCAGCATATATAAACGATGAGTTTTTTATAAAACCAAAACCGACTTACGATTTTTTATCAGCCCCGAAAAAATTTGACATTGTGTATGAAGACGAAAATATAATTTTGGTAGATAAAAAGCAAGGAGTTTTGGTACACCCCGATAAAAACGAATACACAAATACTTTAATTGCCCGTATTCAGCATTACCTTTACGATAAAGGCGAATACAATCCGGATGATGAGAACGGTTTTCGCCCTGCCCTTGCAAACCGTATTGACCGCAACACAGGCGGTATTGTAATTGCAGCAAAAAACGCCGAAGCACTTCGCATTCTTTGTGATAAAATAAAGGCTCGTGAGCTTCAAAAAAAGTATTTAGCGGTTGTTCACGGCACACCTAAACAAAAAATTGCCACTCTTGAAGGATATTTGCAAAAAAACGAAGAAAGGAATATGGTTTTTCTCTCCTCAAATCGTAATAACGACGGAAAAACCATTAAAACCAAGTATAAAGTACTTTCGAGCAAAAACAACCTATCCTTAATTGAAGTTGAGCTCATAACCGGAAGAACACACCAAATCAGAGCTCACATGGCATCAATCGGTCATCCCCTTCTGGGAGAGGGAAAATATTCGAAATCAAACGATAAAAAACTGGGCTTTGATAAGCAAGCTCTCTATTCATATAGTTTAGAATTTGATTTTAAAACCGATGCCGGCATTCTCAATTATCTAAATGGCAAAAAATTCACAGTCGATAATGTTTGGTTTGCTGAAGAGCTTTTTGGCAAAGATTATAAAAAATTATTATGAAAATCTCAACCCCTACCGATTTTTCGGTAGGGGTTGAAGCTTTAATTAGAAGTCATTTAATTTTCTTCTTTTTTCTTTCTGCGGCAAAAGGTTGTTGTAATAATTCCGCCACCGCTTACAAATAAGAGCACAAACCAAAGTTGTAAATTGGAATTATCACCTGTCTGTGGGCTTTCAGGAACTTCGGGAGTGTAATCATAAATGTTTTCAAACTCTGCCTCAACCTGTGTTACAGGTTCTCCATTTTTGGTAATGGTCGCAATCAACTCATTGTTTACATTAAGGCTAATTGCTACGGTAATGGTATATTCAGCATTGCTGTATGTAACATTTTCCTCGCCATCATTTACTTCGGTTAATTTGTATGTATAAGTATTACCAATATCATCCTCAGTAAAATTCAAGGTAAATTTTGCACTGCCGTTTTCATCGGTAGTAACCGTTCTATCAGCTACACCGTCTGCCAAAGCATTAAGTAAGAACTTAAAGCCTTTGGGACCTATTTTTTCACTGCCCTTGTTAACAACTGTCTTGATAATATCAATATCAACCGCAATATCGTCGGGCTTCGGAGTGTAGATGTTAGTAAATGTTATTAAACCGTTAGGTGCATTATCTACAGTATAAGAAGCCTTTACGCCACCCTCGTTGTCATCCTCAACAGTAACAACAACCGTATAAATTGTATCATCGTATGTAATACGTTTGTCAGAACCGACAATTTCCTTAACTGTGTAGGTAATCTGCTTACTACTACTTACTGGTACATCTGTTTCATCAAATTTCAAGGTGGTAAATGCAAAGTTTCCGTCTGCATCGTTCTTCACGGTCTCAATCAAACCGCCTGCTGCATCATAGAGCCCGAACTCAAATTCGCCTGCTGCAAATGTTGTACGACCACCAGTAAGCGTTTTTGTACCACGTAGTGTAATTTCATCTTCACCATCGATTACATAGGTATTGGTAAATTCTATCGAACCATTCGGAGCGTTATTTACAGTCACAGAACCAAGACTTAAAACACCGTTAGTATCAATGACATTAACAAGAAGCTCGTACTCTGCTGTAGAATATTCAATAAATCCGAACACCTTATCAATTTCTTTGACAGTAAATCTGTATGTACCTGCTTCAGGGAACATTAAAGTATCAAAGGTAATTGTACCGTCAGCTGTGTTTGTCTTTTCCTGAGAGATAGGAGTCGTGCCAATGTTACCTTCCAGTTTGAACTTAAAGTCACCACCAAGAAGTGTCTTGTTATAGAGCTTCTTCGCCAATGGAGTGTAAGATACCGCAACAGGATTTGTGTAGGTGTTAGTGAATACAATCTGTGCAGGATTGCCCGCATTGGTAATCTCACGAGTTACATCAATACCGCCCTCATTATCATCCTTTACTGTAATCTTTACGGTATAAGCTGTGCTGTCGTATGTATAACGTGCATTATTGCCTGCAATTTCCTTTACGGTATAGGTATAGATAGAAATTCCATCTGCACCAACATCAGCTTCAGAGAAGTCAAGTGATGGGAATGTGAAGCCTCCATTCGCATTATTTGTTACAATATAAGGAGCACCGCTTGCATCTTTTACAAGCTCACCATTTTGGTCGTACAAACCAAATGAAAACTCGCCTGCTTTTACAGTTGTGCGGTCACCGTTTAAAATTTTTGTACCGTTTATTAACACACTGTCTTGACCTGTTATTGCATAAGTGTTGGTAAAGTTAACGGTTGCTTTATTGTTGTCAACCTCGTTTACTTTCACTTTTATTTTTGCATTTGCACTGTCGTCCGTTGCGACAATAACAATTTCTTTTGCATTAGTATCGTATGTCACACCTGCAATACCGCCATCAACCTCGGTAACAACAAATTTATATGTGCCGGGCTTATTGACCTTTACATTAGCAGTTGCCTTATCGCCTTTTGCGGAAATGGTGTAGGTTGCAGTATCGGTGCTGTTTGCATCAAATGTAAATTCAATATCACCATTTTCGATAGCATTCAAAGTATCGGTATCAGTTACCTTTACCTTAAAATCGAATTTATCAGTAGAAAGCCACTCATTGCTCTTTCTACCTGTAAACGTCTTTGTAATGTCAATAGTCACATTTGCAGAATCTGCAGCATATTCGTTTATAATATTTTCTCCACCGATAAGCTTAGTAAGTGTCGCAGTAAGCACACCGTTACGGTCATCGTGAACTGTGTAAACTGCTGTGATGGTTTGTGTGCTGTAGGTCACACCGGGAACCTTGTTAGCGTCATCAGGTATAATTTCCTGAACAGATAATGTATAAGTACCCGCCTTAGTAAAGGTTATTTTATCGAATATGATGTCACCGTTTGCCTCATTGGTAACGATGGTATCCGAAGGTAGGATTACACCATCTTGTTCATCAGCAGAAACAAGTTTTAATTCAAATTCAAACTCACCTGCTTTAAGCTGTTCACTTCTATCACCGTCAAGAACCTTTTTAATGAGAGGTAACACAGCAGTTGTCGGCTTTGGAACATATTTATTGGTAAATTCAATAGTTTCAACATTTACCCAACCATTATCGCTTGCTTTTTCTGGCTTTTTAGAAGTAACGGTAAGATTTCCGTTTAAATCATCTTCAACCACAACGGTATAGCGGAATTTAGAGGTGTCATATGTGGTTCCCTCTACTTTGTTGTCGGGAATCTGCTCTGTAATAACATATTGATAAGTACCAGCTTTATCGTAAGTCACTTCATTAAGAAGCACGATATTACCGTTATAAACCCCGTTATTAAGGGAAATGTCTTCTTCATGAGTAACGAGTCTGCTACCTGTTTTGACACCGTTAAAGTATTCCTCAACACTAAAATAGAACTCACCCGCTAAAAGCGTTTTTCCTGTAAGGGTTTTAGTGCCCATAAGAGATACAGGTGTACCGGTAAAGGTACTTGTATAAGTGTTTGTGAAATCGGCAGAGTTTCCGCCGCCAGAATAGGTTTTAGAAACGACCTCAAGATTTCCGTCATCATTTGTATCATCAATTACTATTTCAACAGTAATTACGCTGTCATCATACTGCACGGAAGCGGCATTCCCTTTTGTTTCGGAAATTGTGAATACATAAGTACCTGCCTTTTTGAACTCAATATTTTCGAAAGCAAACGTGCTTGCAACTCCATTTTCAGCGCCTGCAACTGTTTGTGAACTTGAAGGAACAACAACTGTACCTTGTCTTATAGCATTTCCTGTTGCGGCGTTAGAACCGAGTACAAATTCAAACTCGCCCTGCTTCATATCTCTGCCGACAAGAGTTTTTGTACCTTTTATATCGGTCGTAATCGACTTTGGAGTATATTCATTTTTAAATGTTACAATATACTCATCATTTGGATAGATAGCCGACACGTTGAGGACATTATCTTTTGCATCAACAGATACTACAACATCAACTGTGTAAACAGTGCTATCATATTCCATACCATTTACAGGATTATTAGGTACAACCTCGCTCATACGATATCTAAAGGTAATCGAATCGCCGTCTATAATATCAGATTGCTTGAATGTAACCGACGGGAAGGTTATGTTATGACCTTCATTATATGTATAAGCAACACCGTCAACAGTTCCCTCAGGCATCGGAACCTTGCTAACATCTTTATCAACAATTTTTCCGTTTTCAACAATACCTAAAGCTTCCAGTTTAAATTCAAACATTCCCGAAACAAGTGGTTTCTGTCCGGAATTATCGGTATAATCTTTAAGTGCTACAGGAACACGTATCACTTCACCGACAGCATAGGTGTTGATAAACTTAATGGCGTCTTCAGACTCTTGACCGTCATTCATCACGATTTGACCATTATTGTATTCAAACAACTGCTCGGCATCATCATTGTAAAGCTTTTGAATATCAGAATCAGAAACACTTAATGTACCATCTCCGTTATCGACAACAGTAACGACAACACGATAAAGGGCTCTCGAATATGACATTCCGGGAAGATATTCATCATTTTCAGGTTCTTTTTCAAAAATGGTGTATCTGTAAACACCGGGTGCAGTAAATTCAATTTCACCAAAATTAAAGGATGCAGTATTTCCACCGACAGTATCCGGCTTATCTACAGTAACACCTTCATCTGCATTATAATCAACAGGAAGCGGAGCATTATTGTAAGGAGAAATAAAGAAAGTAAAGGAATCATCTCCGGTCCACTCACGACCTAAAAGCTCTTTTGCACCTTTAAGTTCATCATTTGTACCCCATGCTACAGAATTTACATTATATGTATTGGTAAAGCTTGCAACACGAGTTTGAGCTGCAGCTATTGTGCCGGTATCTCCTGTTGCCGATGAAGTAAATCCTGCAACTTGTGTCTCGGTTACCACATAATCTGTTCCCGGAGGAAGACTGAATATAGTTGCTGTTTCACCGTCTTTTAAGTAAATCTTTGTATTACTTGCGGAAAGAGTGCCGGTGCTTACAGGTGTGTTAGAAGCATTAAGAACAACATAATTATATTCTCCACCGTTCACATCATCGCCGTCAAGGTCAATATTAAATTCAAAGCGCTTATCCGGAGCAGTAAGTCCGTCGGCTGCATTTACGGTCTTACTTATCTGCAGGTCACCGCCGGCAGTCAAGGTTAGCAAACCGTTATTGCCAAGGTGAACAATGAATTTGCCGTCATAAGCACTTGTGCTGCCTTCGGCATAGTGAAATTCCGGTGCATAGAAGTCCTCTGCGGTATTTGTGTTGTTATAAAGCTTTGTACCCTCGAATTTAAGGATTCTGTTAAGACGAGGCGAACCTGTCGCTCTATAAAGGTATCCATCTGCACCTTCTACAATTTCGGTTTTCTTTAATTGGGTTCCTGTACGTTCAACTGCATCAATTTCAGTAGAATTACCGTGGTAGTACTCGTCCTTGTAATAATATACTGTATCATCATCAATGCCTTCATTTACTGTAACTTGATGTTCAAAATTCTTATCCTTATATATAGGCATATCTTCAAGGATGTAATAGAATCCGTTTGTATGTGCAGGTTCAAATTCAATAGTTGCATCACCTACGGTAGAGCCGTTAATAAGGTGGGGATTAGTATATTCATTACTATAAAAATTTATTGTACCATCACTATTGGTATTATCATTAAGATAAGCATCAGAAAGCTTTGTCTTATCAACATATACTGTGCCATCATCTGCTTTCTTTAATATCTCTGACTGAAGACCAACAGAGTAAACAACTCTTGCAGGCATTGCGCCATTGTTAGTGTGAGTTTTAACCGTACCGTCCGGATTAAGCTGAACCTCATTCAAACGAATCGGAATAACCGAAGCCGGAATTTCAACAACCAGAGTTTGCTTGCCGTTGTTGTCTGTAACGGTAATGATGATGTCATCAATCGACTGGTCACCATAAATTACACTGTGCACAGAACCCTCAAATACATAAGTTGTTACATTTCCGTTTACAACAGTATTTTTAACATTAAAGGTCTGTCCCGCATAGATAATAGCCTTGACGTCCTTTACTTCCATATAATCGCCAATAGGGTCGGTATATATAATCTTACCGCCTGTAGTAGGGTCATCACCTTTTATCTCTGTCGGAACCTGCGGAGCCGAAACCGAAATATTGGCTACGATTTCATTAAAGACGCTGGTCACAGCAGAAGCATTATCAGCATCATAATAATCATCAACATAGTCATAACCGTTGGTAGGATTAACATCATATCCAGTGTTTGGATGGGTTAAAGCATAATTTTTATCGTAATAACGTCTGTCTTCGTATTTGCCGACATTTATATTAAGTGTACCGGTATTATTTCTCGATGTATAAGTATTCCAATAATTCTTAATAGTCGTTTTCATACTATTAGTAACATTATTGTTGTTCCAATAAGTGCCGGGGTCAAGCGTCATATACGCAAGGTTCTTTTCATCTGTTTCAAGACCTGTTATACCCATTCCAATAGTATAGACAGTTGTAGCAAAGGAAGTATTTGCAACATCGTAATTACGGTCGATAGCATCCTTCATATAAGAACCCACAAGAATAGCCTTCATACCGTTACCGGCATAAGGAGCGCTGCCGGGACCGTCATTATAATTGTCGGCAGGAGCCCACCAAGAACGTGAATTGGAGGAATATGTGGGTGAACCGTCTGACAAAAGAATAACCGAAGGAACTCTCTTTACTAATTGACCGTTAATATTTGCTTTAGTTTCAGTTTCTTCCGCCAATACTTGCATACCCTCATATAGTCCGATTTGAATATTCGTACCGCCTTCAACATCGGTCTCTTTGGAAATCGGGTCACCATCTGAATTTAAAGCTTTTGTATATAGAACAGCATAGTTATCAGAGCCTGTTTCTGCACTTAAAGTGAAATAAGGAACTGTAACCTCTTCTTCTTTCCAATAGCCTGAGAAAATACCGGTTGATACCCACTCTCTTTCAGTTGTAGTTGTTTTAGTATAGCGGTCAAGGGGTAACAAAACCTGTGCATTACTGCTGAAAGCTACTACTGCAACACGGGTATAAGGATTAAGCTTCATCAACTCGTCAATTGCGTTGTTTGTTGCTTGCACAGTATTATAAATACGGCTTTTCCTATTATCCATATTACTTTCGGCATTACTCATCGAGCCGGAAATATCAATAATAAGCACAACGTCAACGGGTGCTTGTGTTGAACCCGAAATTGACTCTGAAGTAGCTAAAGCCGAATAAGCTACAAGAAAGTCTTCGCCGTTATTTTTTTCATTAAGCAATATTGTCGAAGTGCCACCACCGAATATGTCAAAGGTGGCATCATCGGTATAAACAGATTTGTCAGACCAAATTCTGCCCGCAAATTCTGTTGATGCGTTATCGCCTAAAGATTCTGAAAATTTTGTTGAAGTATCGAGGTCGGAAATTTTAATTCCGGCTCCACCCTCATAATTATATTCCGCTGCAGATGCCAAGAACGAAAATGGCAAGCAGGTCATAATAAGCGCAACACAAAGAAATACGCTTAATACTTTTTGTGAAAATCTTCTTTTCATTTCATTACCTCCAATGGTGCTTTTTGAAAATTGCCTTCTTATGAAAATTAAGTCTTTTTGGTTATTCATTTTTCACATCCGCCCTTTCTTCATCCGAGCGTTTATTTTGCGGACAACTGCAAAGACCAAACAATTCTTCACTTGTTTGAAAAAACACACAATCAGAACAAGAACAGTCCTCATCGTTTTTTCCGCTATAAAATTCACAGACGTTTTGCATCGCCGTAACTATCGGTTTTCCCTCTGCTGTGTAATGAGGTTCTTTTATGAAATCAGGATAAATTGGCATAGGGTCGTTAAACGGACTTTCACGTTCAAAATCCTCGTAATAACCGTAGAAAATCTTGAATTTTTTTTCGCCGATATTTACTTCTTTATATAAATCGCCTTCTTTAGGTGCAGTCGGTCCTTCCACGCCCTGCATTAAAACCTTAGTTAACATAGTATCTCCTTTCTGTCTATTGGCAAAAAGAAAAATCTGCCATACTTTTC
This sequence comes from Acutalibacteraceae bacterium, assembly GCA_045590775.1. GTDB lineage: Bacteria > Bacillota > Clostridia > Oscillospirales > Acutalibacteraceae > UBA737. The sequence continues at coordinate 18,954 of JAZNRN010000103.1, forward strand.
ATTGATTAAAGTATAGCAGATATTTTTTAAATTGGGTATATCCAAAACTCAAATTTTAAGGACACAATTTTCAAGGAATTATATGTCCTTTTTGAGTGAAAAAAGGCTACAATATTGCGGCAAAATTATCCCTAGTCATACCAGTTTTGTTAGAAACATTTGTAACCGCCTGCTTTACAGCAGAAATCGACATATTTAAAGTAGCAGCAATTTGACCGTTTTTAAATCCAAATGCCGCAAGCTTTGCTACCTCACGTTCCTTTGGAGAAAGAGTTGTTGCTAATTTTTTACCACGCACAGAGCCGCTAAGCTTTGTCCATCCCGCCAAATAAACATTATATAAAGCCTTTACCTTATGCCACGCCTGCTCATCTGCCCTCAATATCCTTTGCTCTAAAAGGGAATCCAATGTTCGACCGTATTCCGCCAACAAACCGTAAAGCTTATCCGGCAAAGCAAGTGCTACAGCACGGTCAATGTGATAAATCGCCTGTTCATCGTTACCTGCAGTATGGTAAACCGCCGCACAGGTCATACGCAAATAAATTTCGGCAATTATTGAATTATCAGCCACCGATTGAGAAATCATCGGTTCAATAATATTAGGAATCATCGTCAAGAGAGCCAAGCCTTGAACTCCCTGCAAATCTAATTGCCTGGTTGCAAGAGCATAACCAACAGCATAGAGAAATTTGGCATAAAACACCTTAGCAGCCGGCAAAGCATCCTTATGCAAAGGCTCAAAACGCCCTATTTTAAACCATTCCGGAAAAGAGGAAACGTCGTAGAGAATACTATCAACAGCAGTAATAGAAAATGTAATAATCTCACGATCAGCTTCTGTTTTTGCAGGCGCTTGTGCCATATGTATCTTTGCCTGACGCCACATATTAAGGTCACCACGCCAAATAGCACACAAAGATAAAAGCATACCGGCAGAAATGACGGCGTAAAATCCGGAGTGCTTGTGCAGAAGATAATATGCACTGTCATATACCTTATCTATTTCTCCCCTTGAATATGCAATTTCCGCCGCAAAAAGAGTTTGCGCTTCGGGGTTTTTGACTAATTCAGAAATGCTTTTTTCGGCATTTCCCGCAGAGCTGTATAAATCTGTCATGTGCAAAAAAGGAGTTTTGCGAGGCATAGGCATATCCTTATCTAATGATATAGACAAAATTTCCTTTCCCTGCCTTGTTCTTCCGTCAATTGGCTTCTTGGCATCTTTTGGAATCATCCATACTTTACCCAAACGTGTAGCACCATCAATTTTCCCATTGGAACATAATGTCTGCAATCGTCTTGCAGATATTCCCCATTTTTCTGCTGTTTGAGTTATATTCAAATACTCCATATTAACCCCCAACCATTTATTATATATTGTTCGCATAAACGCTTATTGTAAAAACATTATACATCGTTTTTGCGAATAATGCAATACATTTCTAATAAAATTAAAATTTCAAGTAAATTATTATGGCAAGTGACAAACCCCTCCCCACATATAATTAAAACAGATTATATGTAAGGAAGGGTTTTATGTTTTCAATTCTCTTAAAATTGGCATCATCACTTTTTTACCTTGCTCTACACGTGACCGGTGCGGGCTCATTCCCGCCTCCGCTCAAAAGTGATGAAGAAGCAAAACTGTTGCAAAAGACGCAAAACGGTGATATGAATGCACGCAATAAGTTAATTGAACACAATTTGCGCCTTGTAGCACATATTGTAAAAAAGTATTATGCAACAGGTGCAGAATCTGATGATTTAATTTCAATCGGCACAATCGGACTTATAAAGGCGGTTTCCACTTTTAAAAGCGATAAAAATATCAAATTTGCAACATACGCCGCACGCTGTATTGAAAACGAAATTTTGATGTTCTTCAGGAATCAGAAAAAATCATCACAGGATGTATTTATTAACGACCCCATTGAAACAGATAAAGACGGCAATAACCTGACATTAATTGATATTATAGCTGACAACTTTGATATTGTGGATGAAATTGATAAAAAAATGAAGCTTGATAAATTGAAGGTTTTGCTGACATCAGTGCTCAATGAACGTGAACGAAAAATTATTGAAATGCGTTATGGTATTTCAGGCGAAAAAGAACTCACTCAAAGAGAAATTGCAAAAAAATTTGGTATTTCAAGAAGCTATGTCTCAAGAATTGAAAAATCCGCTTTAGAAACTCTAAAACGGAATTTTTAATACTATTTATTTTCTTTGTATTTTTTTTCGATATAGTCAATAACATCTTCCCTAACATTTTTAGGAAGGTTACGAAGTATAGTTATTATACTAATTTCATTTTGAGAAAACATCATTTCAGAATCATCTTCGAAAACAGGCTCTTGGTGAAGAACTGAATCAGTATTTTCAAGCGGTGAAAAATCAAGAACCTCATCACCCGTAAGCAAATAATTTGTTGAAACATTTAATATTTTAGAAAGCTCAACGATTCTTTCGGAGTTAATCTTACCCGTACGTTCCATTTGAGAATATGTGGATTCCTTCATATCGAGAAGTTGCGCCACTTGATATTGCTTCAGCCCTGCTTTTTCGCGTGCTTCTTTAATTCTTTGATTGATTTTATCGGGCAAAATTTACACTCCCATCAAAAGATTTGGTATTGACTTAGTAAAAAAATATGATATAATTTTAGGGTAGTGCTGAAGTGGCTCAGTTGGCAGAGCAGCTGATTCGTAATCAGCAGATCGTGGGTTCGAGTCCCATCTTCAGCTCCAATCACCTTAAATGTATTTTCGTACTTTTGAGGTGATTTTTAATTTTATCATTTAAAATTTTGTCGAATACTGTCGAAACTACTTTCTTATTATAAAAATTTTTCGATTAAATGTCAAGTAAAAATAAAGCCTATCGAAACTGATTTCGATAGGCTTTGCTTTATATTATTTCATTGAAATAGCTTTCTTAACTTTTTCTACAATATTTGCTGCACGAAGGCCAAATTCATCGAGAAGCTTAGGAGCAGGACCAGAATATCCAAACCTGTCATAAACTCCAAGCTTTACAACCGGAACAGGACAATTTTCTGCCAGATACTCGCTAACAGCAGAACCAAGACCACCTATTACAGAGTGTTCTTCACAGGTAACAATAGCTCCCGTTTCTTTTGCCGCCTTTAAGACAATTTCCTCGTCCAAGGGCTTAATGGTAGCAATGTTGATTACACGGGCATTTATACCTTCTGCTTTTAATAATTCATAAGCCTGTAAAGCTTCGTTTACCATAAGACCGGTAGCAACGATAGTCACGTCGTTACCCTCTTTGAGTTCTACACCTTTACCAATTTCAAATTTATAATCATCGCCGAAAACAACCGGTACTGCAAGTCTGCCAAAGCGCAAATAAACGGGTCCGTCATGGTCCAAAGCGGCTTTTACCGCCAACTTTGCTTCTGTTTCATCAGCAGGATTTATAATTGTCATACCCGGAATTGTACGCATCAAAGCGATATCCTCATTGCATTGGTGTGTAGCACCATCTTCACCAACAGATATACCTGCGTGTGTAGCACCGATAACAACGTTTAAATGCGGATAACCTATAGAATTTCGAACCTGCTCAAAAGCACGACCTGCGGCAAACATTGCAAATGAACTGCAAATAACCTTCTTTCCTGTTGCGGCAATACCTGCGGCAATACTTACCATATTTTGTTCTGCAATACCGCAATCATAAAATCTGTCGGGAAATTCCTTTTTAAAAGCCCCTGTTTGTGTAGCAGCAGCAAGGTCAGCATCAAGAACAACAAAATCCTCTCTCTCGTGACCGAGTTCCTTAAGTGCGGCACCGAAGCCGGCACGTGTTGCAACCATTTTTACATCTGACATTTCTTCTCTCTCCTTTACTTCATTAACTCATCAAGCTGTGCTTGAAGCTCAGCCAAAGCCTGTTCTGTTAACTCATCATTAGGAGCAGAACCATGCCAGCCTACTTGATTTTCCATAAATGAAACGCCCTTACCCTTAATTGTTGTTGCAACAATTGCAACAGGCTTATCAACGGTCATAGCCTCAGAAAGAGCAGCTTCAATTTGGTCAAAATCATTTCCGTCAATACAAATAGTATGCCAATTAAAGGCCTCAAACTTCTTATCAATCGGCTTTGGTGAGTTTACCTCTTCAACTGTACCATCAATTTGAAGATTGTTACAATCAACAAATACAGTTAAATTTGAAAGTCCTTTGTTAGCCGCAAACATAGCAGCCTCCCAAACCTGACCCTCCTCGATTTCACCGTCACCAAGTACTGAATAAACCTTAAAATCATTACCAAAATGTTTAGCAGAAAGTGCCATACCGACAGCGGCAGAAACACCTTGACCGAGTGAGCCTGTTGACATATCTACACCGGGAATGTTCTTCATATCAGGATGGCCTTGAAGAATACTGCCGGGTTGTCTCAGAGTTTTCATAAGGTCGGGCTCAAAAAATCCTCTTTGAGCGAGGGTTGCATAAAGTGCAGGAGCAGCGTGACCCTTTGATAAAACAAAACGGTCTCTTTCTTCCATTTTAGGATTTTTGGGGTCAATATTCATTTGCTTGAAATAAAGATAGGTTAAAATTTCAGCAATGGAAAGTGATCCGCCGGGATGTCCCGATTTTGCAGCATGTACCCCCTCGATAATGCCCATTCTCACTTTACAGGCTGTGATTTGCAATTCTTTTTTAACTGCAGCATCCATTGTTTTCTTTCCTTTCTCTAATACATATTTCTATTTGTATTTATTTGTTAAATAATTTATAAAATCGGCAACGGCACCGTCTTTGCAACTAACCGTTACATAATCAGCAAAGCTTTTCAAATCATCAGGTGAAGTCACAGGTGCGGCGCTGATGTCGGCTTTTTTTATCATTTCAAGGTCATTGTAGTAATCGCCGATGGCAAATACTTTTCCTTTTTTAATCTTCAAAATTTCACAAAGTTTATCTATTGCGGTAGCCTTTGAAACACCGAGAGGTATTTGCTCATAATAAGGATTTAACTTTCCATCAATTATTGAACAAGTTTTTA
>JAZNRN010000104.1:0-10912 GCA_045590775.1 Acutalibacteraceae bacterium
ATCGAACTGAATATGTCCCTTATCAAGAGTGGCAGAGGGAACCGACCCTGTGAAGCCCGGCAACCTGTTTTTTACAAGGTGCTAAATTCGGCGGATTATTTCCGAAAGATGAGGTTTTGTGTAACCGCTTCTTTTGGAGCGGTTTTATTTTTGAAATTATAATTTGGAGGAAGTCTAATATGTCAAAATTGTTGTTCACATCTGAATCTGTAACCGAGGGTCATCCCGACAAGGTTTGTGACTGCGTATCTGATGCGGTTTTGGATGCAATTATAGCCCAGGATAAAAACGCACGTGTTGCTTGCGAAACCTTTTGCACAACAGGAGTTGTAACCGTTATGGGCGAAATTACTACTACTGCACAGGTTGATATTCCGAAGATTGTAAGAGATACCGTTTGCGGTATTGGTTATGACAGCGCTAAGGCAGGTTTTGATGGTAATACCTGCGCTGTTATGGTGTCATTAGATAAGCAAAGTCCCGATATTGCCCTGGGTGTTGACAATTCAATGGAATATAAAGATGGTGAAAACGATGCTTATAATCTTCACGGAGCAGGCGATCAAGGTATGATGTTCGGCTATGCTTGTGATGAAACCGAAGAGCTTATGCCTCTTGCTATTTCATTGGCTCACAAAATGGCTAAAAGGCTGACTGATGTTAGAAAATCGGGTGAGCTTGATTATCTGTGTCCCGACGGCAAAACACAGGTGACCGTTGAATATGATGATGGTGTACCTACACGTGTTGATGCAGTCGTTGTATCAAGCCAACACTCTGCTGAAGTATCTCTTGATACACTTCGTGCAGATATATTGGAAAAGGTTATAAAGCCCATAGTGCCTGCAAACCTTTTTGATGAAAACACAAAGATTTATATCAACCCTACAGGTCGATTTGTTGTAGGTGGTCCTCAAGGTGATACCGGACTTACCGGCAGAAAGATTATTGTTGATACATACGGTGGTTATGCCCGTCACGGAGGCGGTGCCTTTTCGGGTAAAGACCCGACTAAAGTTGACAGAAGTGCTGCGTACGCTTCACGTTATGTGGCTAAGAATATTGTGGCTGCAGGTATTGCTTCAAAATGCGAGATTCAGTTAGCTTATGCTATTGGTGTTGCAAAACCTGTATCTGTAATGGTTGATACCTTTGGCACAGGTATTGTAGCGGACGATAAAATTGCCGATGCAGTAAACAGAGTTTTTGATTTGCGTCCGGCTGCTATTATTGATACTTTAAAATTACGCAATCCTATTTACCGCAACACATCTGCTTATGGCCATATGGGCAGAACAGATGTTGAACTTCCTTGGGAAAAAACTGACAAAACCGAGGAATTGAAAAAGGCACTTTAAGCTTCGAGTTTTTTGTTTATAAAAAAACGAAAAAAACACTTGACAAATCGGGAAAGTGTTGTATAATATTAGAGCAATGAAGTAGTGCGCTTTTGCGTCCTCACCCTCGAGTTATGTCTTAAAGGGTCAATAAGCTTTACTTTTTACTTTAAAGGTATTCTTATGCGTGGACGTATTTTGCGTTCACGCTTTTATTTTAACTAATTTTGGAGGTGCGTCAGCATTAGCAGTAAGGAATTAGCCATTAACGAAGGTATTAAGTTTAAGGAAGTTCGTGTAATTTCCTCCGACGGTTCACAGCTTGGAGTTCTGCCGATTGCCAAAGGTATTGAGGCGGCTGAAAAGCAGGAGCTTGATTTGGTATGTATTTCACCAAACGCCCAACCGCCTGTTTGCAAAATAATGGATTACGGTAAGTATCGTTATGAGCAAACAAAGCGTGAAAAGGAAGCCAGAAAGAACCAGAAGGTTATGGAAGTTAAAGAGGTTCGTTTAGGACTTAGTATTGATGTTCATGACTTTGAAACTAAAGGTAGGCACGCAATTAAATTCTTACAAGACGGAAACAAGGTTAAGGTTTCAATCCGTTTTCGTGGTCGAGAACTCGGTCATCCTGAAATCGGTCTTGAGACAATGAGTCGTTTTGCCGAATATTGCAAGGATTATTGTTCTGTGGAAAAAGCTGCTAAAATGGAAGGACGTAATATGCTTATGTTCCTCGCCCCCAAATCAAGTAAGTAATTTTGTAAAACAAATAGGGAGGATATTAAAATGCCTAAGATTAAAACACACAGTGGCGCTAAAAAACGCTTTAAGCTTACCAAAACCGGTAAAGTTAAAAGAGCACACGCTTTTAAGTCACACATTCTTAACAAGAAAACAACAAAACGTAAGAGAAATCTTCGTAAGACCGTAACTGCAGACGTTACAAATGTAGCAGCAGTTAAGAAAATGATTCCTTATAAATAAGGAAAAGAATTAACTGGAGGTAAACTTAAATGGCACGTATTAAAGGTGCGTTAGCAACACGCAAAAGAAGAAAAAAAGTTTTAAAACTTGCTAAGGGTTATTTCGGCGCAAAATCAAAGCTCTTCAAAACAGCTAAAGAAGCCGTAATGAAATCCGGCAATTATGCATATGTTGGTCGTAAGCAAAAGAAGAGAAATTTCCGCAGACTTTGGATTACTCGTATTTCTGCTGCTTGTAAATTAAACGGTATCAACTACTCAACATTTATTAACGGTCTTAACAAGGCTGGTATTCAAATCAACAGAAAGATGTTGGCTGACATCGCTGTTAATGATGCTGCTGGTTTTACAAAGCTCGTTAAGGATGTTCAAAAAGTTTTAAGTAAATAATTTGTTATCGTCCGCAGAGGATTCTGCGGGCGACTTTTTCATTTTTAAAAGAGAAAGAAGTTAGTAGATTTTGAAAAATTTTAATGCGATTTCAAGCAAAGAAAATTCACTTATCAAACTGGTTTGCGGCTTACAGAAAAGTGCAAAGGAAAGAAAAGAAAACGGTCTTTTTGTACTTGAAGGACTTCGTATTTGTGATGACGCACTTCAAAACGGAATACAGTTTGATAAGTTAATTGTCTCTAAAACCGCTTTTGAAAAATTGAATAAAGACATTGAAAAAATGGCGAGTAATGCTACTGACTGTTATTTGCTAAATGACAGCTTGTTCAAAAAAATAAGCGATACGGCAACACCGCAGGGAATAATTGCGGTGGCTAAAATTCCGCAAAAAAGTGACTCCAAAATTGATTTAAAGGGCAGATATATTGCACTTGAAAATCTTTCTGACCCGTCTAATTTAGGTGCGGTTTCACGTACAGCGGAGGCATTGGGTGTCAGTGGCATTATTTTGTCGGACAACTCCTGTGACCCTTATTCGCCCAAGGTTTTAAGGGCATCTATGGGAACACTTTTACGTATGCCTGTAATTATATTATCTGATTTTGCGAGTAATATTTCACGTCTTGGGCTTACTGTATATTCCTGTGTGGTTGACAGCACTGCTGAAAAAATTACTGAGCAAAGTTTTTGTGATGGATGTGTTTTAGTAATCGGCAACGAAGCTAACGGAATAACAGAGCAGACAAAAAACAATTCGGATAAGCTGATAACTATTCCGATGTCAGGCAAAGCGGAGTCTTTAAACGCCGCAATTGCGGCTTCAATAGCCATGTGGGAAATGATGAAATGATAAAATATCTTATTTGGTTGCAGGAATGTTTAGGTTTTGCTTCGGTAAGGGCAATAAAGGCTATCGAATATTTTAAAACCGCACAAAGCATTTATAATGCCTCCGAAGCTGATCGAAAAAACGCAAAAATTTTCACAAAGCATGAGCTTCAAAAAATGAGTGACACCTCGCTTGAAAATGCCGAGAAGATTATCAGAGAATGTAGAGATAATGATATAGAAATTGTCGGTTTTGGCAATGAAAAATATCCCTATTCGCTTTCTGTAATAGATGATGCACCGCTTGTGATTTACTTAAAGGGTGACTTGTCCGTAGTTGCTCAAAGACCCACTATTTGTATAGTAGGTCCACGAAACGTAACAGAAAAAGGAAAAAAATCAGCCTACTCATTAAGCTTTAGATTGGCTTTAGCAGGTTTCACGGTCGTGAGTGGCGGAGCAATTGGTACTGATACTTATGCTCACGCAGGCGCACTCAAGGCAGAGGGTAAAACACTATTGTGTCTTGGTTGCGGTATTATGTATGACTATTTGAGTGAGAATAAAAGGCTTCGTGAAACAGTTTCACAAAACGGTTGCCTGATTAGTGAATATCCACCTTTTTATCCGCCGTCAAGATACACTTTCCCACAAAGAAACAGAATTATGTCGGCGTTGTCATTAGGTACCGTTGTTGTTGAAGCTAAAAAGAAAAGCGGTGGACTGATTACCGCAAGACACGCTTTGGAGCAGGGAAAGGATGTTTTTGTGATTCCGGGTCCTGTTGCTGAACCGGAGTATGAAGGTTCCAATCTGTTACTTCGAGATGGTGCAAAGCCCCTTATTGATACAATGGATATATTCGAAGAATACATTTATCGTTTTCCAAACAAAATTGATGTAGAAAGGGCTTTTTCAAAACCAATTATTGACAAAGAGCCCGTTAAAAACAGCTCGAATTTAGATTGCAAAGAAAAAATACAAAAAAATCAAAAAAAATTGCCCGAAACACTTTCAAAAAATGCAAAAATAGTATATAATTATTTAGATAAGCAAAAATTCTTACCTGAGGATATTTCGGTTGATGATTTGTCGGATACAGAACTTATATCTGCATTAACCGAGCTTGAAATGGAATTTCTTATAAGAGCTATCCCCGGTGGTATGTATGAATTAGTTTAAACGCTTTGGCTAACGGAGGAAAATAATGTCAAATCTTTTAATAATAGAATCCCCAAACAAAATCAAAAGTATTAAAAAATATTTAGGTTCTGATTTCAATGTTATGGCAACAGTAGGACATATACGTGATTTGCCAAAATCAAAGCTTGGTGTAGATACTGAACATGATTTTCGCCCCGAGTATATAAATATGCCGGACAAAAAAGAGGTTATAAAGTCTCTGAAAACGGCTGCTGCAAATGCCGACAAAGTATATCTCGCTACCGACCCTGACAGAGAAGGTGAGGCGATTTCTTGGCATTTGGCACAGATTTTGGCGCTTGATATGAACGATACTAACCGTGTTACCTTTAACGAGATAACAAAAAGCGGCGTCGAAAGCGGTATGTCTGCACCTCGAAAGCTTAATCTCGATTTGGTTGATGCGCAACAGGCACGTCGTGTACTTGATAGAATTGTAGGCTATAAGTTGAGCCCGTTCCTTTGGAAAAAGGTAAAAAGCGGATTAAGTGCCGGTCGTGTTCAAACAGTAGCACTTCGTCTTATTGTTGAAAGAGAACGTGAAATTGAAAAGTTTGAACCTTTAGAATATTGGTCAGTAGATGCAAAGCTTTTCCACTCTAGAAAGTCCTTTATAGCAAAGCTTTATGGTTTTGCAAACGGCGAAAAAATTGAAACTGTTGCGAATGAGCAAGAAGCCCAAAAAATCGTTTCCGATTTAGAAAATGCTTCTTACACAGTTTCCGAAATTAAAAAGGGCAAACGCAACCGTCAACCCGCTCCTCCATTTATTACTTCAACCTTGCAACAAGAGGCATCTCGTAAGCTTGGTTTTACGGGACAGAGAACAATGCGTATAGCACAGCAGCTATTTGAGGGTATTGAAATTCCGGGTTACGGTGCTACAGGTCTTATTACCTATATGCGTACAGACTCGCTTCGCATTTCAGAAGAGGCAAGAGCACAGGCTACTGCTTTTATAGCAGATACTTACGGTAATAAATATTTACCAAGTAGCCTTCGTTATTTCAAAACAAAGAGTGGCGCTCAGGATGCGCACGAAGCAATAAGACCCACAACAGTCAGATTTACTCCCGACAGCATCAAATCCTCACTTACCCTTGAACAGTATAAGCTATATAAGCTTATTTGGGAGCGTTTTATTGCTTCTCTTATGTCGGTAAGTGTTCAAAACACCGTTACCGTTTCTATTACTGCAGGCGATTATATGTTCAAGGCTACGGGTTATACAGTAGCTTTTGACGGATTTACCGTACTTTATGAAGAGGGTAAGGATGTTGAGGATGAAACCTTGGTTAAAATTCCCGAAGAAATTAAGACTGGGGATGTTTTAAAACTTAAAGAACTCATTCCCGAACAACATTTCACCCAGCCACCGGCACGTTACACAGAGCCTACACTAATTAAGGCTTTGGAGGAAAACGGTATTGGACGTCCTTCAACCTATGCCCCGATTCTTTCAAATATTTTGAATCGTGATTACATTGAAAGAATAAAAAAATCTTTCAAGCCCACAAACCTTGGTATGGTTGTTGTTGATTTGATGACCGAGCATTTTAATAAGATTTTCGATGTTAAATTTACCGCCGGTCTTGAAGTAAAACTTGATAAAGTGGGCGATGGCGAGCTTTATTGGGTTGATACAATAAAGAACTTTTACGATGATTTTGATAAGCTTTTCAAAAAGGCTGAAAAATCACTTGACGGTAAGCGTGTAAAGGTGCCTTTAGTAGAAACTGACGTGGTTTGTGAAAAATGCGGAAGTCATATGGTAATTCGTTCAAGCAGATTCGGCAAATTCTTGGCTTGTCCCAATTATCCTTCCTGCAAGAATACAAAGCCTTTACCCGAAGATGAAGTTACACAGCCTTGTCCAAAATGTGGACAAAAGCTTGTTAAAAGAATTTCTAAAAAAGGCAAGAAATTTTACGGATGTTCTAACTATCCTGCTTGTGATTTTGCTGCACCGGGTATTCCAACAGGCGAAAAATGTCCCGAATGTGGAGATTATCTTATAGCAGGTGTCAGAGGCAGAAATTATTGTATGAATGCAAATTGCGTAACAAGGCAAAAAAGTACAGCTAAAAAGGAAACTAAAAAATGAAAAATGTTACTGTTATAGGCGCAGGTCTTGCAGGATGTGAGGCGGCGTGGCAGTTAGCAGAAAGAGGAGTAGAGGTTACTCTCATTGAGATGAAACCTATTAAAAGAACCCCGGCACATAAATCAGACAATTTTGCCGAGCTTGTTTGCTCCAATTCCCTAAAGGCAGCACGAATTGATTCTGCTGCGGGTCTTTTGAAGGAAGAAATGCGACGTCTCGGCTCGGTATGTTTGAGTGTTACTGATAACTGTAGTGTGGCGGCAGGCGGTGCTTTGGCGGTTGATAGAGAGCTTTTTTCCTCAATGATTACCGAAAAAATCAAGTCACATCCTAATATTACGGTTGTAAATGCTGTTGCGACCGAAATACCAAGGGATACTGTTACTGTAGTGGCAACAGGTCCTCTTACAGATGATGCATTGGCAAGCGATATAGTTAAGCTTTTAAATAGCGAAAATTTAAGCTTTTTTGATGCGGCGGCACCTATAGTCACAGCAGATAGTATTGATATGAGTATTGCATTTTCGGCTTCACGTTATGGAAAAGGCAGTGACGATTATATAAATTGTCCGATGAACAAAGAGGAATACGAAACCTTTTATGAAGCACTAATTACGGCAGAATCGGCAATTTTAAAGGATTTTGATAAACCAATAACGGTTTATGAGGGCTGTATGCCGATTGAAATTTTGGCGAAACGAGGTCACGATTCTATAAGATTCGGTCCTTTAAAGCCGGTAGGTCTTACTGACCCTCGAACAAATCATCGCCCTTGGGCTTGTGTTCAGCTTCGTCGAGAAAATGCCGAGGGTTCACTTTACAATTTGGTTGGTTTTCAAACAAATCTTAAATTTCCTGAACAGAAACGTGTGTTTTCTTTGATACCCGGCCTGTCAAATGCCGAATTTATGCGCTACGGTGTAATGCATAGAAATTCGTTTATCAATTCACCAAAGCTCTTAAACCGTAATTTGAGCTTGAAAGAGCACGGCAATATATTCTTTGCAGGTCAGCTTTCGGGCGTTGAAGGTTATATGGAATCGGCAGCAAGCGGAATAGTAGCCGGAATAAATGCAGCCGCATTGGTTTTGGGTAAGAAAGCATTGGTCCTTCCAAAATTCACAATGATTGGTGCATTGCTTAATTACATTTGCGATGAAACAGTAAAAGATTTTCAGCCCATGGGCGCAAATTATGGCGTTTTACCACCTATGGAAGTTAAAATCAAAGATAAAAAAGAAAGATACAGTGCTTTGTCGGAGCGTTCTCTTTCTTGGTTCACCGAAAATATTAAATCTTATAACTCCTAAAGGAGAGTGAAAATATGAGAATAGCAGTAGATGCTTTTGGCGGAGACAATGCACCGCTTGAAATAGTAAAAGGGGCTGCATTAGCTTCAAAGGAATTTGGCGTTGAAATCACCTTGACAGGTGATGAAAGTGAGATAAGAAATATTATAAATGAAAATTCTCTTGAATTTACGGGTGAAGTAAAAATCATTCACACTACTGATGTGATTTCAATGCACGATGAACCCACTTCAATTTTAAAGGCACATTCTGAATCTTCTATGGCTTTAGCCTTTAAGGAAGTAGCAAACGGAAATGCAGATGCTATTGTTACTGCAGGCTCAACAGGAGCGGTTGTTGTAGGCGGTACCCTTATTGTCAAACGTATCAAGGGTGTAAAAAGACCCGCTCTTGGTGGTTTGATACCTTCTCCTAACGGGCATTATATGTTGATGGATATGGGTGCTAATGCCGAGTGCAGACCTGAAATGCTTTGCCAATTCGGTGTAATGGCAAGTGTATATCTTAAAAATGTTGAAGGAATTGAAAACCCGAAAATCGGACTTTTAAATATCGGAGTAGAGGACACAAAAGGCGGTGAGCTTCAAATCGAGGCTTATAAGCTATTGAGTGAGGCTCCGATAAACTTTGTGGGAAATATTGAATCACGTGAAATGCCTAAAGGTGTTTGCGATGCGGTTATTACCGACGGATTTACAGGAAATATTGCGTTAAAGTTGATTGAAGGTACCGCAACAACCTTCTTCAAGCTTGTTAAAGGTGCGCTTTATAAGAATATTTTCAATAAATTAGCGGCTCTCGTAATCAAAAAAGACTTATATTCGCTTAAATCTATGATGGACAGCACCGAGGTCGGCGGAGCGCCACTTCTCGGTGTAAAGGGCACAGTTATCAAAGCGCATGGCAGTTCAAATGCCAAGGCATTTAAAAATGCAATCAAGCAGGCTGTAATTTATACCGAAAACGGTGTTGTTGAAAAAATTTCAGCTGATTTATCAAAATAATTAAAGGACATAAATAATGAAAGCTTTAGAACATAATTTAGGTTACAGCTTTAAAAATGAATCTTTGCTCACAAACGCTCTGACACATTCCTCCTATGCAAACGAGGTCAGAAACGGTGTTCACTCAAACGAGCGACTAGAGTTTTTGGGAGATTCGGTTTTATCGGTTATTGTCGCAGACTATTTATATAAAGCGTTTAAAAATTTGCCCGAGGGGGAGCTTACAAAGCTTCGAGCATCACTTGTTTGTGAAAAGGCTCTTTGCCAATTTTCAAGGGAACTTGGATTAGGAGAATTTTTGCTTTTAGGTAAAGGTGAAGAAAAGGGCGGTGGCAGAGAACGCAACTCGATTTTAGCCGATGCTTTTGAGGCAGTTCTTGCTGCTATGTACCTTGACGGCGGTATGGAAATAGCACGCAAACATGTAATGCGTTTTATTTTGCCCGAGCTTACTCATACAGATGACGAGGTATTTAAGGATTATAAAACTGCTTTACAGGAAATTATTCAGCGAAACCCCGAGGAAAGTGTCACATATATTTTGACAAATGAAAAAGGTCCTGACCACGATAAAGTTTTTGAGGTTGAGGTTCATCTTAACTCTAATGTAATAGGAAAAGGTAAGGGCAAATCAAAAAAGGCGGCTGAACAAGCAGCTGCAAAAGAGGCACTAACACTTATGGGTGCAGAGATATGAGTAAATCACACTCAAATATTTCGATTTTTGTGCCCCATATCGGTTGTCCAAATAAATGCAGCTTTTGTAATCAAAGACATATAACGGGTGTTACTTTAGCGCCCCGCTCTGAAGATGTAAAAAAAGCGGTTGAGACGGCAAAAAAATCACCGAGTTACGACCCCAAAACCACACAAATCGCCTTTTTTGGAGGCAGTTTTACTGCAATTAACCGAAATTATATGCTCTCTTTGCTTGAAGCAGCTTCTGAGTTTGTTAAATACGGTGATGTTTCGGGTATTAGAATTTCAACTCGTCCCGATGCTATTGACGAGGAAATTTTAACCCTTTTAAAAGAGTATTGCGTAACTTCTATTGAATTAGGCGCACAAAGCCTTAACGATAGGGTTTTAAAAATGAATAATCGTGGTCACAGGGTAGAGGATGTCATAAGGGCATCAGCGCTCATAAAAAGCTATGGCTTTGAGCTTGGACTTCAAATTATGACGGGTCTTTACTGTGATACCGATGAAAAGGCTATCGCTACCGCAAAAAAAGTGCTTGAAATAGCACCCGATACAGTAAGAATTTACCCGACAATAGTTTTGAAGGATACGACCCTTGCGGTTCTTTACCTTGACGGGATATATAAACCACAAGACTTAACAAGCGCCGTTGAATTAGCTTCAAAGCTTTATGAAATGTTTATTGATGCAGGTATTAAGGTCATCCGTTTAGGTCTTCATTCGATTGAGGGTGATGCCTTTTTATCAGGTCCTTGGCACCCCGCCTTTAGCGAGCTATGTATGTCGCATATAATGCTTAAAAAGGTATTAAAACTTTTGAAGCAAAAAGGACATTATACGATTTATGTAAATAAAAGTGACATATCAAAAATGATAGGTCAAAGGAAAAGCAACATATTGCATTTAGAGGGCTTGGGCTTTTTCTGTAAGGTAAAGCAAAAGGACACAATTAAGCCATTAGAAATTGAAATTGAAAGGGAAGTGAAAATATGCTCTTAAGCTCTATCGAAATACAAGGTTTTAAATCCTTTGCAGATAAAAC
>JAZNRN010000105.1:0-2065 GCA_045590775.1 Acutalibacteraceae bacterium
ACGGTTTTTTTAGTATAAGGACCTAATTTATAGGTCTTTCCTAAAACAGCAAAAGCCGCCTTTCTTATTGCATCCTTGTACTGCGAATTAGCAGTATTTATCATCGTTCTGAATTGTACATTTGGAGCATCAATTAGTAGAAAATCTCCCTTAATAAATGCCCTTGAATCATTAAGCACACCGCAAATAAGCGGTGAAGATGTTTTAAGGATACGAAGTATCTCGTCCCATTTGTCAAGCTCACCGTCTAAAGCTTCAACAATCTGTTCAGATGGTTCTTGCGGTAAGGGTATATCATCATCCTTCTGTTCGGCGGAAAGGTTTACTACTTCCTTTTTTACCGGATTATTTTTAGGTCTTACGATACCGCTTTCAAGTGCGGCAATCCTTCTTTCAAGGGAGCTTACATCAGCAGAAACAGTCGGGTCGCACATTTTGATTACCGACATTTCCATTTCACAGCGTCTGTTACCGCTTTGCATTGATGAAAAGGCATTTTGTAAGATATTAAGACAATACATAATATCCTTTATATCGTAAGCTTCGGCTTGCTCTTTAAGGCTTTGTAAATGCTTGGTTGAACAAACAATAGGTGCCTTTTTACCCCTAACAGTTTTAATAATCATTAAATCTCTGTAGTGCGAAGTAAGGCCGGACAAAAGTCTTAACATATCGACAGAAGAATTGTGGAGCTTATCAATTAAAATAAGAGCCTCCTCTGTATTGTGAGCGTTTATCGCATCAGCCAACTGTAACAAATACTCATTTCCCGCCATGGCACAAACGCTTTCCACAACTGCTTCATCAATTTCCTTACTGCTTGTAGCACAAAGGTCTAAAATTGATAAAGCGTCACGCATACCACCACCAGCTCCCGCCGCAATAAGCGTTGCAGCATTATCAGTCACGGTCAAGCCCTCATTTTTGGCAATGAACTGTATTCTTTCACAAATCTTCTCACTATCAATACGTCTGAAATCAAAGCGTTGACAACGAGAAAGAATTGTTGCAGGTAATTTGTGTACCTCGGTGGTGGCGAGAATAAATATAACGTGCTCGGGTGGTTCTTCAAGCGTTTTAAGCAAAGCATTAAAAGCGCTGATAGAAAGCATGTGAACCTCGTCAATTATATAAACTCTATACTTTGAGGAGGAGGGCGTGAAATTTACCAAATCACGCAATTCTCTAATGCTTTCGACCGAGTTGTTAGAAGCGGCGTCAATCTCAATAATGTCGGTGTTTTCGCCATCCGAAATATTGACACATGATTCACAAGAAAGACAAGGGTCACCATCTTTAGAATCGAGGCAATTAACAGCCTTTGCCAAAATTTTAGCACAGCTTGTCTTACCCGTTCCTCGAGTACCTGTAAAGAGATATGCATGAACACAGGTGTTGCTTGCAAGCTCGTTTTTTAATGTTTCGGTAATGTGCTCCTGTCCGATTACATCCGAAAAGGTTTGTGGGCGATATTTTCGATATAAAGCTTGATATGCCAATATGATCACCTCGTAAAATTTACTCACAACAAAATTGCGCACAATAGTGTACGAATGAGCCGATTGACTGCGGCGCACAGGAAATACCACTTAATGCTGCTCGGTTCCCCGCCTGACATGGTTCGTAGCGTCCCATCGCACAGGACCCGCCCATTCGCACACTGCTGTACGCAATGCTTTGACCGTATTATAATAACATATTTTTTTTAAAAAAACAATAGTAAAGATATAAAATGTTGAAAAAAATTATAAATACTGTTATAATGGTTGATATAGTATAATTATTGTGACAAAATAACACTGTATTTAAAGTAAAATCACAACACAAGGAGTAAATTTTATGTCGATTTTTTCACCAAAAAATTTTTTTGAATTAAATGAAAACATTGCCTCACCTCTTTTTGATGACATCGAAAATGTGTTTGAAGTCTTGCCCAAAATTTCAGATTTTATAAGAAATTTGGGACCAACACTAGATAAAGAAATTTTTGAAGAAAAAAGTGAAAATATATGGATTGCAAAATCCGCAAAAATTGCACCGACCGCAAGCATTACCGGTCCCTGTA
>JAZNRN010000106.1:0-16595 GCA_045590775.1 Acutalibacteraceae bacterium
GCAGAGGGTCGGGGGTTCGAATCCCTTTCAGCGTGCCAATAAAGAAGTTACGACCTTTAGGTTGTAACTTCTTTATTTTTATATCAAAAAAGGGATTCGAACAAGCCGTTAAAACAAACAGTCCGGTGGACTGTTTGTTAGGCGCGGCAACGAGCGTAGCGAGGCGATAGGTGCGGGAGCGCCGAGACAAAATCCCTTTCAGCGTGCCAATTAAAAAGGAATCGGTCCAAAGGACTGGTTCCTTTTTAATTTTGTATAATGGAGAAAGGGATTCGGATTATTAAAACGAAACAATTATATTGCAATTTAATATTTTTTATGATATACTCTTTAAGGTTAAATTTTAATATGCCCGTATAGTTCAACGGATAGAATAAGGTCCTCCTAAGACTTAGATGCAGGTTCGATTCCTACTACGGGTGCCAAAAAACGCAAGTCGTAAGACTTGCGTTTTTTTATATCAATTATTTTGAATTTTTTGTTCATGGTAGTTTCCAAGTAAGTTGAATTGAGGCAATTCCTCACTTAAAGCGCAAAGGAGGGCAAGGGTATTGTCATTTTTTAGATTGCCTTCAAAATCAAGATAAAAAGCGTATTCAAAGCTACCGTTTTGCAAAGGTCGGCTTTCGAGCTTTGTAAGGTTCAATCCCTCAAGGGCAAAGCGTGTAAGAATATTACAAAGCGAGCCTGTAACGTGTGGTAGGCGGAAAAGCAGAGTAATACGGTCAGCATTTTCGGGTATGCACAAGTCTCTTGAAATTGCGACAAAGCGTGTGGTGTTGCCGTCAAAGGTTTGAATATTTGATTTTAAAATCTGTAACCCAAATTCTTGTGCAGCACGTATTGAGCCGATAGCGGCAATATGCTTATCATTCTTTTCGGCGACAAAAGCTGCTGCTGTTGCTGTGTTTGAAAAGCTTTGTTCGGCATAGCCGTTTGCTTTGATAAATTCACGACATTGTGCGAGTGCTTGCGGGTGAGAGACAACGGTATCAATGTCATCAAGCGTTGCGCCATTTAGAGAAAGTAGGCATTGCTTTACAGGAACATCAACTGCTGCTGCAATATGGCAACGGTTGGCTATAATAAGGTCATAAACCTCGTGCACAGAACCCGTGGAGGAATTTTCCACAGGTAAAAAGCCATAGTCGGCTTTGCCCTTTGCTACCGCAGAAATCACATCATCCCAAGTCTCGACAAATTGCGTAGTGGACAAAGGGAATAATGTGTTAGCGGCTTCGTGTGAAAATGCTCCTTTATCGCCTTGACAGACAATACGTGCTGTTCCATCGGGGATAAGGGCAGGTGAAGCACTTTTTATTTCCGTCTTGAGCTGTGCACCTGCACCAAGCAGTCGATGTTGAAGCGCACGGGAAACCTCCATAACGGTCGAATAAACAAGTGAATTTGCCCGACCAAATCCAAAACCATCACTATCAAGCGTATCGCTTTTGCGA
Organism: Acutalibacteraceae bacterium; assembly: GCA_045590775.1. Lineage (GTDB taxonomy): Bacteria > Bacillota > Clostridia > Oscillospirales > Acutalibacteraceae > UBA737. The sequence continues at coordinate 1,458 of JAZNRN010000106.1, forward strand.
TATACCGCATCAATAACCTCTCTTTCACGTGCTTCGTTAAGAACAGGGATTGAGTGTTCACCTTTATATTTCGCTACTTGTTTAGAACAGTTAAGTCTTTCGCACAAAAGCGGTACAAGCTGGTTATCAATATTATCTATTTCCTGACGAATCTTTGCAAGGTCAATCGCCATTTGTAATCATCCTTTCAAATGTCCTGCTTCACTTTCAAACAGGTCGAGCAATGTAAACGCTACCGCCGATTCAAGCACCGATACGGCACGTGGCACAATGCAAGGGTCATGACGACCGTTTATGACGGTTGTGGTGTTGCTTTCCAAAGAAAAATCAACACTTGCTTGTTCTTTTGATATGGAGGGTGTGGGCTTAATTGCAACCCTTAAAATAAGAGGTGCGCCGTTTGTAATACCTCCTAAAATACCACCGTTATGGTTGCTGATGTGAGAAAGCTCACCGTTTTCGTTATAGACTAGACTGTCATTTGCTTCGCTACCACGCATATACGCTAATTTAAAGCCATCGCCAAATTCCAAGCCCTTAACTGCAGGGATACCGAATATAGCCTGTGCTAAGGCATTTTCAACGCCGTCAAACATCGGTGAACCAAGACCGACAGGAAGCCCGGTTACAGCAAGCTCAATAATTCCGCCAACGCTATCACCGTTTGCTTTTGCCTGTGATACTGCTCTGCGCATTTGTTCTTCCTTTGATCTGTCTATTAGTGAAAATGATTGCGTGGAGAGTTCATCAAGTAAATTGTCAGAAATAGATACATCATCAAATGGTGTGTCTTTTATGTCGGCAATCGAATATATGTGTGCGCCGATTGTGACACCTTTGCGTTTTAAAATTTGGCGGCAAATAGAGCCTGCAAAAACCAACGGTGCAGTAAGGCGACCACTAAAATGTCCGCCACCACGAATATCGTTAGCTCCATTGTAGCGTACATATCCTGTGTAATCAGCATGACCGGGACGTGGTATGGTGAGATGTGCGTTGTAGTCGTGACTTCTGGTATTTTCATTGACAATTACGGCAGTAAGCGGTGTTCCGGTTGTTTTGCCACCATAAAAGCCGGATACAATAGAAGGTATGTCATTTTCCTTTCGTGCAGTAGCAGTAGCGTCATTACCCGGTGCTCGGCGTGACATTTGAATTTTAATTTCTTCGAGGTTAATATCCTCGCCAGCAGGGAGGTCGTGCAGAGTACATCCAATCATTTCACCATGGCTTTCGCCGAATATTGAGAGCTTTATACGTTTACCTATCAGAGAACTCATAAATTTTACCTCCTATTAGTTTATAGTCGTTAAAAAAAGTTGGCCAGCTTTTGTTTATGCTGTGCGCATCTGTAATTGTGAGTGGATTATTAGTTAAAAGAGAAGCGACGGTGGCACTCATAACAATGCGGTGGTCGTTTGCACCCTCAACTGTGCCACCCAAAAGTGCAGAGCCTGTGATACACAATTCATCATTGCTTTCCTGACAAGTGCCGCCAAGTGCTTTTATCATAGAACAGGTACTAGCAAGTCTATCACTTTCTTTAAGTCTAAGACGAGCGGCATTGTATAGTCTCGTTTTGCCATTTGCACTTGCTGCGGCCACTGATAAAATAGGCAATAGGTCAGGAATATTTGAAACATCAATATCAATTGCTTTTAAATGTGACTTTTTAGAGCGGATACCTTCATTTGTCCAGCTAATATCTGCACCCATTTGGCACAACAGTTCTTCAATCTTTTTATCGCCTTGAGCACTGTCTTGTCGCAAATTTGTCACAGTAACATCACCGCCGATAGCACCTGCCGTCAGCAAAAATGCCGCCTGTGACCAGTCTCCTTCAACGGTATAATCAAAAAGTTTGTACTGTTGACCGCCTTTGATATAATAACCGTTTGCGGTTTTTTGGATAGAAATACCTGCCCGCTTTAATACTTCAAGCGTCAGTTCAACATAACCAACAGATTCCAGCGGTGTAGAAAGGACTATTTCGCTGTCCTCATTAAGTAACGGTAATGCAAAAAGAAGACCAGTTATGAATTGGCTTGAAACATTACCGGCTACATCAAAACGACCTCCTGAAAGCTTGCCGCTTATATGTGTAATACAACCGTTTATATCAGTTTTTGTCATTTTAACATTGTGTAACGGAAGACACTCCTCATAGGTCGTAAGAGGTCTTGAGGGAAGGCGTCCTTTTCCTATAAAAGTAACCTCTTTGCCGAGAGAAGCAAATATTGGTATAAAAAATCGCAATGTCGAACCGCTTTCACCACAGTCGGCAATAGTGTGACTGTTACCGTTATTAGTGAAGGTAACTCTTTCTCCGTCGATAATAGCGGGTTTTCCAAGGGCCTCCAAGCAACGAAGGGTTGCCTTTATGTCATCCGAGGGTGAAATACCTTCAATGCGACTATTGCCTGTGAGGGCTGCCGCAATTAAAGCCCTGTGTGCAACGGATTTTGAAGGCGGTGCGGCAACCGTACCGTAAACCGCAGAGGTTTCAATTGAAACAATTGACATAAAATACCGCCTTTACTTTAGAAATTCACAGATTGTGTCAATAGTGATACGATGGCAAAATGCGCTGCCGATTTGCTTTATCAGTACGAGGTCAAGCTGGCCATTTTCACATTTTTTGTCAAGCTTTATATTGTCTAAATATGTGCAAATTGGCACTTGACTTTCGGTTGGCAGCCCGAATTTTTCCAGAAGTGCGGATAATCGGCTTGTAGTACCGCAAGCTGTTAGTCGATTCTTTTCAGAAGCGTTGGTAATCGCCAACATACCGACAGCAACCGCACATCCATGGCTGATACCCTCATAATTCAAATGCTTTTCGAGTGCGTGTGCAAGTGTATGGCCAAAATTAAGTAGCTTTCGCTCGCCACTTTCATGTTCGTCGTTTTCCACAATACGACTTTTTACAAGCATACAACGACGCACTATTTCTGTGAGAGAATCACTGTTGAGCTGCAACTCGTTTTCAAGTAGGGAAAACAACTCACTGTCGGCGATACAAGCAGATTTTATTACCTCGCCCATACCATCTGTAAAATAATATTTAGGAAGGGTTGATAATGTGTCAATATCAGCTATAACACGAAGCGGTTGCCAAAAAGCACCGACAAGATTTTTCCCTTCAGGAGTATCAACACCTGTTTTTCCGCCGATAGATGAATCTACCAAAGCGAGCAGGGAAGTCGGAATTTGAACAAACGGGATACCACGCATCCAAGTAGCAGCGGCAAAGCCTGCCATATCTCCTGTTACACCGCCTCCGAGTGCGATAATAATATCCGATCGGTCGAATTTTTTATAAGCCAGAGTAGTGTAGATATTTGAAATTGTTGTCAATCGTTTGCTTTTTTCTCCTGCCGGGAAGGTGAAAATATTTACAACGCTGTATCCTGCAGCTTTCAGACTTTTACTCACAGTTTGGGCGTAAATAGGGCCAACATTGCTATCTGTTATTATAAGCGCTTTTTCACCCTTTTTATGAACCTCACGTACAAGTTTACCTGTATCTTTTAATAAATCACGACCAAGCAAAATTTCATAAGGTCGGCCTGTGTTTACGGGAATAGTAACAACTGACATTTACTGCCACCTCTCTTTATTTAAAAATTTTTAATATCGGGTATGCCATCAGCACGTAGCTTACAGATGCGACCTGCTTTGAGCATATCTGACATAGCTGTTTTGTCTTTTGCAAATATTGCTTTGCGAAAATTTTCAAGTCGTAATATAAGCTGCTGGAGTTCATCAGATAGTATATCGCTGTTTTCCGAAAAAAGCTCACACCATAAATTTTCATCAACAGTTGCCACTCGTGAGACATCACGATAACTGCCTGCTGAAAATCCTTTGTGATTTGCACTGCAAGGAGATTGTACATAACAGCCCGCTAGTACGTGCGGGAGCTGACTTGTAAATGCAATCATACGGTCGTGTTCTTCGGGAGTTGTGAATGTCAAATGACTGCAACCAATGGCTTTTGAGATGAAAGAAAGTGTATCAATAACAAAACTTGGAGTGTTTTCGGTTGGGGTTATTATGAAGCTTGCACCCATAAATAGCTGTGCATCAGCCTCTAAAATACCGCTTTTTTCCTTACCTGCCATTGGGTGAGCGCCTATAAAATTCAGACCGTATTCCTCGCAGATGGGATTACAGTTTTTAACAATAAATCGCTTGACTCCGCATAAATCAGTTACAATTGTACCCCGTTTTAGCTTTGGAGCCATTTCTGTTAAAACTTTGACCGTTGCAAAGGGAGGTACAGCCAAAATCAACACATCAGTTTTTGAAATATTTGCATCAGATAAAGGTTGGTCAATTAAGTTTTCTTTAGTTGCGATTGACAAAACGTTTTCATTAAGATCAGCGCCTAAAAGCTTTAGTGTGGGGCAAGCTTTACGCAATGCTTTGCAAAGGGAACCGCCCATAAGACCAAGGCCAACAACGGTAATAGTCAACTTATCAAATTGTTTATTTACAGTTTTCATGAACGGTTTTCCTTTCAAAAGTAATATCAATTATAAATGTCAAGATTCTTTTTGAATACAGGAGCAATTGTCCGCAGTTGCTCCATCACCAATGAAAATTGTTCGGGTGTCAGTGATTGAGCACCGTCAGACATAGCATTCGGTGGGTCGTTGTGAACTTCGACAATCAATCCGTCAGCACCTGCCGCCATTGCTGCCATACAAAGAGGAGGAACAAGCGAGCTTTTTCCTGTTGCATGACTTGGGTCAACAACAACGGGCAGATGTGTTAATTCTTTAAGCAAGGGTATTGCCGAAAGATCCAATGTGTTGCGAGTCATTGTTTCAAAGGTTCTTATACCTCTTTCACAAAGAATTACTTTTTCATTGCCACCTGCAATAATGTATTCTGCACTCATAAGCCACTCTTCAATAGTATTTGAAAGTCCACGTTTTAGAAGGATTGGTTTATCAAGCTTTCCGAGCTCCTTTAAAAGCTCAAAATTTTGCATATTTCGTGCACCGACTTGTATAATGTCAACATCCTCAAAAAGTGGAAGATGTGCTGCAGACATAACCTCTGTAACAATGGGCAGCCCGGTTTCGTGTCTTGCTCTGTCTAATAGTCCAAGACCACTGGCTCTAAGACCTTGGAAAGCATAAGGAGAAGTACGAGGTTTAAAAGCACCGCCACGCAAGAAGGTGGCACCGGCTTTTTTAACATCTTGTGCGAGCTTTACAATTTGTTCCTCGCTTTCTACCGAACAGGGACCGGCAATTACGCCAAATGAACCGCCACCGATACGACAACCGTGACCGAGGTCAATAACAGTGTCATCGGGGTGGAATTCACGACTTCCTTTTTTATAAGGTTTTGACACACGCTGTACACGCTCGACAATTTCCTGTTGCTGTATAAAATCTGTATCTATACCACTTGTATCGCCGAGTAAACCGAGTACTGTTGACTGTTCACCGACCCATTTGTTTACTGCCACATTATGCTCAGTAAAATATTTAGAAAACTCCTTAATTTGTTGTTCATTGACATTTTGCTTTAGTACGATAATCATACTGATTTCCCATCTTTCTGTATTGTAATAAAAATTAAAAGCGACACCTAACTTCCGTCGAGTGTCGCTTCAACAAACTTTGTGAAGATTGCGTTGGAAAACGCAAAAATTATTCACTCATCGGAACGTTCGATTTTTGAGAATAGCAATAAAAGCCTTGACCGTAAAAGCCAAAGCTAAAAAAGCCGATAAATCGATTGTCACGATGTAGAGACTTCATAAAACAGTATTTCCTTTCGAAAAAGTACTTTATCATAATAAACTGTTAAAGAGCGTTTGTCAAGTATTTTCTGAAAAACATTGCCTAGATTTTTCGGATTATATTCAAAGTAAGCTTATCCTTTAATTTCCCAATAGTATTTTCGGTTTGATGTCGGGAAATCATCTAATATGCCGTGTTCGGGGTCTAAAAAGACACCGTCAAAGTAGAGTGACCAATGCCAACAGCGTGGTGTTTCAAGACTTAAAATTGCAATTTTTGGCAACTCAACTTTTTCTTTCACTTCCTTTTTTTCTTTAGAGTACAAAATCCCCAAAGTGTCAAGACATAAAAACATTTGCTTTAGGGTTGTTTCTCGGTCTGTTCCCACAATGTTTATGATTTTTTCGACACTTTCTCCCGATAGCATTGAGAGGACAGCCTGACCGCATTGCAAAGGTGTGGGCTCGAATATGTGTTTTGGCTTTTGTGTTATTGACATAATATCACCAAACTAATTTTAAGGCTTAAAGAGCAATAAGTCAATAAAAAAGAAGGTATTTCTACCTTCTTTATTTATTATGAATACATATTGTTCTTTGCCATATAGTCATAAATTGCCTTGCCATGCTCCTGTTCTTCTTTCTGTATGTGATTTAGCGCATCACGGAGTGGTGTTTCTCTAAATTCAAAAATGCAGGTATTATACAGATTTGAAACGTGCTTTTCATCAGCTAATAGGTCACTGCAAAGGTAACAGTCCGACTGCTTATCAGGTGTGTCTCCCATACCGTAATATTCGGAAAACATAGTGTTGACAGTTTGTTTAGCTCCCGAATTAGTGGAGGGTAAAGTTCCATTTTCGATTTGTGTGAGGGTTGATAAATGCTCCCTTTCTACATTTGAAATTTCGGTAAAGAGTTGCTTTAACTGGGTATCAAGGGCGGTTGACGCATATTTTGTATATTTTTCAATACAAATCTTTTCCTGTCCTTTTAAATCCTTTAAAAGAGTTTTTTCCTTTTCATTTAATGTTAAATTTTCCAAAAAAATCACCTCGGACATATTATTGACCGAGGTGTAGATTTTATGCAATGGTTTGAGCGAGCGAAACAATAAGCGGCATCGAAAGCAGGGAAGCAATGGTAGAAAGCGAAACCATATTTGCAGAAAGCGCAGTATTTCTTTCAAATTTTGCCGAAAACATAGTCGTAATGGCTGCGGTCGGTGCGCTGACAGAAATTACAGCAGATATTAAAATGGTATCTCTTACGCCGCATAAATACATACAACCCAATGCTAAAAGAGGGAAAACAATCAGCTTTAAAAGCATCGAATATAGACATTTTATGTCCTTTAAACCGCATAGAAGATTGCTGTTTGCCAAATGGAAACCGATTATAATCATCGGAAGTGGAGTGTTAAGAGATGCCATATATGAAACAGTTTCACTAATAGGCTTAGGTACGCTAATTGACAAAAGGAAGATTAAAAGACCTAATGTAACACCAATGATGCCTGGGTTTATAAAGAGCTTTTTTGGTGTTAAATACTTTTTGTCACCACTCATTAAAACTATTCCATAGCTCCAGACAAAAACATTGAAAATTGCAATATAGGATGAGCCATAAAACGTGCCCATATCACCGAGCAATGCTTGTTGAAGTGGAATTGACATATAACCACAGTTTGAAAAAATTATACCAAATTGTAGAACCTTTTCACTGCTAATGTCCTTTGTACGCATTAGCAGGTGACTTAAAAGAATAAATGCAATATGTACTAAAATAGCAATCAAAAAGCTTATTAGTAGGTTTTTTAAAAGATTATTGTCAAATTTTCTTGTAAAGGATTTGATAATGACGCAAGGGGTTACAAGGTATAAAACCATATCAGTCATACTCCTAACACCCTTGTCGGTCAAGACTTTTGTTTTGGTTAAAATATATCCGATAATGATAAGTAACAGTAAAATCAAAACCTGAACAAGTACGGTTTTAAATTGTTCAATAAACATCCTATTTTACACTTTCACAGAATTTTTTAAAAGTAGCAATACCTATTTCATCACGCTTATAGACACCGGCGTGCTCCAAAACCTTTGTAAAGACAATGCCGATTTCATCCTCAATGATTTTATCAATATTATCCTTTGTAATGCTGTTATATTTTTCCATAATTTCATTTGCCCAATCATAGTGCTTGGCAAGGGTATCGTCACATTTAATATCTTTGTTTTCGAGAATTGCAACTTTAAGAAGCGCCATTTCATTTTTAAGTCGAGCAGGTAGAACCGCTAAACCCATAACCTCAATAAGACCAATGTTTTCTTTTTTGATGTGGTGAAGCTCAGCGTGGGGATGATATACACCCATAGGATGTTCTTCTGTTGTAATATTGTTGCGAAGAACCAAATCAAGCTCAAATATATCGCCTTTTTTGCGTGCAATAGGTGTAATGGTGTTGTGAGGCTCACCGTTTGTTTCGGCAAAGATGAAGGCATCCTTGTCGGTATAAGTTCTCCATGCATCTAAAATTTTACAAGCCAAAGGTATTAGCTTATCTGAATCATTGTGGCGAAGACGGATAACCGACATTGGCCATTTAACAATACCCGCTTCAATATCCTCAAAGCCCTTGAAGGTGAGCTTATGCTCGATAGGAGCAGTTGCCATAGCAAAGGTGTAGTTACCGCCTTGGAAATGGTCATGCGTTAAAATTGAACCGCCAACAATCGGTAAATCGGCATTAGAACCGACAAAATAGTGGGGGAACAGTTTAACAAAATCAAGGAGTTTAGAGAAGGTTTGGTGGTTTATCGACATTGGTGTATGCTCGGCATTAAGCACAATGCAATGTTCGTTATAGTAAACATAAGGGGAGTATTGGAAGCACCAATCGCTGTTGTTTATTGTGATGGGAATAACTCTGTGATTTTGGCGGGCAGGGTAATTGAGCCTTCCGGCATAACCCTCACACTCTCGGCAAAGAGCACATTTTGGATAACCTGATTGCTTGGCGTTTTTAGCTGCCGCAATAGCTTTTGGGTCTTTTTCTGGCTTTGATAGGTTGATTGTGATGTCAATATCACCATATTCTGTTGCGGTTTTCCATTTTACATCTCGTGCTATTCTGTAACGGCGTATGTAATCACTGTCACAGGAAAGCTTGTAAAAATAATCGGTAGCTGCTAAGGGAGAATTTTGGTATAACTGATAGAACTTGTCAGTAACCTCACTCGGTCTCGGCATTACTGCCGACATAAGCTTGGTATCAAATAAATCTCTACTAGTGATTGTGTCCTCAATTAAACCTTTGTCGGTTGCATAATCAAGCAATTCTTTTAGTGTGTCCTCTAAATTTATATCGCAGAAATTTTCGTTACAATCATATTCATCAATATGCAAAATTTCTAAAATACGGTTGGTTGCAAAAATCTCGTCACGCTTTGTTAAAAGTCCACAATTCAGGGCATAGCATATAAGCTTTCTAATACTTTTATCAATCATTTTGGTGTCTCCGTTTATTTTATCTGAATTTTTTATCATATAAATCCATTGCGTTTTTTATAACTTTTATTGCGGTGTCTCTGCCGGCAACCTCGTTGACAGCTGTTTGCTTATTTTCAAGTGTTTTATACACCTCAAAAAAGTGGCACATTTCTTCATAAACGTGCTTCGGTAGGTCGGTTATATCCTTATATCCGTTATATGTCGGATCGGAGTAGGGTACAGCAATGATTTTTTCATCACTGTCAATTCCGTCAATCATAGAAATTACACCAATTGGGTAAGCACGAACCAATGTGAGCGGGTCAAGCGGTTCTGTACATATAAGCAAAACATCAAGCGGGTCATTGTCATCGCCGTATGTCAAGGGAATAAATCCATAGTTTGCGGGATATATGGTTGATGTGTAAAGGATTCTGTCAAGAATTATAAAACCTGTTTCCTTGTCAAGCTCGTATTTCTTTTTACTTCCCTTTGAAATTTCAATTACAGCAATAAAATCTTCGGGAGAAATTCTGTCTTTAGGCATATCATGCCAAATGTTTTTCATAATGAAACACCTCTTGAAAGTTTTTAATATACTATAACATATATTATGATTATAGTCAAAGAAATTATTTGATTTTTTACGCAAATTTCGACAGTCTTTTTTACATTCTTGTTGTATAATTTTTGATAAAGAGGGTTGATTTTGTGGTAATATACGTCGATGTTTTAATACTTGTGAATTTAATTGTTGATTATTTTTTGTTGCTGTTAACCTCAAAACTTTTGAAGATAAAATACAGGTTATTAAGACTTATATTGTCTTCTTTTATGAGTGCCATGTCATCACTTTACATATTTTTTGAAAAATCCAATTCGTTTATTGATTTTGCATATAAATTATTTGTCGCTTTTTTTGCAGTAGCAATTGCTTTTAAGCTTCAATCCTTGAAATTATATTTCAAAACCTATTTTGTATATTTTATTTTGAATTTTATTTTTGCAGGTATTGTCACGTTTATTTATAAAACCTTTTCGCCACAAAATATTTTGGTTTTAAATTCGGTGGTATATTTTAATATTTCGGCGTTAGAATTGATAATTTTTACTGTCGTCTTTTATTTTGTCTTTATATTATTCTCAAAAATTTTCAAATCTTCCTCAAACACCGCCAAAAAAGCTCTTGTGACAGTTTTTTATGAGAACAAATATATTGAATTGCCCTCTATTGTTGACAGTGGTAATTCGATAGAGGATGTTTTCACGCAAAATGATGTTATTATTGCGGATAAGCGTGATATAACCAGATTGTTTGGTAGTTCCTGTGATGATGAGAAGTTGGCGTCTCGCTTTAGAATCATCCCTTGTGTTACAGTTTCAGGCAAGGACTATTTAAAGGGGGTGCGCTCTGATAAGGCAATTGTCAAAACAAAAGAAAAAACAATAGTTTTAGAAAAACCGATTTTAGCAGAATCAAAAACGAAGCTCAATGATAATTACAGAGCAATTTTAAATCCAAAAATTTTTGAGTACATAGGAGAGTAATATGAAATTAAAATTTTTCATTTTTAAGATATTTTATAAAATCGGGATTGTAAAGCCTACTTATTACATTGCCGGAAGCGAAAAATTGCCGCCGCCGTTATCACAAACTGAAGAAATTGCACTTTTAAAGTTAAACGATGATTTTGCAAGAGATAAGTTGATAGTACATAATTTGAGACTTGTGGTATACATTGCGAAAAAATTCGATACCTCCGGTGTCGGTATTGAAGATTTGGTCTCAATAGGTACAATTGGACTTATTAAGGCAGTAAACACATTTTCACTCGATAGAAATATAAAGCTTGCTACTTATGCTTCACGATGTATCGAAAATGAAATTTTGATGCATTTACGTAAAAATTCCTCTCATAAAAATGATATTTCAATCGAAGAACCACTTAATGTTGACTGGGACGGAAATGAGCTTTTGCTTTGTGATATTTTGGGAAGCGAAGCCGATGAGGTCGGCAGAGAAATTGAAATGGAGGACGAAAAGGCACAGCTGAACAGGTTTGTTAAAGGGCTTCCCGTCAGAGAAAAACAAATAATGGAAATGCGCTTTGGTATGAACGGGTATGAAGAATATACCCAAAAGCAGGTAGCAGATACTTTGGGCATATCACAATCATATATTTCACGGCTTGAAAAAAGAATTATTGTAAAGCTGAAAAAACAGATTGAAAAGGTAACAAGCGGGTGATATAATAGTTTCAAAACTTTTAAGGGAGCTATAATGAACTTTTTTACGTTTTATGTTATTGTTATAAATATTTTGACATTCAGCTTTTGCTTATATGATAAAATATGCGCAATAAGAAAGAGATGGCGTGTCTCAGAAAAATTTTTGATGCTTTTGTCTGTGATGGGTGGCAGCATCGGTATGCTTCTCGGTATGTTTATCGCTCATCATAAGACAAAAAAACCTAAATTCTTATTAGGTATTCCAACTATTCTTTTTGTTCAATTTTTACTTGTAAGTATCATTTCTCAAAAAAATTAAAAAAATTGAATTTTGCTATTGACTTTTCAATATGACCTTGATATAATATTTAAGCTGTCTTAAAAAAGACAAGCCAATGATTCATTAGCTCAGTTGGCAGAGCACTTGACTTTTAATCAAGGTGTCCGGGGTTCGAATCCCCGATGGATCACGAAAAAATCTGAGATGCCTTTTAGTGTGTTTCAGGTTTTTTATTGTTTTATGGGATGAGAACCCCGTGGGGTTCGCCGAAGCAGCCTAAAAGGTGCGATAGCCTTTTAGGTCTGTGAAGTCTCGAGCACCGCAAAGCATTTCGCAACCGCTCGGAGCGGTCGAAATGGTGTGGGCGCAGAGTATCCACGATAAAATTCCAATACAAGTGTTTTTTAACCCTGAGAGGGTGAGGAGCATTAATAAAACAGTACAGTGTACTGTTTTTAGCGACGAAGTGCAAGGCGGGTACTGTTTGCAAAGCAAACGGTCGGCGAGGACGAAAGACACAGAGTGTCTTTATCCCTAATGTAACACCAAGATAAAAATCACTTTGATGTTATTTTATAGGATATTTTTTTGAATAGATTTTTCGTTATTTAATATCCAGTATTTATTTGAGTGGGTATTTAAGAATTTGATCTTTTTTAATGTTCAAATAACTTGAATATCCAAAATTTTTGTGCTATTATAATATTGTATTTTACATTTGGGTGGTGGGAATTTATGTCTCAATATAAAGTTGTTTCGCTGTTTTCTGGTTGCGGAGGATTAGATTTGGGGATTGTGGGAGGCTTTACCTATCTCAACAAGTATTACTCTAAAAATCCGTTTGATATAATTTGGGCAAATGACATAGATTTTAGAGCCACGCAAACATTAAGATTGAATTTTCCTAATTCAAATGTAATTTGTGGCGATATAACTCAAATTTTAGGTATTAATGAAGAAAGCCAATTTTCTATTTTCCATGACGTAGAAATCCCACAAGCTGATGTAGTTATAGGCGGTTTTCCGTGCCAAGATTTTAGTGTTGCGGGCAAGAGACAAGGATTAAATGTTCAAAGAGGAAAATTATATCAAAGCATGGCGAAGGTTGTTGAAATAATAAAACCGAAGATTTTTGTAGCTGAAAATGTAAAGGGTTTGATTTCTTGGGAAAATGGCTTGGCAATAGCGGCGATTATTGAGGATTTTTCTAAACTTGGTTACAATGTGAAGTATCGTGTTTTTAACACCGCTGATTATGGTGTGCCACAAATTAGAGAACGTGTGATTATTGTTGGTGTACGGAAGGATGTTGATGTTGATTTTGAGTGGATGAGTCCGACTCATTCTTCTACTGATGTGCAATTGTTACCTTGGGTCACGATTAAAGATGCGATTGAAGATTTAGAAAACGATGAAATACATAAATCTTTACCTAATTTTGGTTACTCCAAAGCCAAATATTTACCGGGCAAGCAAGGTAATACGGTGACCAAAGCTGATAAGCCAGCTCCCACAATAAGAGCAGAGCATCACGGTAATATTGAATTTCATTATCGTTTGCCTCGTAGATTATCAGCACGAGAAGCTGCACGAATTCAAACTTTTCCTGATGATTTTATCTTTTGCCAATCAATTACGGATGCTTATCGGCAAATAGGTAATGCAGTTGCGCCAGTTTTTGCGTGGCATATTTCAAAAATGATAACTAATATTTTGGACAATTCAAGGAGTAAAGGTAATGAGTAGTGTCTATAATAAATTATTTGATGATAATCTTATAATTCGAAGAGTTAAAAATAAGTTACCCCGTTTATTTCAGCTTGCTGAATTAGAGAGTTCACGTAATGGCAAAGTAGGGATGGAAATTGGTTCTGTTAGAGAAAGAATTTTAATAGCTCTTTTAATGTACAAGTTTGGTATTGATATTGTTGATCCCGATGTACCTATAACCGCACCCGAAGTCGATGTATATGTGGACAATACACCTTTGTCTATTAAAACAATTACAACAAAGACCGAAAAATACACTTCGGTTAAATTGAGTTGGACAGTTGATCGCAATAAAGCATTAGAATTCAAAAACACATATATTCCTTCCTGTGATATGTTACTCGCAAAGATTAGATGGAACGGAAAAGGAAAATTATTATTATTTTCAAAAGAGTCGCAACAAATAGTTTTAAATAGTATTGGTAGAGATAGATATATTGATTTGCCAAAAGAAAACACTAATCCACGTGGTGTTTCGATTTCTAAAGAAGCATTAGAAATATTAGAGACTTGTGAAGATACAAGAATTATTGAAATTGATTTTACACGTGATAAAATTGATTATAGAGAAGTGTATACTAAATGGTTAGATGCTTGGAGAGAGGAGTATTGAATAATTGAATATCTAAAATTTTATATACTTTTAGTAAAATAGTTGTTATGTAAAAAGAAAGGATGTTTTGTATGAAAATTGCACTTATTGCACACGACAAGAAAAAAGATGAAATTATAAAGCTTGCTATTGAATATCAAGATGTTTTATGCGAGCACGAACTATATGCTACAGGTACTACCGGCACACTAATTATGGGTGAAACAGGACTAAAAATTTACCGTATGAAAAGCGGACCTTTAGGCGGTGACCAGCAAATCGGTGCTATGCTTGCCGACGGAAATTTGGACCTTATTATTTTCCTTCGTGACCCACTTACTGCACAACCTCACGAGCCTGATGTTTCTGCACTTCTGCGTATTTGTGATGTGCAAAAAATTCCTCTTTCCACTAATACAAGCAGCGCAAAAATTATGCTCGAAGCTTTAAAAAACAAAATCTATTTTGAATAGGTGAAAAGTATGAAAAAAATCTCAGTAATTTTATTATCTTTGTTTCTGATTTTTTCTCTCACTGCTTGTTTTCCGACAAGTAAAATGACAATGAAAGAGTATGTTGAAGAAAATCGTACAATGTTTGATGTTATTTGTGAAACTCAAGCCGATGATGACTGCACTGTTGAGATTTTAGCAAAGGGTGACAGTCTTCTCTTGAAGGGGGTTATTAACACCGAGGTCGATGATTCGGTTTTTGATGCTGTTGCCCAAGTTTTGGAACAAGGTGTTGAGGAGAGTAAAGATACATATATTGATATGCTTGAAAATGCTCAAGAAGAAGTACCCGATGCCAAGTCAATTATTATCGAGTATTACGATGCAAACGGAAAACTGCTTTACAGTAAGGAATTTGAATAATAATTAAAGCACTAACCTCTAAACCCAACAGGGTGCAGATGTTAGTGCTATTTTTATAATATGTTTTTTAAATCGAGAAGCGTGTGAATTTCGAACTGTGATTTATATGTAGCCTTTTCTTTTTTTGGATTATACCAACAGG
>JAZNRN010000107.1:0-2449 GCA_045590775.1 Acutalibacteraceae bacterium
CACTTAAGGCATTTGATATTGAAGAAGAACTTAGTGATGCAAAATCCATGATAGGAAATTTAGGCGGCAGGATTGTTGAAATAAAAGAAGTTTTAATTCCTTTTTCTGATGTTACAAGAAAAATTGTTGTGATAAAGAAGGAAAAGAAAACACCAAAGGAATTTCCAAGAAGCAACAAAAAAATAAAGGAGAATAAGTAATGCTTACAGTTTTTTTAATAGGTCTCGGCCTTTCAATGGATGCATTTTCCGTGTCTGTAACAAACGGAATGTGTATTAATAAGGTAAACTTTAAAACTGCAGGGAAAATTGCCTTTGTTTATGGATTTTTTCAGTTTTTGATGCCTGTTCTCGGCTATTTTGCAGGAAATATTTTCAAGGATTTTATAAATTCGGTTGATCACTGGATTGCATTTTGTCTTTTATTTTTTATAGGTCTTAAAATGATAATGGAAGCAATTGATGAAATGAAGGAAAAAGAAGGCATAGAGTGTAAAAAAATTGATATGAAGCTTCTTTTAATTCAGGGGATAGCAACAAGTATAGATGCCCTTGCTGTGGGAATAAGCTTTGCTGCCCTGAAAATGCCTGTTTTTTCGTCCTCTCTTTTTATAGGAGTGATAACATTCGTAATTTGTGTTATAGGTGTTTTTTTAGGGAAAAAAGTCGGAAATCTTTTAAAAGGTAAGGCAGGAATCCTCGGTGGAATAATTTTAATTGGTATTGGGGCAAAAATTTTAATTGAACATCTGATGGGTTAGAATAAAAAAGTAAATATAAATTAATTTGCCCTGTAATCTTTATAAGTTATAGGGCAATGATTTTAGTAAAATATCTTGAATAATGTATAATTTTGGTGTATAATGTAAATTGTCGGAGCAATCCGATAAGGCAAGACTTTCTTAACGGAGGATTTATCCACCGGCGGTTATGGCCACCTTTACATATACAGGCAGAAATGCCGAGTCTATGAAAGGAGGGGTGCTTATGAAAAGTAAGTATCGTGCTAATGGTAAAGAAATTGCTATTTGCGATTTTAGAGATTATCATTCTATTGATAATTTTCTCCATAAAAGCAGAGTAACCGCCATTGCTGTGGCGATTACTCTTAATTAGATAATCGTATTTAGGCATAACCGTTTGAGGTCTTGCCTTTTTCTATTGATATTATACTTCTAAAATATGTTTTTGTCAATATCTAAATTAATTTGAAACGAAATCGGTAATTTAATGGAGAAAGTGATGTCCTTATTTTTTTTGTTCTGTATATTTAAAAATTTCTGATGACACAAGCTGATGCCTGACCATTAATCGCTGATGATCTAAAAGTCCTTGAACATACATTTCGGCACAGCTTTCTCCTGCGTGATTTTCAAAGCATTTTTTATATTCTTTAAAAAGTTCAAGTCCTTCAGGATTATTTTCAAGATGTTTTAAAAGATTTAACTCGGCGATAAAAAGCCTGTCGGAAAGATTTTGAAGTTCTTCATTATTTTCAAGCATTAATTTTGCATCGCAAGTTGCCTCTTCTATTGACTTTGGCAGTTCATCAAAGTATTGAAGCATGTAATTGTATTTCATAATATAGTACCTCTCAAATAAAAAAAGTGTGCAACCGAAGCTGCACACGAAAAACGCAAACCCCGATTGTTGTCACACAAAACTTTACTAAAAGAGAATTTCTTCTACATTTACCAAGTTGGAATTTGCATTTTTACCAATTCAAAATGGCAAATGTAAAAAAGGGTATAATATATCCTGTAAAATAATAATATTCTCTTTCTGTTTCAATATAAAGTTTTATGTGACTATAATATAATACCACATTTATCTTGATTTATCAATAGTTTTCACAAAAAAATAAAAATTCAGAAATAATGAGTGTCAATATGGATATTCGTATTCTTTGGAAATATGAAAATGGAATTATCATTTTACTTCTTGACGTTGGACATTATAAAAATATATTGGGATTATAAGAAAAAACGGGCGATTAGTAAATCGTCCCAACAATAAAAATCATCGGGCTTGTTTTATAACTTTTAACATAAAGAGAATAGAAAAAATTAGGTCAGACGCAGAAGGAACGAGCAAGCCCGTTCCGAGTGAGAAGTGAGACAATCCCTCAGTCTTGCCTTAGGCAATCCAGCTTCCGTCTTGCCTCCTTTGATGCGAAGCATTAAGGGAGGGGGACCGCCGTAGGTGGTGGAGGGATAAAGGCGACCGAAATTTCCTCGGCAAGAATCAATCCCTCAGTCAACTTCGTTGACAGGTCTCGGCTCTCGCCTCGGTCGGTGCTAAACGCTCTCCACCGGAGAGCAGCACCCCTTTACACAAGGGAGCCTCAAGGGAGCCTCAAGGGAGCCTGTGTAGGGAATAGTGAATAGGTGACGAGACATGCTCGTCTGTAGGGCAGGGGCTTGCTCCTGCCGAAAAAATAAGCCCGGGGC
>JAZNRN010000108.1:0-13896 GCA_045590775.1 Acutalibacteraceae bacterium
CACAGAACGACATGGCTACGATCCGACTTTGCGAAGCGCTTGGTATTATTTCAAAAGAGTTTGCTCTTTCTGAAAGCACCACCGAGGAGGAACTTTTAGCACTTATAAACGAGCTCAACCGAGACACAAGCATAAACGGTATTCTTTGTCAATTACCTCTGCCAAAGCATTTGGATGAAAAAATTATTATAAATTCGATTTTACCCGAAAAGGATGTTGATGCTTTTCATCCGTCAAATGTCGGCAAAATTATGATTGGTGACTATGATTTTGTTCCTTGTACACCCGCAGGTGTTATGGAAATGCTAAAGTATGAAAACATCGAGGTTGAGGGAAAAACCTGTGTTGTAATCGGTCGTTCTAATATCGTGGGCAAGCCTATGGGAATGTTGCTTCTTCACGAAAATGGTACAGTTACAATTTGTCATTCAAGAACAAAAAATTTAAAGGAAATATGTAAAACTGCTGATATTTTGGTAGCGGCAGTAGGAAAGGCAAATTTTGTAAGTGCAGATATGGTGAAGGAGGGTGCTGTTGTAATCGATGTCGGAATGAACAGAGAAAATGGCAAACTTTGCGGTGACGTTGATTATGAAAATGTCAAAGAAAAGGCAAGCGCTATCACTCCTGTTCCGGGTGGAGTAGGACCTATGACTATTGCAATGCTTATGCAAAACACACTTACAGCGGCAAAAAAACAAAACGGATTGATTTAAAATGAAAAGATTTTTAATTTCACTTTTAGTTATACTGAATTTATTTTCTTTTTCGGCTTTTGCCAAAACCGCAGAACCGTACATAGCTGTGCCTAAAGGCTTTTTGCTCTATTCACAAAACAAGTCAGAAGTATGTGAAATTTTAAGCTCAAGTGAAGATGAACTCAACGAATATTGTCTTAAAAACAATATTTCACAATTAGCAGTTAATCAGGATAATTCAAAGCAAATTAAGCTTTTGACTTATGAAAACGAATTTTCAAAGGCTACAGAGGATTTTGATTTTTTCTCACAAAAAGAGCTTGAGGGAAATGCAGGCATTATTATCGGTCACAAGGAAAAAAGGCCAATGCACAGTGTTGTGACTGTAGGTGAACAAAAATTCATAAAAACCGAGTATTTTGACAGAGACGAAAGCGGAAGCTTTAATTTTACACAGTATTTCACAGTGCAAAACGGTAAAAATTACTGCTTAATTTTTCTCACAAGCGAAAAAGCCGAGACCTCATATATAAAAGAGGTTTTCGACAGTTTTGCAGAAAATGAGTTTTTTTTAAAGCAAAATACTTCCGCCAAAGACAGCGATAGTAAAATGACAATGACAATAATTTTAATAGTGGCTGTATCCCTGGTAGCAGCGATAATATTATTTACCGTAATAAAGGATATAATAAAATCTAAAAAAACACCTCAAGAAGAAACCGAAGGATAAAAAAAGGTGATGTTCATTGTGAACATCACCTTTTTTATCGTTAAATTATTTAGTAATACAGTCGGCAACATAAATTCCCATAGCGCCTGATTGTGAAAGTCCACGGCAAATACCGCTGCCGTCACCGATGATGAAAACGCCGTCTGTCAGTTCAAATTCATTATTCATAAATTCGGGACGGATGGAGTAATATTTGCTTTCGCATCCGTAAAGGAGAGTATCATCGTTGGCAGTACCGGGAGCCACTTTATCGAGAGCATAAATTGTTTCTATAATATTGGTTAAAATTCTGTGAGGAAGTACAAGTGACAAGTCGCCCGCAGTTGCTTTTAATGTGGGTTCCACAGTGTTTTGACTAAGGCGGTGGTCGTTTGTGCGCCTGCCTCTTATCAAATCGCCGAAACGCTGAACAAGTACGTTTCCATTACCAATCATATTGGCAAGACGGGAAATGTTTTCGGCATATTCGGTAGGCTGGTTAAATGGTTCTGTAAAGCGGATAGAGGAAAGGATTGCAAAGTTGCAGTTGTCGGTTCGCTTTTCATCCTCAGCATATGAGTGACCGTTTGCAGTAATTATACCGTGATTGTTTTCGGCAGATACAAGTCCGCCTTTGTTAAAGCAGAACATACGGCATCTGTCTTCAAAGGTTTTTGTTTTGTAAAGGATTTTAGGTTCATAAATTTTGTCGGAAAATTCCTTCCAAACAATATCCTTCATCTCTACTCTGACACCGATGTCAATATGGTTTGAGTGCATTGTAACACCGAAGTTGCGACAAAAATCTGCTACAAAGTTAGCCCCACCTCTGCCTGTTGCAATAATAATCTTTTCGGCCTCGATTTTTTCACCGTTTGTATAGGAAAGAATGTATTTATCATTTTCCTTCTCAATGTTTTGACAGTCGTAAAAAGCAAGCAAATCAACACCGCTTTGGGCGATGGCATTTATAAGGTTTTGCATAGTGATAAAGTTTTTGTCAGTGCCTAAATGCTTTACGTTCATATCAAGAAGTCGTAGATTGTTTTGGATACATTTAAGCTTTAAATCATCATTTGATTTATAAACCTTTACTTCGCCCGATGTGCAATATTTAACGAGAATTTTATCAACCTCGTCAATATATTTGTTGGCAAGTGTATCACCAAGCTCTTCTCCTAAAGTCCCGCCGTAAGCAGTACCTAAATTAAACTTACCATCAGAAAAAGCACCCGCACCTGCATAACCGCTTGTAATACTGCAGGTTTTGCAATGAACACAAACGCTGTTTCTGCCTGCGGGACAGTTCCTTTTTTCGAGGGCGTTTCCACGCTCTGTAATAACTATTTTGAGTTCGGGAGAGTTTTCTTTTAAGCGATAAGCTGCCATAAGACCGCCAATACCGCCGCCGATAATTGCTACATCATATTTTTTCAAATTACTCATTAAAAAATCTTCCTTTTAAAAGCAAGTTTACGCACAAAGAAGGACTACATCTCCTAAAGGGAAATGCAGTCCTTACTGCTTTCATATTATAATAACAAATCTTCTGTTTGTCAAGTTAATTTGTTTTAGAAAATTTTTCTAAGGTTTCAATCACTTTCTTTAAGGCGTAGGAATTAACCTTACCTAAATTAACTCCGTCGGTTACATATTGATAACGTGTGTCAGAAATCTTGTAAAATTCTGTTACAGTTTTTCCGCCACCGTTTTCCTTTTTAAACTTAAAGGTGAAGGTGTAATCTGCAGAACCGCTTATGTTGCTTGTGGTAAAGTCGCTGCAGGAAAGGCTGACAATTTCCATATAAGCATCTTGGAACTTTTCAAAATCAATATCCTTGCCGTTGAGCTTTATCTCGTATTCGGTTTCATCGGTATCTGTCACGGTTGATGTTATATCGAATTTATACTTTTCCTTACCTACTTTAAGTTCAAAGTAATCGAGTGTTTCGATTGAAATCATACAAACAAAAGGTGAATAATAATTGTTGAGCTTAAATTCAGCAAAAGAGAGAGCCGAAGCTTCAATTTTTGCAACAACCTTTGACGAATCACAAATTACCGCATAATTTCCGTCTTTTTGCAGAGCAAACTTATATGTCAGTGATTTACCTTTTATAGTCATCGTAGCCACTAAATTAGGATTTTGAAGACCAAATTTTTTGAGTGTTTCAGGCTTAACATCGAAAGCGTAAATTCCCGAGGCGCTGGAGGAAAGGCCACTTTTGAAAACGTTAAAAATAGCTTCAACGCTTTCGCTATTGGCAACTCTTGTTGTCGGCTTTGCGATAAGGTAGGGCAAGATAGATGATAAAAGCTTGTCATCGTTAGGCTCAATTACAACGGGGGTTTTAAAGTTTTTGCCCGCAAGTGTAATTTTGTCAAAAGAAATAAGGGAACCGTCATCTGATGTGTATCCTGTTATGTCGCCTACATCAAATGCGTCAAGTGAAGGAGTAGCAGCTAATTCCAAATCGGTGAAAATAAAGGTGTCCTTAAAGCCCGAAGCGGTGGTGTAAATTTTATCACTGTCAGCTGTTTTGAAGTAGCATTCTTTGTTGTCGTAAGTAGTTCCGCTTATTAAAACCGAAAATCCGCTTCCGTCTTTTTTGGTGACGTTTACCGTAACCTCCGGCTTATCAAGACCGCAATCGGAGAGTGACATTTTGGTGATTTCTTTAGTGGCGGTAAGATTGGCAATAGTGCTTACAACCGTTTCGATGTAATAATCGCTTACAAGCTCTTTGTTATAGCCCTTTAAATACCAGTTGGTGACCTCTTCGCCGTCTTCCTTAGCTTTTTCGGGATAAAACTTAAATGAACCGTTTTTGTTCTTTACGGTTACTGCTTTAAAATCATCCTGATTTGAAACCAAAACGTTTATTGTTTTATCTGAAACTAAAGAATTGTCGTTACCGCTTTCATCACTTTCGGTCGGAATACTTTTAATGGCAATAATTCCGCCTGCAATTACAATTGCGGCAATAAGGACTATGGAAATCAATTTTAAAACAGGCTTTTTTTGCTTGTTTTGATTTTTTGTGCTGTGGGATTGGGGAGCAGAAAAAATAGTTGATTGCTCCTCGCTCTCCTGTGATTCCTCTGGAATAAAATCGTTGTTTTCGGGTATATTTTCCATAAATTTATGCGTTCCTTCTTCTGATATAAATATATACTGCGAGTAACAAGCAAGCGATGGGCAATACCCACATAAAGATTATTTTTACGGTATTTGCAGACTCTTCTTCGACAATAAAGTTTTCTGCAGTTGAAATCACCTTTGGTTCAAATTCAAGCCCCGTATCTTCTGCTCCGACAGCTGATTCTGTCGCATAGAAAGAAAGAGAAAGGTTTGAAATTTGACCTGTGAGCAGATATTGAGAATTGATAAATTCAACTGAGCTAAAAGCTAAAATACTGCTGGAAATTTTCTTGTTTTCATCGTTGTAAGTAGATTTTGTTGCACGTATAAGAGTGGAGTAAGCTTTTTTGGTGTACTTTTTGTGTCCTGTCCAGGAAGCGCTTGTACCCTTTGGAGCAGCAACTACGCTCTTGGAGGTTTCAACAAGACTTTCTGCCTTAATAGATGAGTCAGAAGGCTTGCCCACACTCAAAGGAGCGTTGTAGCCAGAAAGGCAGAAAGAAGCTAAATTTTCGGTGATTTCGTTTTCTGAAGCAGGTAGAGAATACATGGTAAGAGGGTCATCGGCTAAATGAAGCTCGTCGTTTGTTTCATAAAGAACACCGTTGTCAATAACTATACCCCAGCCGGCTAAAACATCATAAAGGTTTTTAAGATAGGGTGCAGTAACATCGGCAAAGAAAACAAGTCCTTTTGAGAGCTTACCGTCATTTTCTAAAAAGTCCTCGATTACATAAAGTTCATCAGAGGTAAAGTCAATTGTCGGCGCACAAATAACAATGGCATCAACATTTTCGGGGATAGATTTTACGATTTTTGCGTCGATGTCAACTATTTCGTAATTATTAGCAGTCAATGCCTCACGATAATATTCGGTAGCATCCTTTGATGAGTGACCTGTAACAAAGCCGAGTGTTTTGGTATCACTGCTTGTTACGTATGAAAGTGCGTTTGAGAGGGCACTTTCAAGGTTGCTGCCTGTCAAAGAATAGGTGGCATAGCCGGTTGCGTAATAGTTTGAAGAGTCTTCGTTCAAGGTATAAATATCTTCGAAATTTAAAACCTTTACACGCTCGTTTTTATTCTTTTCGCAGCTGACAATAATACTTCCGAAAGATAAGTTTTGGTTGCTGTATTTTGAGGCAATTTCAATAATTTCAGCAGAAGAAGTATCAACAAATTTGAGGTTTATGTTTTCGTTGTACTCGGCGTATTTATTTATTAGCTTAATTGTTTGGTTGTAATAATCTGAAAGAGAGGTGTCGGTGATTTGATAATAACTGTATGCGTAATCGAGCATACCCGAAGCATAAGAGTCTTCGGTGGCACAAACTATAATTTCAACCTCATCTTTAAGATTTTTGATAAAGTCAAGGTTGCCCTCGCTTACGGTGTGTACCTTGTCCTTTGTCATATCGAATTCGAGGTGATAGTGCTCTGACAAAGCAGAGAAAAGGATATTTGCAACGATGACAATAGCCACAAAAGCGGCAGTTATTGCCATTGCAACAGAGCCTTTTTTGAAAAGATGCTGGTTTTTGAGAAGCTTTGTTCTTTTCTTTTTGGGAGCTTTTACAGTTTCTTTTGTTTCAACTTCGATTTCTGTTTCCGGAATGTTGTTATTTATTTCACTCATTACTGTAAACCTCCTTTAAGCCCATCTTTTCTTCTCGAGTGAACGAATCGAGAGGAAAAGGAAAATGGCGATAATACTTAAGAAATACAAAATATCTGCAAAGGAAAAAATATTTTGACTAAAGTTTGAAAATCTGTCGAGAAAAGATAGGGAAGTGAATATTTTAGAAATCCATCCGGTAGAAATTACTGATGCAAAATATGGAAAGAAGGAAACTAAAATATTTATGGCAAGTGTCAGTATTGCGGAAATTGCCGTACTTTCGGTAAGGGATGAAACAAACATACCAATGGCAATCAAAGCGCCTCCCAAAAGCAATATGCCGATAAGTGAATAAATGTAGTACATTATCGGAACGGAAATTTCTGCCTCGGCCGCACTTGAAAGAACAATGCCTTCAAAAATGATTGTGGGGGCAAAGCTTATTGCAAAAACAGCCAAAGCGGCTAAAAATTTACCCATTACAATAGAAACAAGCTTTACGGGTGCTGTGAGAAGCAGCTGGTCAACCTTTTGCTTTTTGTCCTCGCTCATAATTCTCATTGTAAGAATTGGTACTATGTATAAAATAATCGAGGACATCGAAGCGACAACCAGATGTACTTGGGCAAGTCCCATAGCGTAGCTGTTGTGGAACAAAAGTCCTAAAAAGAAGTAAACGGCCGCAATGAATATAAGACCGACGGGAGTTGTGAAATAAGACTTAAACTCTCTTTTAAAAATGGCAGTCATTTAGTTTTCCTCCTTTTTGGTAAGTAGCGCTTTGATTTCATCAGCGCTGTCACTTTCGGTAATCTTTAAGAAGATTTGCTCAAGAGACAGCTTGTTGCTTGAAAGGGATAAAAGCTGTTTCTTACGGGATACGATACGCTCAAATATAGCGCTTCTGACATCCTCGCCGGCTTCCGGTTCAATAAGGAAATCGGTGGTGTTTTCCTCATTTTTGCCAAGGCTTGTAACTTTTTTAACGCCCTTGATGGAAGTGAGCATCTCATATATTTCTTTTTCGTTACCTACAACACGGGCAACTACTGAAAAATCGGTTGAAAGCTTGTTTGAAAGGTTATCGGGTGTGTCATCAGCCACTATTTGACCTTGGTTAATGATAATAACACGCTTGCAAACCGCTTGAATTTCAGAAAGAATATGGCTTGAGAGAATTATTGTGTGATTTTTGCCAAGGCGGGAGATTAGGTTCCTGATTTCAATGATTTGTTTTGGGTCAAGACCAACCGTCGGCTCGTCGAGAATAAGCACATCGGGGTTGCCGATAAGCGCACTTGCAAAGCCCACTCTTTGCCTGTAGCCTTTTGAAAGGTTTTTGATTAGTCTGTTCTGCACGTGGTCGATTTTAATAAGCTTTAAAATCTCATCAATGTGAGGACCTTTTGGAAATTTAACTTTTTTAAGGTCGTATATAAAGTTCAGATATTCTCTGACTTTCATATCGACATAAAGGGGTGGGATTTCGGGCAAATAACCGATACGGCGTTTTGCATCCTCGGGATAATCGGAAACGTCAAAGCCGTCTATTTCCACCTTTCCTTGTGTTGCAGATAAATAACCTGTCAAAATGTTCATAATGGTAGATTTACCTGCACCGTTAGGACCTAAAAAGCCGACAATCTCACCCTTTTCGATGTTAAAGCTCACATCTTTTACTGCGAGGTGAGTACCGTACCTTTTGCTAAGGCCTGTAACTTTAATCATTTATATTCCTCCAAACTGTATTGCCAATTTTTATTATTATAGCAAATTAAATTAAAACGAAATTTAACAAAGTGTAAATTATGCCTTTTTTTTAACGCCGGGTAGTTGAGCTACGATTATTGCAACAAAGACAAGCACACAACCCACAATTTCACGTTCCGATAAGGTGTTTTTTGATATAACCCAACCGCCAAGCAGGGCAAACACGCTTTCCAAGCTCATAGAAATCGAGGCGACTGTCGGCTCGGCAAATTTTTGTCCTACCACCTGTAAAGTGTAGGCAACACCACTGGACATAATACCTAAATAGATAATCTCGGGAGCGGCGGACAATATGTTTTGCAGTTGTATGCTTTTTGTTTCAAAGCCAAGCGACATTATTTGAGAAATAATACCGCAAACCAAAAACTGCATAATAGATAATTTAATACCGCCTGTAATAGAGACAAATTTATCAACCGAGATAATATGTAGCGAAAAGGTAAAGGCGCAAAACAAAACTAACAAATCGCCGAGATAAATTCCGCTTATTCCCTTCGAAAAGCAAAGGAGATAAACACCCGACAAAGCGATTATTACGCCAAGCCATACCGGAAGCGAAATTTTCTTTTTCATAAATACCGAAATTAGAGGCACGATTATTACATAAAGAACGGTTAAAAAACCGGCTCTTGCCTCACTTGGGGCATCTACTGCTTCATAAGCCGCAATTCCAAATTGCTGAAAATTGACCGAAACAGCTAAACAGGCACCGCATATAATACCGGCGGTTATGTAGGTTTTTCCCTTTCCTTTTTCGAAAAATGGCTTTTTTTCTTTTGTGTACATAAAAAGCCAAAATACAAAAAGTACAACTGCCGCAATAAAGGAGCGTAACGCATTGCACAGAAATGGCGGTACTTTATCGGCGGCACCGCTTTGTGCTACGAAAGCGAGCCCCCAAATAAGAGCGGCAAGGGATAAAATCAAACTTCCCTTTATATTATTTTTTCTTTTTACTAACATTTAATTTTTAGGCTCCTTGATACTTAAAGAAATGCGTTTTTTAGCCACATCGACACCTAAAACATAAACATCAACAATATCTCCGACCTTTAAAACCTCTGACGGATGCTTTATAAATCGGTCGCATATAGCCGAAATATGAACAAGTCCATCTTGATGAACACCAATGTCAACAAATGCACCAAAGTCGATTACATTTCGCACAGTTCCTTTTAGCTTCATACCCGCTTTCAAATCCTCCATAGACATAATGTCTTGTCTGAGCATAGGAGGGGGCAATTCATCACGTGGGTCACGACCGGGGCGCTCCAATTCCTTTATAATATCGGTAAGTGTCGGAACACCAATTTGAAGTTCCTCGGCAGTAGCCTCAATTCCTCGTGCGGTCACACGCTCGTTTAAATTCTCGGCTGTGCCGCTTTTGAGGTCACGATCTGAATAATCACAAAGCTTTAAAAGAGATTTTGCCGCAGTATAGCTTTCGGGGTGAACACTTGTGTTGTCGAGGGGGTTTTTGCTATCGGCAATTTTCAAAAAGCCTGCGCATTGTAAAAATGCTTTAGGACCTAATTTTGAAACCTTTTTAAGCTCACTTCGGCTTTCAAATTTTCCGTTTTCCTCACGGTAGGATACAATGTTTTTAGCGAGCGCCGGACCTATTCCTGCAACACGTGAAAGAAGCTGAACAGAGGCGGTGTTAAGGTCAACACCCACGCTGTTAACACAGCTTTCTACAACACCGTCTAATGCACTGTTTAGTTGTGCAGGTGGCATATCGTGTTGATATTGACCCACACCGATGGCCTTTGGCTCGATTTTTACAAGCTCTGCCAGCGGGTCTTGAAGTCGGCGTGCTATTGATACAGCACTGCGAAGCGAAACATCAAAATCGGGAAATTCTTCAGCTGCCAGCTTTGAAGCCGAGTAAACGCTCGCTCCCGCTTCACTTACAACCATATATGAAAGTCCGGTGTCAAGCTCTTTTATAACCTCGGCAGCAAAACACTCGGTTTCGTGACTTGCAGTACCGTTACCAATAGCAAATACCTCAACACCGTGCTTTTTGACGAGAGCTTTGATAATGGTTTTTGCTTCCTCTATTTTTGATTTTGGCGGTACGGGGTAAATCACCGCAGTATCAAGCACCTTGCCTGTGCCGTCAACAACCGCCACTTTACAGCCTGTTCTGTAACCGGGGTCAAGACCTAATGTAACCTTGTCCTTAACGGGAGGCTGCATCAAAAGCTGTTTTAAGTTGGTTGAGAATACCTTGATTGCACTGGTTGAAGCCTTGGCTGTAAGTTCCGCACGAATTTCACGCTCTATTGACGGGAAAATAAGTCGGGAATAAGCATCCTCAGCCGCCTGCTTTACCGTTTCGGTACAAGGTGAGCCTTCTTTTATATGATTTTTGGCAATGATAAACATCGCCTTAGTTTTGTCAAAATCAAGAGAAACCTTTAAAAGCTCCTCTTTTTCTCCACGGTTTATAGCAAGCACTCTATGGTCGGGAATTTTGGCTACACTTTCGCTGTAATCGGCATACATTTCGTAAACACCGATGTCCTCGGCATTTGCTTTAACGGTGAGAATTGAGTGAGCAGATGCGACAAAGCGCATTCTCTTTCTTATGTCGGCATCGTCCGAAATTTTTTCGGCGATTATGTCCATAGCACCCTTGAGCGCATCTTCTGCAGTTTCTACACCCAGTTCCTCGTTTATAAAATCCTCTGCTAACAGCAGTGGAGGTTTCGAGTCGGGAGTTTGAGCATAAATTAAATCTGCTAAAGGCTCAAGCCCCTTTTCCTTCGCAACAGTAGCCCTTGTCTTTTTCTTTTTCTTGTAAGGGCGGTAAATATCGTCAAGCTCTGTTAAGGTTTTGGCGTTTTCGATAGCCTCGACTAATTCTTCGGTCAAAGCGCCCTGCTCCTCGATGGATTTTTTGATTTTTTCTCTGGTTTCATCCATATTGCGAAGATAGCAAAGCCTATCATTAAGTTCACGCAAAACCTGGTCATCAAGAGAGCCGGTTGCTTCTTTTCTGTACCTTGCAATAAAAGGAATTGTGTTTCCTTCATCAATCAGCTTTACTGTGTTTTCAACCTGAAAAGGCTTTAGCGAAAATTCTTCGGTCAAGACCTTTAAAATGTCCATATATACACCTGTCTCTAATTATTATACATACTCAATAATTATACTATATAATTTTATAAATTACAAGAATAATATATAAATTCTGCTGTGAGCAAAAAAAAAGAAAAATCCCCGCAAAAGCGAGGATTTTTAAAAATCAAACTTCTATTATCTTAAAACCTTCTAAAACCGAGAAAACAAGGATTGCAAAAATAAATACGGGAGCGATATATTTTACCATAACATTATAAAGTGTGGCGCTTTTAAATCTGCCGCCGATATTCATTTCTTCAATTATTGTTTTTGGCTTTAAAACATAAGCCACAAATATACAAGTGATAAGGGCTACAATCGGCATAAGCACGCTGTTTGTGATAAAGTCAAACATTTCGAGGAAATAAAATCCGATAGATTTTATCGAAACGAAGGAAAGTGTGCCGTAACCGAGAGCTGAAAGCGAGCCCAAAGCGATGGTAACTACAAGGACGATAAGGCATGCTTTTTTTCTGCCCCAACCGAGCTTGTCTCGGAAAATTGAAACAATAGTCTCCATAAGCGAAATGGAGGAGGTGATAGCCGCAAAGAAAACCATAAGGAAGAAAACTGCGGCGATTATATGACCGCCCGGCATTTTTTCAAACACCTTGGGCAAGGTATCGAACATAAGTCCTGCACCCTTGTTAAGCTGTCCGGGATTACCGCAGGCGAAAACAGCGGGAACTACCATAAGACCTGCCAAAAAGGCAATACCTGTATCAAAAATTTCGATATGTCTTACAGAGGATTCAATATTTATATCCTTTTTCATATATGAGCCGTAGGTAATCATAATACCCATAGCGATAGACATCGAATAGAAAAGCTGTCCCATAGCGGCAAGCACCGTTGTAAAGGAAAACTCTTTGAAATTAGGGGTGATATAGTATTTAAGACCATCCATAGCGCCCGGCATAAACATTACATATACCGCAATAAATATTGTTAGTGCGATAAGAACCGGCATCATAAATTTACTTACCTTTTCAATACCCTTTTCAACACCTAAAAGCACGATTAAGGCGGTGATTCCAATAAAAATTAAGAACCAAATAACAGGCTGAAAGGGCTCGGAAATGAAGCTGTCAAAATAACCTTTTCCAGCGGCAGTAGAACCTGTGCCGATGGTATAAATGCTGAAATATTTTATAACCCAACCGCCGATAACCGAGTAGTAGGGAAGAATAAAGGTTGGGATAATTGCCGCTATCCAACCTAAAAAGGTAAATCTTTTATCAAGACAGCGGAAAGCGTCAATTGCACTTTTACCTGTTTTTCTGCCTATTGCAATTTCGGTACAAAGAAGGGTAAAACCAAAAGTCACCGCCAAAATTAAATAGGTTAAAAGAAAAATACCGCCGCCATGCTTTGCAGCAAGATAAGGAAAACGCCAAATATTACCAAGTCCTACAGCACTACCTGCAGCGGCGAGGACAAATCCTAACTTTCCTGAAAAATTACTTCGCTTTTCCGCCATATCAAACATCCTTAAAAAATAGTTAAGGTAATTATACCAAAAACTGTATGAAAGGTCAAATGTTTTTTGGGTTTTAAAGGAGCAAACAGCAATACTTGAGAGTGTTCCCTATAAGGTAATATCTCACCTTGAAAAATAATGTAAAATTTGATATAATTTTAAAATAAATATACTTTAGCAAAGGAATTTTTAAATGGATAACAAAAAATTTGAGGAATTACTTCTTTCTGTTCAAAAGCCGGGCAGATATTCCGGTGGGGAAATCGGCAGTGTGATAAAGGATAAAGCAAAGGTGGATGTTCGTTTTGCCTTCTGCTTTCCTGATACTTACGAAATTGGTATGTCACATCTCGGTATGAAAATACTCTATTCACTTTTCAACGAGCGAGAAGATATTTGGTGTGAGCGTGTTTTTGCGCCTGCTACCGACTTTGAGGAGGTAATGCGCAGGGAGAACATTCCGCTTTTTGCTCTTGAAAGCGGGGACAGTATAAAGGATTTCGATTTTATAGGATTTACCTTGCAATATGAAATGGCATATACAAACCTGCTTAATATGTTGGATTTAGCTGGGCTTCCACTAAAATCAAAGGATAGAAAAGACTTGTCTCCCTTGGTGGTGGCAGGGGGTCCTTGTGCTTGTAACCCGGAGCCTATTGCCGATTTTGTGGATATTTTCTTTTTAGGAGAGGGAGAAGAGGTTGATTTAGAGCTAATTGACCTTTATAAAATACATAAAGCAAATGGTTCAACAAAAGAGGAGTTTTTAAAAGCGGCTGCAAAAATAGAAGGTATTTATGTACCAAGCCTTTATGACATTTCTTATGACAAGGATGGTGTTATTTCCGAAATTAAAAATCTTGACACCGCCCCAAAAACCGTAAAAAAAAGAATAATGAAGGATTTGGATAAAACCTATTATCCGAAAAGCTTTGTTGTGCCTTTTATCGAGATTGTTCACGACAGGGCAGTTCAAGAAATTTTCAGAGGCTGTATCAGGGGTTGTCGTTTTTGTCAGGCAGGCTTTATTTACCGCCCTGTCAGAGAAAAAAGCGTTGATACGATAAACAAGCAGGCAAAATGTCTTTGCGAAAACACAGGATATGATGAAATTTCGATGTCATCGCTCAGTACAAGCGATTACAGAGAGATTGAACCACTTTTAAATGAAATGCTTGATTGGACTGAAAAAAGTCACATCAGTCTTTCGTTGCCGTCGCTGAGAATTGATAATTTTTCGGAAGAATTGCTTCAAAAAATCAATCATGTCAGAAAAAGCGGACTTACCTTTGCTCCTGAAGCCGGCACACAAAGACTTCGTGATGTTATAAACAAAAACGTAACAGAGCA
>JAZNRN010000109.1:0-9554 GCA_045590775.1 Acutalibacteraceae bacterium
AAGGAGCTGTTAAAGCTCGGCATGATGGCAACCGTTAATCAGGTCATCGACTATGATACCGCCGAAATTGTTGTAACCGAAATGGGTGCAAAGATTGAAAAAGCGGTTGTTGTAACTATCGAAGAACAAATTATGGATGACACAGAGGATAACGATGAAAACTTAAAACAGAGAAGTCCTGTTGTAGTTGTTATGGGTCACGTTGACCATGGTAAAACCTCACTTCTTGATGCCATTCGTAATACTGCCGTTACAGATACAGAGGCGGGCGGAATTACACAGCATATCGGTGCTTACAGAGTAAATTGTAAAGGTAATGACATTACCTTCCTTGACACCCCCGGACACGCAGCCTTCACATCAATGCGTCAGCGTGGCGCTATGGCTACCGATATTGCGGTACTTGTGGTAGCTGCTGATGACGGTATTATGCCCCAAACCATTGAGGCTATCAACCACGCAAAAGCCGCAAAGGTTCAAATCATTGTAGCCATCAACAAAATGGATAAGCCCGAGGCTAATCCCGATAGAATTATGCAACAATTAACCGAGGATGAATTAGTGCCTGAAGAATGGGGTGGAGATATTATCTGTGTTCCTGTATCTGCAAAAACACATATGGGTATTGATAATTTGCTTGAAAACATTTTGCTTGTTGCTGAAATGATGGAATTAAAGGCAAACCCTGACAGACGTGCAAAGGGTATTGTAATTGAAGCTCGTCTTGATAAGGGTAGGGGTCCTGTAGCATCCTTGCTTGTACAAAACGGTACTTTAAATGCCGGTGATATTATTGTTGCAGGAACATCTGTAGGTCGTGTTCGTTTAATGACTAACGAAAACGGCAAAACTGTTAAAACAGCAGGACCTTCTGTTCCTGTTGAAATTACAGGTCTTGCCGAGACACCGAATGCAGGCGATGTATTTGATGCGGTATCAGATGAAAGACTTGCACGTCAATTAGTTGAACAAAGAAAACAAAAAGCAAAAGAGGAAATCTTTAACGCAAAACAAAAGGTAACTCTTGATAATTTGTTCCAAAACCTTTCTGAAGGCGACCTTAAAGAGCTTAATATTATCGTTAAGGCTGACGTTCAAGGTAGCGTTGAGGCGGTAAGAGAAAACCTTGTAAAGCTTTCTAATGATGAGGTTAAGGTATCTGTTATTCACGGCGGTGTTGGTGCTGTAAACGAATCCGACGTAATGCTCGCTCAAACATCGGGCGCAATTATCGTAGGCTTTAATGTTCGTCCTGATGCAGTTGCAAAGGCAGCAGCGGAGCGTGACGGCGTTGATATGAGAATGTACAGAGTAATCTATGACTGTATTGAAGAAATTGAAGCCGCTATGAAGGGTATGTTGGCACCCAAATACCGTGAAAATCAAATGGCAACTATCGAAGTTCGTACAGTTTATAAGATTTCAAATGTAGGTACTGTAGCGGGATGTTATATCACAAACGGTAAGGTATCACGCAACTGTCAAATTCGTGTTGTTCGTGATGGTATCGTAATTTGCGAGGATAAAATTGATTCACTCCGTCGCTTCAAGGATGATGTTAAGGAAGTGGCTCAAGGCTATGAATGTGGTATTACACTTGAAAAATTTGCCGACATCAAGGAAGGCGACGTATTTGAAGCCTTTATTATGGAGGAGTATAGAGACTAATGGCAGGATTTAAAATTAACCGTATTACTTCAGATATAAAAATAGCACTTTCAGAGCTTTTGCGTGAGGTCAAGGACCCGAGAGTCAGTAAGCTTTTAAGCATAGTAAAGGTTGATCTTTCGGGCGACCTTTCTTACGCTACTGTTTATGTTAGTGCAATAGAAGGCTTTGAAGCAACGGTTTCTTCTGTTAAAGCACTTAAAGGCGCATCGGGTTTTTTGCGTCGTGAACTCGGCAGTAGGCTTAAAATCCGTAAAGTTCCTGAGCTTCGCTTTGTAGCGGATGACTCAATAAACATAAGTGCTAATATCTCTAAAATAATAGATTCATTTAACGGAGATAAAAATGATGACAAATAATGAAAATCACAGTTGCAAGGAGTTAACCCTCAAGCAAACTGCGAAATATTTGAAAAAGCATAATAGTTATATTATTTTAACTCACGCTTCACCGGATGGTGACACGTTAGGTTCAGCTTACGCACTTTATTACGCTCTTAACGAAATCGGAAAGACCGCATGTGTGCTTTGCGGAGAGATAATACCTAAAAAATATGATTATTTTGTAAGAAAAACAGACCATATTAAAATCGATGACGCTACCATTGTGGCAGTTGATGTTGCAGACGAAAAATTGCTTGGTGCTTTTAAGGATGAGTTTTCCGGCAAGATAGATTTGTGTATTGACCATCATATATCCAATACAAAATATGCAAAGAATTTATATCTTGATGCATCTGCAGCAGCTACGGCGGAAAGTGTTTTTGAATTGATAAATGCAATGAATGTCAATATAAATGACGTCACCGCTAAAGCTTTATATACGGGTATAGTGACCGATACAGGCTGTTTTAAATATTCAAATGTTACCGACAAAACTCATAAAATAGCCGCAGCGCTTTATGAATATGACATTGATGCGCCGGAAATTAACCGACTTATGTTCGACACAAAGTCTAAGAGTCTTTTGGAAATTGAAAAGCGTGTCCTTGAAACAGCAGAGTTTCATTTCGATGACAGATGTATGTTACTTACCGTTACTGCCGAAATGCAGTCGCAAACCGGCTGTGGCGGTACCGAGCTTGAGGGGATTGCTATCATTTCAAGAAGCGTTGAGGGCGTAAAGGTAGGTATTACCTTAAAGCAAACCGATGATATGGAGTTTAAAGTATCGGTAAGAACCTATGAGCCGGTTGATGCAAGTGCTATTTGTAAAGCATTAGGCGGCGGTGGTCATAAGGCGGCTGCAGGCGCTTGCGTAAAGGGTAGCTTGGATGAAGTGAAAAAGAAAATTTTATCTGTTGTAGAAAATGCTTTGGAGGAAGCTTATGCAGGGGTTGATACTTCTAAATAAACCTGAAGGCATTACCTCTTTTTCTGCAGTTCGGTTGGTGAAACGTACGGCTTTTGAAAAAAGGGTGGGGCATACCGGAACACTTGACCCGATGGCAACGGGTGTTTTACCTGTGCTTATCGGACGTGCTACAGCGCTATCCTCACTTATGCTTGACGGTGACAAAAAATATATTGCAAGGGTAAAGCTAGGAATAGCTACTGATACAGATGATATTACCGGAAATGTGATTTCAACAAAAAAGGTTACTCTTACAAACGACAATGTTTTAAAAGCTTTGTCACATTTTATCGGGAAAATCGACCAGACCCCTCCGATGTACAGTGCAATTAAAAAAGACGGTGTCCGACTTTATAAGCTTGCACGTGAAGGAAAAACCACTGATATTCCGACAAGACAGGTGGAAATTTTTTCTATAAAGCAGTTGTCGCCCCTTGATGAAAATAATGAATTTTTGATTGAGGCTCACGTTTCAAAGGGGACTTATATTCGTTCTCTTGCCCGTGATATTGGTGAGTACCTAGGTACAGGGGCTACCCTCACAAAGCTGAAACGTACCTTTGCTTCCGGATTTTATATTGAAAATTGCGTAAATCCGTCAGAGCTTACATCCGAAAACATTAAGGATTATCTTCTAAATGAAGAGGTTGCAGTATCGCATTTAAAAGAAATTTTTGTAAGTGAAAAACAAGCTGTTCGCTTTTGCAACGGTGGACAGTTAGGCTTTGACAGGCTTAAAGAAAAGCCCTCCTTTGACGGCGAGCTAATACGGATAAAATGTGGGGATACTTTTTTAGGTGTAGGTTTTGCCGATTTTGAAAAAAGTCAAATCGGAATTAAATGTATTATAAATTATCCAAAGGGTGAAATTTGATGAAAACAGCACTATGCCTTGGTAGCTTTGATGGGCTTCACAAGGGTCATCGTGCGGTGCTTTGTGTGCCGAATGAGTATTATAAGGTGGCGCTCACCTTTAAGGTACCGCCAAAATCAGTGTTAAATAAAGAAAATTCACTTATTATGACATTTGCTGACAAATCTCGTGCCCTTAAAGCTTTCGGTATTAATAAGGTTGAGGTTTTAGACTTTTTAGAGGTAAAGGATATGCCTTACGATGAGTTTTTGACCTTCTTAAAGGACAAATTCAACCCTTCGCTAATATCTTGCGGATTTAATTACCGTTTCGGAAAATCAGGGCTTGGAAGCACAGATGATTTAAGAAAATTTTGCAAAGAAAATAATATAGTTTTTAATCTTGTTGATGAAACTCGTGAAAACGGGGTAACAGTATCCTCGACACTTATCAGAAAATATTTACAAAACGGTGAAGTGGAAAGGGCAAATGCTTTACTTTTTAAGCCTTTTTCTTTCACTTCTGCTGTGGTTCACGGGGATAAGCGAGGAAGAACTATTGGTTTTCCGACAGTTAATCAAAACTACCCAAACGAATTAGTAAAGCTTAAATTTGGTGTTTATAAGACAAAGGTTTTAATCGATGACAAAATTTTTGATGGTATCACCAATATAGGCAAAAGACCCACATACGAAACGGACTATATAATAAGTGAAACATATATAAAGAATTTTTCGGGTGATTTGTACGATAAAGAGCTTACAATAATACCTCAAAAATTTTTGCGTGAAGAAAAAAAGTTTTCTTCAATTTATGAGCTTAAAGAGCAAATTAAAGTTGATTTGCAAATGTAAAAATCTTTTTTCAAGGAGAATAAAATGGCAGCTTCTAAAAAAGGACGTTCCGGCAGAACATCTGCCACAAAAAAGAAAAGAAATGCTGAAATGAAAGAGGGCAAAAGACAGCTTATTGCGGTTTTATTATTTGCTTTTTCGGTCTTTTTGTTATGCGTAGTAGTCGTTAAAGGGCAAAACGTCTGGACTGAACTGCACAACATAATATTCAGACTTTTTGGTCTCACATCATATTTTTATCCCTTCTTTATAGGCACGATAGCGGTTTTTATGGCGCTTGATAAAAATGATGAACGGCAAAAGGCAAAGTTTATTGAAATAGGTGTTTTGGCCGTTCTTTTGGCAATGGCGATAGATATTTCTATGGTTTATACAAACGGTATGGAATTTTCCGCACATTTTTCAAAAGCCGCTTCAACAGATATGGCGCTTAAAAGCGGTGGCGTTTTGGGCGCAATGCTCGGTCATCTTTTAGCATTGGCTTTCGGAAAAACTGCTGCTTTAATTACTGTTATTATTTTGATTTTTGTTTTTGTTATGATTTTGACAGGAACAACGCTGTTATCGTTTTTCAAGCTTTTTACAAAACCTGCAAAAAAGATTTCAGAACAGGTTGAAACACAGTATCAAGAAAAACTTGAGAAACAAGATTCAGAAGAAAGTGATAAAAAGCTTAAAGTATTAAAGGGCTTTAATGTTGATATTCCTGTTGATGATATGTCACAAGAGACTAAGGAATCAAGGAAAAAATTAAATCCCAAACAACGTCGTGTTGTCAGCACTTATTTTGGCGAAAATGTTCCCGAAGAGCCTGAGGGTAGTCAAGATTCTGCTGAAATGGATAAGGCCTTGAACGAAACTAAAAAAGAAACAGCCGAAGCCATGGAAGAAGTTGAAAATATCGACGTAAAGGCAGAAATTGTTAAATTCACAGATGATTTGCAGGAAACTGCTGAAAACGAGTTGGCTTATTCGTTTCCGCCTTTGTCGCTTCTTAAAAAATCACCTGCCGGTGCGACTGCTGCCGCCGCAGGTGCAGAGGTTACAGCAGAGCATTTGGTTGCCACCTTAAAAAGCTTTGGCGTAGAAACAAGAATTGTTGATATAAGCCGTGGACCTACTGTTACACGTTATGAATTACAACCCTGTGCAGGTGTTAAAATCAGCAAAATTACAAATTTGGCTGACGATATAGCATTAAACCTTGCTACTGCCGGTGTGCGTATAGAAGCGCCTATTCCAAATAAGGCGGCAGTAGGTATTGAGGTTCCGAATAAATCAAGCGATGTCGTAGGTGTAAGAGGAATTTTTGAATCTCCCGAATTTACTTCATCAAAAAGCAAGCTCACTGTGGCTCTCGGCAGAGATATTGGCGGTAACGCAGTTGTTGCCGATATAGGTAAAATGCCTCACGGACTTATAGCCGGTGCTACAGGCTCGGGTAAGTCGGTTTGCATAAACACAATTATTATGAGTATTCTTTACAAGGCAACTCCCGAAGAAGTCAAGCTTTTGATGGTTGACCCTAAAGTTGTTGAGCTTGGTATTTACAATGGTATTCCGCACCTTTTGGTGCCGGTTGTGACCGATCCTCGAAAGGCCTCGGGCGCTCTCGGTTGGGCGGTTTCCGAAATGGAAAAACGCTACCGTATGTTCGCAGACAGAGGTGTGCGTGATATTGCGGGATATAACAAATTTGTTGAAACTTTACCAAGTGACAGTGAGGTTGAAAAAATGCCTCATATTGTCATAATTATTGATGAGCTTGCCGACCTTATGATGACAGCTCCAAACGAGGTTGAGGATTCTATCAATCGTATTGCCGCAAAGGCAAGAGCTGCCGGTATGCACCTCATTATTGCAACACAGCGTCCTTCGGTTGATGTTGTAACAGGTGTTATCAAAGCTAATATTCCGACACGTATTGCATTTGCTGTATCTTCTCAGGTTGACAGTCGAACTATTCTTGATTCAGCAGGTGCGGAAAAGCTGCTCGGTCGAGGAGATATGCTATTTAGTCCCGTTGGTTCTAATAAACCAAACCGTATTCAAGGCTGTTTTGTGAGCGACGAGGAAGTAGAAGCAGTTGTAAATTATATTAAGGGCGACAGAACCGCACAATATGATGACAATGTTATGGTTGAGATTGAGCGTCAGGCGGCAGTCGAGAAAAAGCAGAAGACAGGCCTGCCCGAAGACGGACCTGCCGATGACCCGATGATTAGCGAGGCTATAAAAGTGGTTGTTGAAAACGGTTTGGCTTCAACCTCACTTCTTCAAAGAAAGCTAAAGCTTGGTTACGCAAGAGCTGCCCGAATTATTGATGAAATGGAAAATCGTGGTATTGTCGGTGGCTATGAGGGCTCAAAGCCACGTAAGGTACTTATCACACAAGAGCAGTTAATGGAAATGGAAGCTTCAAGCACGGATAGCGATGAATAAAAAAGCATTTTTTTCACGAAAGACAATCGCACTTGTTACGGGATTTATTTCTCTGCTGATTTGTGCAGTTGTAGTTATTATAAACTTTGATGCGATCTTTGGGGCATCAAAGTTGTATGAGAATACAAACTCCGATTTTATTGAAGTTATTGATGTGGGACAGGGTGAAAGTATTTTAATTTCCAGTAAAGGAAATACCGCTCTTATTGATACAGGACTTTATTCGGAGTATCACAGTGTGACCGAAACCCTTTCCAAATACAATATATCAAAAATTGATGTTTTGCTTATATCTCATCTGCACGATGATCACGCAGGAGCGCTTGGGGTTTTAAGCGAAATATATACAATTTCAAATTTGATTTTACCCGAAGTTTCTATTGAAAGTGAGTCACTCGGTGTTGCAGAGCTTGCAATTGACCGTGTAGTCGGGGATGGTGGCGAGATTTATACCGCAAAACAAGGTATGAATTTTAATATCGGAAATTTCGAGCTCACCGTCTTGGCATCTTTCGACAGAATGTCGGAGGAAAATAATCGTTCTGTCATAACTATGGCAGAAATTGACGGCAAAAAGTTTCTCTTTACGGGCGATATGGAGCGCAAGGCGGAAAACGCACTTTTGAAGGAGGATTTAAACCTCAAATGTGATGTTCTAAAGGTTGCGCACCACGGAAGTTCAACCTCCTCAAGTGTTGAGTTTTTAGAAGCTTGTAGTCCCAAAATGGCGGTTATTTCGGCAGGAAAGGATAATATCTACGGACATCCGCATAATGAGATTTTGGCGCTTTTTGAAAGTAAAGGATATAAGGTTTTCAGAACCGACCTTATGGGTAATATTATATTTACAATTAAAAATAAAAAAATTACAGTAAGACAAACAAAGTAAAGATACTTAAACTAATTTTAAAGGAGTGACCTTTTAGATGTGTGGATTTGTAGGGTTTACAAATTACATTAAGGATGATGGTATTGTCCTCGAAACAATGATGAACCGTATTGTGCATCGTGGACCTGATTCGGCAGGGAAATATATTGATGATGATGTTGCATTAGGCTTCAGACGTTTAAGCATTATTGACCTTTCTGAAGGCGACCAACCGATGTTTAACGAGGATAAAAGTCTGGTGCTGACATTTAACGGAGAAATATACAATTTCAAGGATTTGCGTGAAGAGTTACTCGAAAAGGGTCATACCTTTGCAAACAATTCCGATAGTGAGGTTTTGCTTCACGGTTATGAGGAATGGGGCGAGGAACTTGTAAAACGCCTTCGTGGTATGTTTGCCTTTGTTATTTTCAACAAAGAGGACAAGTCAATCTTTGCTGCACGAGATATGTTTGGAATTAAACCTTTTTACTATACCTTTATGGGAAATTCCTTTATTTTTGGTTCGGAAATAAAGTCATTTTTGGACCATCCCGAATTTAAAAAAGAGCTTAATGAGGAAGCTCTTGCTCATTATCTTTCTTTTCAGTATTCGCCACGAGAAGAAACATTTTTCAAAAATGAATTTAAATTGCCGCCCGCTCATTATTTCACTTTTAAAGATGGTGAGATGAAATCGGTTCGTTATTGGAGACCGGAGTTTAACGAGACAGACGGAGTACTTGAGTATTTTGCCGACCTTACCGACAGTACAGTTCGTGAATCGGTAAAGGCACACAAAATTGCAGACGTTGAGGTAGGCTCTTTCCTTTCGAGTGGTATTGACTCAAGCTATATTGCAGAAGCTGCCGATGTGGATAAAACATTTACCGTAGGCTTTGAAAGTCCCGATGGAGACAGATATAACGAAATTCATTTTGCAAAGGAATTTGCAGATACAATCGGTGTTGAAAATATTTCAAAGGTTATAACACCTGAAGAATATTGGTCAACCTTCCCCAAAATACAGTATCATATGGATGAGCCTTTGGCAGACCCCGCCGCTATTGCACTCTACTTTGTAAGTCAGCTTGCAAGTGAACACGTAAAGGTTGTAATGTCGGGTGAGGGAGCTGATGAGCTCTTTGGTGGATATAGAATTTATCAAGAGCCATTGACACTTACGGCTTATGACAAATTACCATTTTGCATAAGACGTGTGATTTCAAAAATTTGTGAGCATTTGCCCCAAAAGCATGGTATAAATTACCTTGTTCGACGTGGCAAAACCATCGAAGAGCGTTTTATTGGTAATGCTAATATTTTCTCCAAAAAGGAGAGGGATGCGCTTCTTAAAAGTGTTGTTGCTAAAAATGCGGTTAAACCGAAAGAGCTTTGTGAGAAGTTCTATAATGAAGTTAAAGATAAAGATACCGTAACAAAAATGCAGTATCTTGACATAAATATGTGGCTTATGGGAGATATTTTGCTTAAAGCCGATAAGACAAGTATGGCA
>JAZNRN010000110.1:0-6895 GCA_045590775.1 Acutalibacteraceae bacterium
AAGCCTATGTCCATTTTACCTTTTTTTGTAGCTTTAATACGGCTTGTGTCCTTTGCCATTATGCTTTTCCCCTTTCATATATTCGTTTAAGAAATTATTAACATTATTGAAATTAAACAACCGATTAAGGTTACAGCAGAAAAGACAAATACAATTTTCTGCTCTGACCAACCGCACATCTCGAAATGATGATGTAAAGGTGCCATTTTAAATATACGCTTTTTAGTCTTTTTGTAATACGCCACCTGTATTATGTCTGAAAGTGCTTCTGCAAGATACATACAACCCATAAGAATTAAAAGAATGGGTCTGCTAATACCAAAGGAAAGCGCTACAACCATACCGCCCAAAAACATCGAGCCGGTATCTCCCATAAATACCTTTGCAGGTTTTGCATTCCAGCAAATAAATCCGACACAAGCACCTGCAAGAGCGGCAGAAGCCACTCCAAATGAAATTTTTGTAAGCAGAGTTGAAGCCATCATAAATGCACAAGCCACAACTAAGGTCACGCTTGAAGCCAGACCATCAATACCATCGGTTAAATTTACAGCATTTGTAAATCCGTAAATAAAGACAAGTGCTATCGGCCAAAAAACAAGACCAAAACCGCTTACAATATTCACGTCACCCAAAAAAGGAATATTTGTGGTTTTCATACCGGCAAAATACAGAGTCAAAAGATAACCTGCTGATACAAGTAATTGTAAAAATGTTTTTTGCTTTGCGGTAAGCCCTAAATTACGCTTTTTGACAACCTTGATATAGTCATCCATAAAGCCTATAAGACCCATAAGCAATGCCATCACAATACCTGCAACGAAGAAAACAAAATTAAATTCGCTTTTTAGTTCGTCTAAAAAAGCAGTACCTTTAATCGCCGAAAAACCAAAAGCGGCGGCAATTCCCAATAAAAAGCCTGCTACTATCATCACACCGCCCATTGTCGGTGTTCCCTGCTTTTCCTTGTGCCATTTTGGACCTATGTCCAATATAGTTTGCCCGAATTTAAGCTTTCTTAAATAAGGAATTACCACAAATCCCAATATAGATGTTACTATAAAAGAAACTGCTGCCGCAATTATTACAGAAAAATCCTTCATATTATTACTCCTATCCAAGCTCTGTTAAAGCTTCAGCTATTACTTCTCTTTCATCGAGATGTATAGTTTCATCCTTTAAAATCTGATAAGTTTCGTGACCTTTTCCTGCCAACACTATAATATCATTTGCCGACGCACTTTTTACGGCATATTTTATTGCTTCGATACGGTTTTCTATCACCTTATAGGGTGTGATTGTTCCGTCCATACCAACAAGAATATCCTCAATAATCTCCGATGGATTTTCAGTTCTTGGATTATCACTGGTGACAATTACAAAGTCAGCATATCTTGCAGCAATACTACCCATTATCGGACGCTTTGTTTTATCTCTGTCGCCGCCACAACCAAACAAAACTGTCAAGCGATTTTTTTCACATTCACGAAAAGTACTTAAAATATTTTTCAGTCCGTCGGGTGTGTGGGCATAATCTATAATAATTGTAAAGTCTTTGTTTGTAGGAACGACCTCTGCTCTGCCCTTTACACCTTTAAGTGTAGCCAACGCATTGGCAACATGACAAATATCTATGCCCAATTTTGTTGCAGCTATCGCTGCACAAAGCGAGTTATAAACCGTGAATTTTCCGCCTGTGTTGATTTTTATGTGGTTTATGGTCTCATTTCCTACAAGCTCATAATCTACAGAAGCGGGTCTGTATTTTATCGCCTTTGCGCTGTAGGTTGAATTATCACCTAATGAATAGGTTATAACCTCACAATCAAGTCCGCTCATCAACTGATTTGCATATTCATCATCAAGGTTAATTATGGCACATTTACACATTTTGAAAAGCTTTTTCTTTGCTTCAAGATAATTTTCCATTGTGCCGTGATAATCAAGATGGTCTTGTGTAAGATTTGTAAAAATTGCAACCTCAAAATCCAAACCAAAAACTCTTGCTTGGTCAAGTGCGTGAGAGGAAACCTCCATAACGACATATTCGCAACCCTGTGCCTTCATTTCAGCAAAAAGGGAATTTAATTCATAAGCCCCGGGAGTTGTGTTTTTAGTTTCGACAACCCTGTCGCCTATCATATTTTGAATAGTTCCCACAAGACCAACCTTATGTCCTTGCGATTCAAGCACCTTTTTAAGCATATAAGTGACGGAGGTTTTTCCGTTTGTTCCTGTGACACCGATTAGTTTCAAGTCTTTTGCAGGATTTTTGAACCATTTAGCTGACATCATTGAATATGCAATATGAGTATCAGGTACAAGAATTTGATTTTGAAGCTTTAAATCCTCCTCGGCAATGACTACCACCGCACCGCTGTCAACAGCACTTTTGGCAAATTTATGCCCATCAGATTTTGCACCCTTAATACAAATAAAGGCATATCCGGGCTTTACCTCTCGTGAATCAACAGTAATGCCCGAGATTTCAAGTTCTTCATATTCTGCTGTACAGTTAATCAATTCTTTAAGTTTCA
The DNA here is from genome assembly GCA_045590775.1 of Acutalibacteraceae bacterium. Taxonomy (GTDB): domain Bacteria; phylum Bacillota; class Clostridia; order Oscillospirales; family Acutalibacteraceae; genus UBA737. The sequence continues at coordinate 2,538 of JAZNRN010000110.1, forward strand.
TTTAATCACCCATCTACAGTTGACTCATCACGGAAATATACCGTTACAATCGTGCCTTTGTCAACCTTACTTCCCGGTTCAACGCTTTGTCTGTACGCTTTAAGCCCACTCGAGCTTGTGTTACCGGAAAATTCGATATTTATACCTGCTTTAGCCGCAACGCTGTTAACCTCAGTGGCGGTAAGCCCTATCATATTCGGTACTGTTACGGTCTTTTCCTCGTTATCCTCTTCGGTATAAATTATAATTATACCTCCGTTCATAACTTGACTGCCGGCTTCGGGAAGCTGTTTTAGAACCTTTTTACCCGAACCTACAACCTGATATTGTAATTTTAGATTATCTATCTTTGATTTTGCTTCACTTATATCCATACCAACAAGGTCGGGTACGCTGATTGCGAGATTTTTAAGCTCGTCATCGCTATAGCTTGCTTCAAAGCCGAGATACGGCAGCACATCTGCCATTATTCTGGCATTTGTCGGTGCTGAAATAATACCACCGTAATATTTGTCGCCTTTGGGTTCATCAAGAATTACAAGTACAGCTATTTCCGGATTGTCTGCCGGAGCTACAGTTACACAAGAACCGATATACAAATAATGGTCACCTGTCGCTTCGATTTTTGCAATTTTCTGTGAAGTACCTGTCTTTGAACCAATTCGGTATCCGGGAACAAGCGCATTTTTTGCACCGTTTTCGGTAACATATTCCATAAGCTCTCTAATAGTTTTAGAAGTATCCTCAGAAATTACCTGTCTTTTATACCCGCTTCCTGCAATTTTTTCCACCTTACCGTCTGCAGTAATAGTTCTGTCAACGATATGGGGTTCTACAAGATAACCGCCGTTTACACTTGCAGAAATAGCAGTTATAAGCTGTATCGGAGTTATATTAAAGGTTTGACCAAAGGAGGTTGAAGCCAATTCTATCGGTCCCATAGTCGTTGCCTTATGATAATTGGAAAATGATTCACCGGGTAAATCAATCCCCGTTTTTTCAGTAAGTCCGAATGCCTCAAAATATTTGGAAAAGGTGTTTACACCTACTAATTGTCCGATTGTAATATAAGCCGGATTGCAGGAATTGGAGATTGCCTGTGCCAAAGTTTGTGTACCGTGACCTCCACTTTTATGGCAATCATAATGTTGACCTGCAACATTTGCGTTACCATTGCAATAAAAGGAGCTTTTTTTGCCTATCATATTTTCTTCTAATGCTATTGCAGTTGTCACAACCTTGAAAACAGAACCGGGCTCATAAGTGTCCGAAACAGCTTTGTTTCGCCATTGACGATTTAGAAGCTCTGTCTGTGCTTCTTCCCTCTCTTTTTCATCGGTTATGGTATCTAACTTTTCATTATCCTCTTTGGAGAGGGTAAACGGGTCGTTAGGATTAAAGTCTCCCTTTACCGCAAGTCCGAGTATTGCACCGGTTTTAACGTTCATAACGATTGCGGTGCCTCTTTCGGCAATTTTGTGTTCATCTATTGCCATTTGGAGATATTTTTCAGCGCTATACTGCACATAGGAATCAATGGTAAGAACCAAGCTTTTTCCCTTTGTTGCTTCCTCTACCCTTTCATAAGTCATCGGAAGATCGGTACCTTGAGCATTTTTTGCTGCAACCACACGTCCGGGAATACCTGTAAGGGTGTTGTCATAATAGCTTTCAATACCTGCAAGACCCTGATCCTCTGAACCTACAAAGCCGAGAACGACAGAACCCAAAGTATCGTTTGGATAATATCTTTTAGTTGTCTCTTCGAGACCGATATACTTTCCCAAAGCCAATTCTTCATTTCTTTCATCGGCAATGAATTCTCTTACTTTATCGGCTAATATTTTATCAATTTTCTTTTTTACAACCACATAATATGAATCTTTTTCGGTTTGAGAGTAAACCTTATCATACTCAACATCCAAAATTTCGCTCAAATTTTCCGAAATTATTTTTTTGATATATTCTCTGTCGGCGTCATCGTCAATGCTTCTGATTGAATTTGGAGTAATATAAACCGTCCAAGCTGTCGAGCTGGTAGCCAAGGTATTAAGATTACGGTCATAAATATCTCCACGAGGTGCTGAAATTAAGCTGTCGTAAAGCTGTTGTTCGGCAGCAAGATTTTTATACTTTGCACCATTTATAAGCATAACGTTTATAAGGCGATAGCTTGAAACACCGCAGAACAACAAAACCAATACTATACCCACACAAAGAATTCTTACAAGCATCGGTTTATCGGGTTTTACAGCCATTTTTAACACCTCCAAAAAATACTTTTATATGCCCGAATACGAGAGTTGAAAATTTTCAACTCTCGTAGTCTTTTTTACAATAAATATATAATTTTATATAAACAAATATTACTATTCATTTACTATTTCGCCGTTTTGGGTTTTTGCGGCATTTTGCTCATTAACCATAATATAATTTACATTTTCCTTGCTCGGCTTTTTCATTCCGAGTTCTACCGCCTCAAGCTCTAAGTTGGAAAAAGAAATTCGTCTTTGCATTTCCACCTCTAAAACTGTCATTTCGCTGTCAAGCTCGGCGATAGAAGATTTTATGGTATTGATTTCCTCATTTACCTCGTTGATTTTAAGTCTCATAGATATGTTTGTGCAAAAACCACCTAAAATTACCAAAGCACAAAGCAAAAACATTATCGGCGAAGAAATGCTTTTAACAGCGGCTTTTTTTCGGCTTGCAGCTTTTTTAGCAGCCTTAGGCATCACAACGATATTATCTTTTACCTGAGGATTTTTAGCAGGGCGAGGCATAAACATATCAAAATCGTATGCCAAACTGTCGTTATAATACTTTAAGTTGTTCATAAAAGCTGCTCCTTGCTGTTCTAATTCTTTACTATTACCCGAAGCTTTGCGCTTCGGCTTCTTGCGTTTTGTTCCAATTCTTGAGCTGATGGCTCAATAGGCTTTCTTGAAAGTAATCTTCCCTTCGGTGTTTTTCCGCAAACGCAAACCGGAAAATCGGAGGGACAAGTACAACCGGTGCAATATTCTTTAAATTTAAGCTTTACCATTCTGTCCTCTAAAGAATGGAAAGTAATTATCGCTAAAATGCCGTCTTTTTTTAACAGCTTAAAACACTTGTCAAGCGCAATGCTTAGAGCATCTAACTCTCCGTTTACCGCAATTCTTATTGCCTGAAAGCATTTTCTTGCGGGATGTCCGTCCCTACGTGCTGCCGCCGGATATGCGCTCGCAATTATTTCAGCTAATTCAAGTGTACTCTTGATTTCTTTATTCTCTCTGACTGTTACTATCCGCTCAGCGATTCTGCGACTGAATTTTTCCTCCCCGAAACGGAAAAATATATCACTCAGCTCTGCTAAAGAAAAGGTGTTCACTATATCATAAGCAGATAATCCGCTTTTACTCATTCGCATATCGAGTGGTGCATCCTTGTGGTAGGAAAAGCCACGCTCTGCAGTGTCAAGCTGATAAGAGGAAACACCTAAATCAAGGAGTATTCCGTCAACCTCGCTTACACCCTTTTCCGCAAGTCTTTCCGCCATTTCAGAAAAATTGCTGTGAATAACCGTTGCAGGTAAGCCCTCAAGCCTTTCACTTGCAATTTTTACGGCATCGGGGTCTCTGTCAAAGGCGTATAGCCTTCCCTTAACTATTTTTTTTGCTATTTCTTTTGAGTGACCGGCACCACCTGCCGTTCCGTCACAGTAAATTCCGTCAGGCTTAATATTTAACGCTTGTATAGCTTCGTCAAGTAAAACCGAAATATGTTTAAATTCCATAATTAAAAGTTAAGCTCTTCCATAACTGTTGAAATACTTTCGAGTGTATTGGTTTTGTTTTCTTCGTTCCAATTATCTTTATCCCAAATTTCGAGGTTGGTATCCATACCTATAATATGAACCTCTGTATCAAAATTGGCATATTCACGAAGTGTCGGCGGAACTAAGATTCTGCCCTGTGTGTCAAACTCTACATTGAAAGCACCGTCATACAAAAAGCGCTTTACTGTGCTTGATTTAGAACTCGGCAATGTGCCGATTTTTTCAACCAACAATTCCCATTGTTCTTTTGAATAAACACAAAGACAGCACTTTCCGTAAATACCACGACATATAATAAAGCTTTCGCCCAATTCTTCTCTAAAAGCGGATGGGATGAAAACCCTACCCTTTTTATCAATTTTATGGTCATAACCGCCGAAAAGCATGGATTTTCACCTCCAAATTCACCATTTTAAAACACTTTAGTGGTTTTTCGCTACACTTTACACCACTGTAATGCCATTATACTACCCCTTTTTATAAAAATCAAGTGTTTTTTTTAAAAAATTGTGCTAAACGCCGATTCTTTTAAGTTTTG
>JAZNRN010000111.1:0-11751 GCA_045590775.1 Acutalibacteraceae bacterium
TCGGCATGCACTGCCTCGGCTGCCCCGCTTCTCGAGGAGAAACTATTGAACAGGCGTGTCAGGTACACGGCACAGACTGTAATGCTCTGGTAGAAAAGCTAAATAGCTATTTCGAAAACAAATAATGCCTACTTTAAGCAAAAGACTTAAAACTATCGCTTCCCTTGTACCAAATGGTGCAAGGGTTTGTGATGTAGGATGTGACCATGGCTATTTAAGCATTGAGCTTATAAAATCAGGGAAAGTCACGTCGGTTATTGCCACAGATATTCGAGAAAAGCCCTTAAACAAGGCAAAAACCAATGCCGAAAAATTATCTGCTTCAAATATTGATTTCCGACTGCAAAACGGACTTTTTGGAATAACTACGGATGATATTGACACCGCAGTTATTGCCGGCATGGGAGCAGAGGTTATTGTGGATATTTTAAAAAATTCCGAAGGTCTTGTTAAATCAAAGGAACTCACTCTTATTCTTCAACCTACCACCTCACACGAAATTTTAAGGGAATACCTTTGTACAAACGGTTTTTGCATAAAAAAAGAAATTCCTGTTTTTGAAAATGAAAAGCTATATTCTATAATGCTCGTAAAATTCGATGATGTGATTAAAACATTTCCCCTTTACCATTATTTCATAGGCGAGCTTAACACCGAAAGACAAGAGGGTAAAATGTATATTGAAAAGCAGTATAGACGTTGTCTTAAATGTGCTGACGATTTAAAAAATACAAACCAAAGGGAAAAATATCTTTATTTCAAAAATTTAAGCGATGCTCTTAAAGAATTTTTAACTTCAAATGAGGTAAAGTAATGGCTTTTGATGGTGCTTTTTTGCACAAACTTATAGGTGAACTGAATATTGCTCTTGATTCTCATGTCGACAAAATATACCAACCGTCACGTGACGAGTTGGTTTTTGTTGTGCGAAAAAAAGGTTTTGTCAAAAGGCTTTATATAAATATAAAACCCGGCTCTGCACGCCTACATTTCACAGAAAACCGATATGAAAATCCACAAAGTCCGCCCAATTTTTGTATGCTGCTTAGGAAATATCTTTCCTCTGCACGCCTTACCGAAATAGTGCAACCCTCACTTGAGCGAATTGTTGTACTCAAATTCTCCGCAAGCAATGAAATGGGCGACCTTATAACACTTAACCTTATATGCGAGCTTATTGGAAACAAAACAAATCTGATTCTTACAAAAGACGGAAAAATCATTGACGCTATAAAACATAGCGATGTTGAAACAGCCGATAGACTTATTTTGCCGGGTGCTACTTACGAATATCCGAAGTCACAGGATAAATTAAATCCTTTAACAACAAAAAGTACCGATATTTTAAATGATTTGTCACAGCCTCTTTCAAATGGACTTTTAAACAGGGTTGCCGGTTTTTCTCCTCTTATTTGTCGTGAAATCGAGCATTTGTCCGAAAACACAGATATTTTGTCGGCATACGAAAGTGTATTATCAGACTTAAAAGAAAAGAACACTCCCGTTTTAATTCTAAAGCCTGACAAATCCCTGCTTGATTTTACTTTTACACAAATAAGTCAATATGGCAAGCTTTACGAAAATAAAATTTTTGACAGTTTCAGCGCCTTGCTTGATGAATTTTATTCTAAAAAAGAACTGACTGCCAGAATCAAATCTGCAGCTTGTGACATTATAAAACTGATAAACAACGCCATCTCTCGAACCGAAAAGAAATTAGCCGCAAGGCTTATGGACCTCGAAAAATGCAAGGACCGTGATAACTTTAGAATTTACGGCGAGCTTTTAAAAGCAAATCTTTTTTCACTTAAAAGCGGTGACGAAATTGCCGAGGTTGTAAACTATTATGACCCCGATTTAAAAACCGTTAAAATCCCCCTGAACCCCGCTCTTTCCCCCTCAAAAAATGCAGATAAATATTTTAAAGACTATAAAAAATCTTATACCGCCGAGCAAACACTTAAAGTTCTTACCGAAAAAGACAGGCAAGAGCTTATCTATTTCGAATCTGTTTTGGACGCTATAAACAGGAGCAATAGTCTCAGCGAAATTGACGAAATCAGAAATGAGCTTTGTGATGCAGGTTATATAAAGAAAAGCCCTTCAAAAAAAGGTTTGAAACCTAAAAAAATCGAATTTAAAGAAGATACGTCAAGTGAAGGCTATCGAATTTTAATTGGAAAAAACAACCTTCAAAATGACTATATAACCACAAAGCTGGCCTCCAAAGCTGATATGTGGTTTCACACTAAAAATATTCCGGGCTCACATGTTGTAGTTTTTTGTAATGGTGAGGAATTAAGTGATGAAACCATTATAAAAGCGGCAACACTTGCAGCTCTTAATTCAAAGGCTCAAAACGGCGAAAAAGTGGCTGTCGATTATACCCCGATTAAATATGTTAAAAAACCATCAGGTGCAAAACCCGGAATGGTAATTTATACTGCAAACAGAACAGTTTATGTGACTCCAAAGGAGAAAGGTATATGAAAATAGGTGTATCCTCTGCCTGCTTTTATCCTCTTGAAACAGAATTGGCACTTGAAAAAATTGGAAAAGCAGGTATTAAAACTGCCGAAATATTTTTCAACTGTGAAAGTGAGCTTAAAGATAGCTTTACAGATATATTACTCGATATAAAAGAAAAATACGGAATCGAAATTACATCGATTCATCCCACTATGTCACTTGCCGAATCCTTTATGATTTTTTCGGCCTATGAAAGAAGATTTAGAGAATCGGTAGAAAAATACCGAAAATATTCCGAAGCAGCTCAAAAGCTTGGTGCAAAATACATCATAATGCACGGTGGTAAACCAAATGGTATTTTGAGTGATGAGGAATATTGCGAAAGATATATGACCCTTAAAGAAGCTACTCTCCAAAATGGAGTGACCGTACTGCAAGAAAATGTCCGAAACTTCCGCTCAGGTGACATCGAATTTATGCGCTCTATGGTGGACATTTTGGGGTACGATGCTGAATTTTGTCTAGACATTAAACAGTCAGTGCGTTGCGGATTAGAGCCAATCGCATTAGTAAAAGAATTTTTACCCTACACAAAGCATTTTCATATAAGCGACCACTCATTAGCAGGTGACTGTCTTTTGCCGATGTGCGGAAATTTTGATTTTAAAAGCTTTTTTGAAATTCTCAAAGAACACTCATATAATGGCAGTATGATGATTGAGGTTTACAGACATTCCTATAAAGAATTCGAGGAAATTTATAAATCACATAATAAAATTAGCGAAAATCTTTAAATTATACTTGCTAAGGACGAGAAAATGTGTTATCATATAGTAGTATGTTGATTATATATTGAAATGAGGAAATAAATTGCGTAATCTTAGCTTAGTCACATTAGTGCGTTTGGCATTAAAACATATATTTTTATTGATTTTAGTGGCTGTCGTTGCTGCCGCTGCAGCTTTTTCATATTGCAAATTTGTTGTTACACCGCTTTACACAGCGAAAGGCACTATTTACTTAAACAACGGCGGTATCGGTCAGCAAACACCACAGGCTGAAGAATTGTTGAAAGATAACACTGTTAACAACAGTGACCTTACCACCTCAAGAAACCTTGTAACCTATATGATGAGCTTTTTAAACTCAGAACAAGAAATTTACAAGCAATTAGCTGTTAATTTAGGTTATGAATCAGATTACTATAAAACATTAAAAGCAGGCTTTTCTTTCCCTGAACCGGAAGACAACTCGATGCACTTAAAGGTTTCTTATACATCTGCTAACAGAGAAAATACTGTTGTGGTTTTGAATGAATTTTTTGAAATACTTCCTAATTATGCTAACACATACTTTGCAGAGGAACTGAAATTCGGCTCACCAAACCTTGAAGGAAGAGCTGCTAAAACTTATCCCAGCACACTTTCTACAATGATTAAATTCTCTTTGATTTCAACCGTTATAACTTACTTAATTATATTACTTATCTATTCCTCTAACACTATTATCCAAAACGATGATGACTTTAGAGAAAGATTCAATTTGCCTGTACTCGGTTGTATTCCGGACTTTGCACAGGCAAAATCGCAAAGTTATTATACTTATTACAATAGGCGAGGAAAATCAAATGTTAAATAAAGAAAAAACAAAAAGTCGTAAACCTTCTCCACTTGTAACAAATGGAGAACAGGCACAGGTTAAAACACCGTTTACAATAGTAGAAGCTTATAAAAGCATTCGAGTTCGCCTGTTGGCTGACCTAAGCGCTATAAACGGAAACTGTTTTGTTATAACAAGCCCTTTTGCCGCTGATGGTAAATCTACTACTGCTATAAATTTAGCTATTACCTTTTCGCACTTAAATAAGAAAATTCTTTTGATAGATGCAGACAGTCGTCGTTCATCCGTTCATAAAAAACTTAAAATGAGCAATGATTTGGGTTGTATGGATATTTTGACAAATAACGCAAAGTTTGAAGACGTAATAAAACCCTACAACTCATATTTGGACGTTTTGACAGCTGGATCTACTGTAGCTAACCCTTCAGAGCTTTTCAGCTCCCCTGAATTTTCAGAATTGCTTAAAGAGGTTAAAGAAAAATACGAATACGTGATAATTGATACTCCGCCTGTTAATCTTGTTTCCGATACACTTGTTATCGCCCAACAAACCGACGGTGTTGTAATCATTGCAAAAGCAAAGCATACAACCTACAAAGCATTTAAATCAACCGCAGAATCTATTAAAGCGCTTGATATCAGAATTTTGGGTACAATAATTAACGGAATTGACAACAGCAAGAATAAATACTATAAGTCCAAATACGGTGCTTACGGTAAAAAGAACAAGTATTATTATTATTCAAGATATTAAAATTTTTAGTGTGGCAGTTTTGCCACACTAAATTGCTATATAATGGTTATAAAGAAGGTTTTTAAATGGTAGATATTCATAGCCATATTCTTCCCTGTTTGGACGATGGCTCAAGCAGTGTTGAGGAAAGTCTTGAACTTCTTCGTTTAATGAAAAAGCAAGGAATCAACAAAGTTTTCGCAACGCCGCATTTTTATCCCCAAATCCACAATTTTGAAGAATTCACAGCTTTAGTGTTTGAGTCGCTCAATCAACTTAACGATAATATTAAATTCAATTCTCTACCTGAAATTTATTTAGGTTCAGAACTTTTATATTTCTCCGGTATGGGTAATTCCGACTCTCTGTCAGAATTTTGTTTTGAAGGTTCAAGCTATCTCTTGTTAGAATTAAGCCCAAATCATATTGACAACAATTTAATTGAAGATTTGAAAAAAATTATTCACGATAAACATCTCAATCCCATTTTAGCCCATATCGAAAGATATTTTGAATGCAAGAATATAAACAAACTTTTAAAATTCGTAAAAAAGGAAAATATTCCTTTACAAATAAATGCAACCTCTGTCCTTGAAAAACAACTCTACAAAGAAATAAAAAAACTCATTAAAAAGGATATGGTGACATATATTGCAACCGATTCACACTCTGTAGATGAAAGGCCGCCTTTAATGGATAAAGCCTTGGCAGTTTTAGAAAACGACTTTGGAAAAGACTATGTAAAAAAGCTCGAACAAAACAGCGAAGACCTTTTCAATAAAATAATTTCGGAGACTCAATTTTATGCTCAAAACCTCTAATTTAACCTTGGTTAAAAAAGGAAATTTAGAATATATCAAATTCCCGAAAATCGAAAAAACAGGAATCGTAAATCATCTTTTTTCCACCCGTATGGGAGGGGTCAGCGAGGGTTGTTGCTCAAGTATGAACCTGAGCTTCAACCGTGGTGAGCCGAGAGAAAATGTACTCAAAAACTATGAAATTATTTGTGCTGCCGAAAATATTAAACCAGTCAATTTGGTTTTAAGTGCGCAAACACATACTAATAACGTAATTTGTGTTACAAAGGCAGATTGTGGTACGGGTATTTTTAGCAACTCCTTTTCAGATGTTGACGGTCTTATAACCAACCAACGTCAAGTAGCCCTCGTCACACAATATGCCGACTGCACTCCACTTTTGTTTTGCGACCCTGTAAAGCGTGTTGTTGCCACTTCACACGCAGGCTGGCGTGGCACAGTAAAGCAAATCGGCAGGATAACTGTAGAAAAAATGTGCAAGGAATACGGTTGCAACGCCGAAAATATAATTGTTGGTATAGGCCCTTGTATTAAAGAGTGCTGTTATGAGGTTGACGACCCCGTTTTTTCAGAGTTTAAAAAGCTTGGGTTTTTGAATTTGGATACTTGCTTTATCAAAAAAGAAAACGGTAAATATATGCTAAACCTTGTTAATGCGAACAAACAAATTTTACTTGATGCCGGAATATTACCTCAAAATATCGACGAATCAGACATCTGTACCTGCTGTAACTCACAGTATTTGCACTCACACAGAGCAACAAACGGAAAGCGTGGCAATTTGGCCGCAATAATTGAACTAAAATAGGTGTTAGTGTGAAAAATCACGCCAACACAAATATAGGGAGCGTGCCACTCGCCAACAAAGTGGCAACCGTGACACATGCGCAATAAAAATCACTATATCAGCGATTTTTATTGCCCCCTGTGTACCAAAAAGATATGGTGATTTTTATGTTTATAAACATTGACGGACTTAATATACAATATACTGAAAAAGGAAGCGGCACTCCTATTCTTTTGCTTCATGGCTGGGGTTCTTCCTTTAAATTTTACGAAAGAATCATTGACTCTTTTTCTGACAAATTCAGAGTTATAGCACCAAATTTTCCCGGCTGCGGACAAAGTCAAACAATGGAAAAGCCTTGGAATCTCGATGATTACTGCAACTTTGTTTTAAGCTTTATGAAAGCTTTGAATATTGAAAATCCAATTATGATTGGTCACTCACACGGTGGCAGAGTAATACTTAAAATGGCGGCTGAAAAGCAGGTAACCCCGCCGAAAATCGTATTGCTTGACTCGGCCGGATTAATCCCTAAAAAAAGCTTTAAACAAAAGCTTCGTGCTAAAAGCTTTAAAACAATCAAATGGTTTTTAACATTACCTATAATCAAAAACTACACCACAAATTTGTTACAAAAGGCACGTAATCATTACGGTTCTGCCGACTATAATGCAGCACCACCGGTGCTTCGACAAACATTAGTCTCCCTCGTCAACACAGACCTTAGGGATATTATTCATAACATTTCCTGCCCAACCCTGCTGATTTGGGGCGAAAATGATACAGACACACCTTTATCTGATGCTAAAATAATCGAAAGTAAAATCAAGGACTGTGGTCTATGTGTTTTTGAAAATGCGGGGCACTTTGCCTTTTTTGAACAAATTGGCAGAACTATCGCAATTTTAAAAAGCTTTATATCATAAGGGGTTTAAAAAAATATAACATAACGGAGGGCTTATCTTTTGAAAACATTACTTATTGTGTCAACTGCTGTTTCCATAATTTTAGGCATTTCTTCACTTGTAAAACAATTTCAAATGCTACAGCAAAACTCATATTTCCCGTCCCGTTACCTCAAGTGGTTAAAAAACAATTTTCCTTTAAATACAATTTTTTTATTTGCGGTGTCTTCATTTTTGTTAGCTTTTGAACAATATTTGATACATCTAATTTTCATATTATTTTGCACTCTTTTTCATTTACTTGCGGCTGTCACAACCCAAAAAAAAGCTATTAAAAAATTGGTGTTTACCGCTAGAGTAAAAAGATTATTTGCAACCGCATTTATTATTTTAATACTCCCTTTTGTTTTGATTTTCCAAAAAGATGATACCCTTTCGCTATTAGGTGTTCAAATCACTTTGCTTTTATCACTAATATCTCCCATTAACGCATTTTTGTCTTGGCTTTTAACTTGGCCTTTGGAAAAAATGTTTGCAAGGTATTATATTAACGATGCAAAGAAAATTCTTAAAAATCATAAAAACTTGAAAGTAATCGGTATTACCGGAAGCTATGGAAAAACTACAACCAAATTTATTCTAACCCATATTTTAAGTGAAAATTTTAATGTTGTTTGCACTCCGCAAAGTTTTAATACACCTATGGGTGTAGTAAGAACTGTACGAGGCAACCTGAAACCACAAACCGAAATTTTCGTTTGTGAAATGGGCGCCAAAAATATTGGCGACATTAAGGAAATTTGCGATATTGTAAATCCCGATTATGCTCTTATCACCTCTGTCGGTCCTCAACATTTAGAAACATTTAAAACAATAGAAAATGTTTTCAAAACAAAATTTGAATTAGCAGATGCCGTAAATAAAAAGAACGGCAAAGTCTTTGTAAATGCAGATAGCAGCGGTATCAATTCAAGCCTTGATAAAATCAATGCCTTAACCTATGGCACACAAAGCGAATATGATTATTTCGTTTCCGATTTTAAAGCCTCACGTCAAGGTTCGCAATTTACTCTTCACATAAACGGTGAAGAAATAAAACTTTCAACCAAGCTTTTAGGCACACACAGTATGATAAATATTGCGGGCGCAGCTGCACTCGCCTATACTCTCGGGGTTTCGCCTTCTCAAATTCAGTTTGCGGTAGCCTCCTTAAAGCCTACCGAACACCGACTTGAAATAAAATCCTCAATAAATGCTTCGGTAATGATTGATGATGCTTACAATTCCAATCCCGAAGGTTGCCTCGAAGCAGTAAGGGTATTAGGCTCCTTCCAAGGTATGCAAAAGGTCATAATCACACCCGGTCTTATTGAACTCGGTGACAAGGAATATGACTGCAATTACGCATTAGGTCTTGAGGCAGCAAAATATTGTGATAAAATAATTCTTGTAGGAAAAAACCGTTCGAAGCCTATGGCTGATGCGGTAAACTCCACTGATTTTAATAAAGATAATTTATTCATTGCAAAAAGCTTTTTCGAAGCTATGGAAATTTATTCCAGATTTGCTGATAACAATACCGTTCTTTTGGTCGAAAACGACCTGCCCGATAACTACTTAAATTAAGGTGATAAAATGAAAACAAATGTTGCTGTATTTTATGGTTGCCGTTCTGTAGAACACGAGGTTTCGATTATTTCCGCAGTACAGGCAATGCACGCCATCGACCGTGAAAAATACGATATTACCCCCGTTTATGTCACTAAAGAGGGTGAAATGTTCACCGGAGATGCCCTCTTTACCATTGAAGAATATCGTGATTTGCCCACCCTGCTTAAAAAGGCGCAAAGGGTCAACTTCCAAAGAGAAGGTGGCAAAGTAATGATGAAATACGAAAAATGCGGTCTTTTCTCAAAAAAAGATAAGGAAATAAATGTTGCTTTCCCGATTGTTCACGGAACAAACTGTGAAGACGGCACTATTCAAGGCTTTTTTGAGTTTTTGGATCTGCCCTATGTCGGTTGCGACATAATTTCCTCTGCTGTCGGAATGGACAAAGCAGTCTTTAAGGATGTCCTTAAAAATGCCGGTCTTCCCGTTCTCGACTGTATTACAATAAGAGCAAGAGAATATGTCGCAAGGAAAACCGAAATTTGTGATGAAATCGTGGAAAAAATCGGATTCCCGTTAATAGTAAAGCCTGTAAACTTGGGCTCAAGCGTTGGCATCACAAAGGTAAGTAATATTGAATCGCTTGATGACGCCATTACACTTGGCTTTTCCTATGCCGACAGAATTTTGATTGAACACGCCGTTACCGCTATCAGAGAGGTTAACTGCTCTGTTTTAGGCGACAGCGATTTCTGTGAAGCAAGCATTTGCGAAGAACCCTTTATGAACGATGAAATCCTTTCTTATGAGGATAAATATATGGGCAATTCCAAAAATGGTGGCAAGAGTAAGGGTATGGTCTCTTTGGGACGCAAAATACCTGCCGAAATTGACGATGAAACGACCTCTTATATAAGGGACCTAGCCTGCAAAATTTTTAAGGCTATAGGCGCTAATGGTGTTGTAAGAATTGACTTTATTATTAATACCGAAACAGACCAGGTTTATGCCAACGAAATCAATACAATACCCGGCTCTTTAAGCTTTTATCTTTGGGAGCCGACAGGTGTTCCCTATAAGGAACTACTTAATCGTATGATTGATTTGGCTTTCCGCAGACAGAGAAACAGAGAAAATATTTCTTACACCATAAACACCAATATTTTAGCGGGCGTTTCCTTCGGCACAAAAGGTTCAAAGGGAGCTAAAATGTAATGTCAAACCTTTTAATTCGACTTTTTGTCAAAAACCCCGATGAAGTCAAAAGTGCAAAAACAAGACAATCCTTTGGCACTTTAGGCTCCTTTGTTGGAATTATATGTAATTTACTTCTGTCACTGTTTAAAATCATCGTAGGAAGTATTTCCGGCAGTATTTCAATAATCGCTGACGGACTTAACAATTTGTCTGATATGGGCTCCTCCATTATCACTATGATTGGCTTTAAAATGGCTGGCAAGCCCGCCGACAGCGACCATCCCTTTGGTCACGGAAGAATGGAATATATGTCTGCATTCATTGTTGCAATGCTTATTTTGCTTGTCGGCTTTGAGCTGTTAAAATCGTCGGCTAGCGCACTTATAAACGGCGACAGTATGCCTACATATAAACTTGTTGCAATTATTGTTTTGGCGGTTTCAATCTTGGCAAAATTTTGGCTATACTTTTTCAATAAAAAAATCGGAAAAACAATAAATTCTGATGCCCTTATCGCCACCGCCAAGGACTCACTCAATGACTGCATTACCACATTTGCTATTTTAGTTTCGGTTGCGGTTTCACATTTTGTTGAGCTTTCCTTTAATTTAGACGCCGTAATGGGTGTTATAATTGCAATTTATATTTTACTTTCGGGCTTTTCCTCTGCAAAAGACACTCTCGATCAAATTTTAGGCACTCCTCCCGAAAAGGAGCTAATCGACAATATTGAAAAAACTATCTTGTCGGTTGACGGCTTTGAGGGTATTCACGATTTGATAATTCATAACTATGGTCCGGGAAGACAGTTTGCTTCGGTTCACGTTGAAGTACCGCAAAATTGCGATATAGTCAAGTGCCACGAGCAAATCGACCTTTGCGAAAAGCACATTTATGATACATTAGGTGTTTCTCTCGTTATACACATGGACCCTATTGATACCGATAACGAAAACGTTACCGTAACAAGACAAAAAATGGCAGATGCCCTAACTGTAATTGACGATAGACTAACCCTACACGATTTCAGGATGACACCCTTTGGTGATACCCAAACAAATCTTATATTTGACGTTGTTGTCCCCTCTGATGTGAAAATGCCGCAAGAGGAATTAAAACAAAAAATCGAAACCTGTGCTACTATTATAAACCCCACCTTTAAATGTGTTATCACCTTTGATAATGATTTCACAGGTAGAGCTTTATAAAATCAAAACCCACTATCCAAATGGATAGTGGGTTTTTTATGCTTAATTATTGTTTTGCTGCATCAATAATCTTTTGAGCTATCATTTGAGGTACTTCCTCATAACGTGCAATTTCTAAAGTAAAGGTTGCGGTGCCCTGAGTAATCGAACGCATCGCAGTAGAGAAATCTGACATCTCCGACATAGGTACTTCACCTATGATTTCCTGCATCTTGTTTTCAGCAGGGTTCATACCAATAATTCTGCCTCTACGCTTGTTTATATCGCCGATAACATCGCCAAGCATTTCATCTGGAACTAATACTTTAAGTGTGCCAATCGGCTCTAAAAGTACCGGTGCGCATTGCGGAATACCATCTTTATAAGCAACTGTAGCTGCCATCTTAAATGCCATTTCAGA
>JAZNRN010000112.1:0-7815 GCA_045590775.1 Acutalibacteraceae bacterium
GACCAGCTTTATAAATTCCTTGAAGAAAATCCTGCAGAGGCAAAAATAATTATTGATAAGGCTATTGCGGCTTCAAATGCAAGAGAAGCTGCACAAAAAGCAAGAGACGCCTCTCGTAATAAATCAGGTATAGGTGGAAAAACCCGTATGCCCGAAAAATTAAAGGATTGTATTTCTGATGATGCTACAAAAACAGAAATATTCATTGTCGAGGGTGATAGTGCAGGTGGTAGTGCTGTAGAGGGAAGAAATAGCACCTATCAGGCAATTTTACCTCTTTGGGGTAAAATGCTTAATGTAGAAAAAGCAAGAATAGATAAGGTTTACGGTAATGACAAGTTAACACCGGTTGTAATTGCTCTCGGTACCGGAATAGGCGAAAATTTTGATATAAGCAAGCTTCGTTATGATAAAATTGTAATTATGGCCGATGCCGACGTTGACGGAAGCCATATTAGAACACTTTTGCTTACATTTTTCTTCCGTTATATGCCCGAGCTTATAGAAACAGGACATATTTATTTAGCTCAACCTCCTCTTTACAGAGTTGCAAAGGGCAAAAAATATTACGATGCCTTTACAGATGAGGAAAGAGATGCTTTTATCGAGCAATTAGGTGGAAATGTAGATATTCAGCGTTATAAAGGTCTTGGTGAAATGAATCCCGACCAATTATGGGAAACAACACTTGACCCCGAACATAGAACAATGCTAAAGGTTACAATGGCTGATGCCCAGCTTGCAGATGAAACCTTTACAATGCTTATGGGTGAAGAGGTAGAACCGAGACGTAAATTTATCGAAGAAAATGCAGTATTTGCTACTGACTTGGATATTTAAGGAGGGATAACAAATGGCTAAACAAGAAAAAGTTTATTGGCCGAGTGATGAGGAAACCAACATTCAGCCGGTAGAAATTGTTGATGAAGTAAGACAAAGTATGCTACAGTATTCTATGTCTGTTTTGGTAGGCCGTGCTATCCCGGATGTTCGTGACGGCTTAAAGCCTGTTCACAGAAGAATACTTTACACAATGTATGAAAACGGATTATCTCCCGATAAGGCATACCGTAAGTGCGCCGATACGGTAGGTTCTGTGCTTGGTAGATACCATCCACACGGTGATGCTTCAGTTTATGATGCAATGGTTCGTATGGCACAGGATTTTTCTCTCCGTTATCCTTTAATTGACGGTCACGGAAACTTTGGTAATATAGATGGTTATCCCGCTGCTGCTTACCGTTATACCGAGTCTCGTATGAATAGATTATCTCTTAGTATGTTGGATGACATCGACAAGGAAACGGTTGATTTTAGCCCCAACTATGATAATCGTTTAGAAGAGCCAACTGTCCTGCCTGTTCGTTTTCCACAGTTGTTGGTAAACGGGGCTAGCGGTATTGCTGTTGGTATGGCTACTGAAATACCCCCTCACAATTTAGGTGAAGTAATTGACGGTATGTGCTGTCTTATTGATAATCCTGAAGCGGAGCTTTCGGATATTTGTGAATATATCAAAGGCCCCGATTTCCCGACAGGCGGTATAATTATGGGAAGAAGCGGTATTCGTGCCGCTTATGCTACCGGCAGGGGAAAAATTATTCTTCGAGGAAAAGCCGAAATTGAGGAAACCAGAAACGGAAGATTCAGAATAATTATTACTGAAATTCCCTATAAGGTTAAAAAACAGGATTTAGTAAAAAATATCTATGATTTAGCGGCCGATAAGCGTATTGAAGGAATAGATGATGTAGTTGACTATTCTTCTAAGCGTGACGGCGGTATCAGAATTGTTGTTGACCTTAAAAAAGATGCAAATCCACAGGTTGTACTCAATAAGCTTTATAAAAACACTCAATTACAAACTACCTTTGGTGCAATTCTTCTTGCCATTGTAAATGGAAAACCGCAGGTTTTAACCCTCAAGGAAATGCTTCAAAACTGCATTGATTTCCAATATGATATTATTTATCGCAGAACAGCTTACGATAAGCGCAAAGCAGAAGAAAGAGCACATATTTTAAAGGGCTTAAAGGTAGCGCTTGATTTTATTGATGAAGTAATTTCAATTATCAGAAGCAGTAAGACTATTCCCGAAAGTAAGGAAGCTTTAGCAGAGCGCTTCGGTCTTGATGAAATTCAAACCTCGGCTATTGTTGCAATGCAGCTTGGTAAGTTGGCAGGTCTTGAAAAACAAAAGATTCTCGATGAATTACAAGAAAAGCTTGATTTTATAAAAGAGTGTGAAGCAATTTTAGCCTCAAGAGAAAGAATTCTTGACATTGTAAAAACAGAGGCATTAAATCTTCGAGATAAATATGCTGATGAGCGCAGAAGCGAAATCAGCGATGTTGCAGGTGAGGTTGATATTGAAGACCTTATTCCCGAAGAGGAGTGCGTAATAACAAAGACCAAAAACGGATATATCAAGCGTTTGCCCGCTGATACTTATAATGTTCAAAATCGTGGTGGCAGAGGAATTACGGGTATGACAACTCGTGAAGAGGATAATGTTGAAAATATGTTTGTCTGCTCCTCACATGATTATATTATGCTTTTCTCAAACCTTGGTCGTATGTATAGAATAAAGGCATACGAAATTCCTGAAGGAAGCAGAACAAGCAAGGGTATGAATATTGTTAATATCCTACCTCTTATGCCGGGTGAGAAAATCACTATTGTACTGCCTGCGAGCGAATTAGACGAAGAAAAGTATATCGCTATGATTACAAGCAAGGGTACAATTAAGCGCACAAAACTTTCTGAATTTAGAAACACCCGAAAGAGCGGTATTATTGCGATTTCTATTGAAGAAGATGAGGAATTGTCCTTTGTTAAGATGACAAGCGGTGATGATGAATTGATTGTTTCTACTAAAAAGGGTATGGCAATCAGATTTAAGGAAACCGATGTTCGTTCAATGGGAAGAACCGCTCATGGTGTAAGAGCTATTACCTTAAAAGCCGATGATAAAGTAATTGCAATGGAAGTTGTAAATGAAAACACAAGGCTTTTGACGGTCACCGAAACAGGATATGGAAGAATTAGTCCGATTAGTGATTATCGTTTGCAGTCTCGTGGCGGTAAGGGTATTATGAACTATCGCACCGAAAAATACGGTGATGTAGCAGCTGTTATTGATGTAACCGAAGAGGGCGATATTATTATGATTGCTTCAAATGGTATCATAATTCGTATTTTCAGCGGCGCTATTTCGACATTCTCCCGTCCCTCTAAGGGTGTTCGTGTAATGCGTGTAGCAGAGGGAGAAAAGATTTTGTCGGTAGCACTTACCGAACACAACGAGGAAGAAGTGACCGATACACCCGATTTACCTGATGCGGATGCTGCCGAGGGTGCGGAAGAAAGCCAAGAGGCAGAAGAAAATCAGGATACAGAGGAATAAAGCGGCAAAAAATTCCTAGAGAAGCAGTTGATTTTATATGTATGAACAACAAAATAACCGCCCGCAAGATTTTGCGGGCGGGCAAATACCAAAACAAAAGGTAGAGATTCCGTCTGTAAATAGTTTTACGCAAATAAATGGCCACGTTTATCCGCAAAACGCCTATTTTGCAGGACGACCTCCGATACAAAGCACAGTGCAGACACCTTTTTATCAAAATGTCACCCCGATAAAGCCCGAGCCGACAGCCGAGGAAAAAGAGAAGAAGGAAATTTCAAAAAAGGCATTGCTCATAAGCATTTCTTTTATAATTTTAGAGGCAATGACAGTAATAATCAGCACGTTTTTGATTTTATTTTTGGAAATTTTCGGTGTCACTGCAGAGAGGCAGGTTGAGATTTTAAACAACCCATCTTTTATGCAGTTTTATCAGATATTAGTTTCAATAACGGTCTTTTTACTTCCCTTTATTGTTAGCTATAAAATTCTCAAATACAGAATATCAGATATAGTAAGCTTTAAAAAGCCGAAAAAGAAGACCGCTCTGCCGTTGTTTTTAATCGGTACTGCCTGTTGCGTTTTGGCAAATTTATTGACAAATCAGGCTTCCGCAATTTTCGAGAAAATCGGTGTTGAATACAATGTCGATTTCGGTGATTCTCCGCAAGGCTTTTTTGGTGTAATTTTAAGTGTTTTAGCGACGGTGGTTACTGCCGCATTGGTCGAGGAGTTTGTTTGCAGGGGTCTTGTAATGGGACTTCTTAAAAAGCATGGTGAAGGCTTTGCAATTTTGGTTTCTGCCATTCTTTTCGGACTTATGCACCAAAACTTTATTCAAATTCCCTTTGCAACCCTGATAGGTTTGATTTTGGGATATGTCACGGTAAAAACGGGCAGTCTTTGGATTGCCATAGCAATACACGCATTTAACAATGCTATTTCGGTTTTGTTTGATTATTTGCCATTTTCAGCCCAAATATCTAACTTTTTATATTATATTTTAATGGTGGTTGTCCTTTTTGGTGGAATTGTCGGTCTTTATATGCTTAAAGAAAACACAGAAATTTTTAAATTAGAAAAAGGAAAAACAAATAATTCCTTTAAAAGGAATATGAAATCCTTTTGTTTTTGTCCCACCGTACTTTTATTTGTAGGCTTTTGTTTGCTTTCGTCTTTTCAATTTTTCTTTTAATGGAGATTAAAAAATGATAGAATTTATAGTAAATAACATTGATAACTTGACAAAATATGTATTTTTTCTTTTGATTTTTATTGTCGTGCGTTTTCTTATCGGAAGCATCGGATTGTTTCTTATTGCAAAAAAGAGATTTGCAAAAAGTCCGTATATTTCTTTCATCCCGGTGGTTTCACCCTTTGCGCTTGGCGCTTTAGCTGACCGCAGTAACTTAAAAAAGGGTAAGCAGACCAACAACGCTTTGACCTTAATGCTTTTATCTATATTTAAAACCATTGCATATTTAGGTTTTGTGGTAACTACCTTTTTCTCTGTAAAAACGATAATTTTAAATGCGGCAGAGGCTATTGAAAAGGAAATAGCAATGTCTCCCGATATGTTTAAATCGGCGGTACTCGTTATTGTTATCTTTTTTATTGCTTTTGTATTAGCATTTATTTATGCTGTATATTACTATATAGCTCTTTTTAAGACTTACAAAAACGAGATGAATTTGGCTATTGCGATTATTGTTTTTGTTTTTTCAATGCTTGTTCCCTTTGTCAGAGAAATTACGCTCTTTATTTTAGGACTTGCGGCAAAAGAAAATATTGGATTTGAAATAGAATAAAAATATGGATAAAAAATTT
This sequence comes from Acutalibacteraceae bacterium, assembly GCA_045590775.1. Lineage (GTDB taxonomy): Bacteria > Bacillota > Clostridia > Oscillospirales > Acutalibacteraceae > UBA737. The sequence continues at coordinate 5,231 of JAZNRN010000112.1, forward strand.
ATGAAAAGGGCGATAGAGCTTTCTTTGCAGGCCTGTGCTAAAGGCGAGGTCCCTGTTGGTGCTGTAATTGTCAAAAACGGAGAAATTATTGCTGAAGGCAGAAATATGCGAGAAGAAAAGCAAAACGCCCTTTCGCATGCCGAAATCGAAGCGATAAACACGGCATGTAAAAAAATTGGTTCGTGGCGGCTTGATGATTGCGAAATGTATGTAACGCTTGAGCCCTGCCCTATGTGTGCCGGTGCTATCATAAACGCACGAATTAAAACCTTGATATTTGGTGCCTATGATAAACGTATGGGAAGCATTGACAGTGTTGTAAATCTTTGCGATTTACCCTATAATCATAGGGTTGAGGTTTACGGAGGCATAATGGAGGACGAGTGCAAAGCACCTCTTACGGAATTTTTTGAAAAATTAAGAAAATAACAAAAACCGAGGTTAAAAAAACCTCGGTTTAATCGTTTTAATATGTTTTAAATATAATAAATGTATTTAGGGAAAAAACTAATCGCCTCAGAAAGAGCGTTTTTTAGCTCTTTTTGGGGTGTTTTTTATGAGTTTGCAAGCTTTTCGGCAAAATCGGCTAATTCTTTATCGCTGTAAAACTCGATTGTAAGAGTTCCCCTGCCCTTTGTTGTCGGTTTTATGTAAACCTTTCTGCCTATCTCGTTTTTAAGGGATAGCTCAACCTCTTTATAAAAAATCGGAACATCTATTTTTGTTGAGGATTTTTTTACGGCCTTTTTGGAAAGCGATACCATTTTCTCGAGCTCACGAACCGAAGCTCCTTCTACTGCGGCATAAAGCATTCTTTGACGAAGGGAAAGGTCGTCGGTTGACAGCAAAGCTCTTGCGTGACCGGCAGAGATACTACCTTTTCTAAGTGCCTCAAGCTCGGGAGAAGTCAGCTTTAATAAACGCAAAGCATTTGTAACGGCGCTTCGTGATTTGCCCATACGTTCTGCGACTTCCTCTTGAGTGAGAGAAAAGTCATCAATGAGTGCTTTGTAGCCGAGAGCTTCTTCAACTGCATTTAAATCTTCACGTTGCAGATTTTCTATAAGTGCAATTTCCATTAAGGTTTTGTCATCTGTGTCTTTGATGATAACCGGTACTTCAGCAAGCTCTGCTATGCGGCAGGCTCTCCAACGGCGTTCGCCAGCAATAATCATATATCTGCCATCTAAAGTCGGCTTAACCACAATAGGTTGTATAAGACCGTGAGTTGAAATGCTTTCTGCTAACTCGTTCAAGGATGCTTCATCAAAGTCTTTTCGAGGTTGGTTTCGGTTAGGCTCAATGTCATTTATGTTGACAAGAACAGATGCGTTCGTATCACGGGAATTTTCATCAAAAAGAGAGTCAAGACCTCTGCCGAGGCCACCTTTCTTAATTGCCATTTTATTTTCTCCTATTCTTTTTCAAAAATTCTTTTGCCAAGTCGTTATATGCAGATGCTCCTTTTGAGCGTTTGTCGTAATATTGAATAGGCATACCGTAGCTTGGCGCTTCTGATAAGCGAACTGCTCTCGGGATTGCAGTTTTATAAAGCTTATCAGCAAAATATTTTTTTATCTCCCCTACAACTTGACCTGTAAGATTTAGTCTTGCGTCATACATTGTAAGAACAATGCCCTCGATTTCCAAAGTAGGATTATAAAGGCGCTTTACCTGTCGCACAGTTGCCATAAGTTGTGAAAGACCTTCAAGAGCAAAATATTCGCATTGAATCGGTACTAAAACCGTATCAGAGGCATTCAAAGCGTTAATTGTAATAAGTCCGAGCGACGGAGGGCAGTCAATAAATATGTAATCGTATTTCTCTCGGCAACCGGCCAAGGTCATTTTTAGTTGGTTTTGGCGATTTTCAACTTCTATTAAATCAACCTCCGCAGCGGCAAGGTCGATAGAAGCAGGCACAACAGAAACATTTTTAAAATCTGTAGCGAGTATGGCGTTTTCAGCCGATATACTGCCTATCAAAAGCTCGTATGTTGAAATTTTGACCTGCTTTTTGTTAATACCATAGCCACTTGTTGAATTTCCCTGTGGGTCAGCATCAACCAAAAGCACCTTCTTGCCCGAAAGACCAACCGCTGCCGCCAAATTGACTGCTGTTGTAGTCTTTCCAACACCGCCCTTTTGGTTCACAATAGAAATGATTTTTCCCATAAATATTTCTTTCTCCTAATCGAATGTTTCACGTGAAACATAACGTAAATTATATTGTATTTATTCTAATTATAACAAGTTATATATTATTTGTAAAGTAGATAAAAAACAAAATAAGTGGTTAAAAATCACCAAAAATCAAGTTTTATCCCCCGATTTAAAGAAAATTGCAGCCAAAAGCCCGAAAAACACGCTTGCGGTGATGCCTGCGGCGGTCGCTGTAAGTCCGCCTGAAAGAGCGCCGATAAGACCCGAAGTATTAACAGCCTCCTTGACGCCGGTTGCCAAAGTATAACCGAAGCCAAGCAACGGCACAGTAGCACCGCATTCTGCAAACTCAACAATCGGTCCGTATATACCGATTGCGGTTAAAATCACTCCCGAAACCACGAAAGAAACTAAAATTCGTG
>JAZNRN010000113.1:0-8750 GCA_045590775.1 Acutalibacteraceae bacterium
CTTTGCCCTTCACTCTTAAAGAGGAAAAACGCTTTATTTCAATCATACTTTGAAACAAACCCAAAACTAACAAGTGGTGATTCAAATTTTTCATACTCTTGGTGAAGGTCGGTATAATAATTTCTCACAAGTGTAAAAACATTTTCCTTTGCATGAATTTCAATTCCCACATCTTCACCGCAGTTTTTTACAATTTCTGCAATACGGTAGTCCTCTTTCGGAATTTTGACATCAAACAAGGTTTTTTGCTTGGTATAATCATAAATCATACCGCCATTTAAAACCACACAAGGCGAAATTGGCGGCAAACTGTCCAATGCATCACTAATAGCGCCCATTGAACGACCTGTACAAAGTGAAAAAGCACCGCCTTCATCCATAAAAAACTTGATTTTTTCGATGTTTTGAGGATTTATATATCCACTTTCTATAAGTGTGCCATCAATATCACAGGCAAGCAGGCAACCGTCAAAAATTCCCATTTAATCTTTTCCTCTCCAAAAATCTCGTGAAGTAATCGGGTAATTCGCTCTCAAATTCGATATACTCATTTGTCACAGGATGAACAAAACCCAATTTACGTGCATGTAAACATTGACCGGAAAGCTCGGTAATTACTTTTTTAGGTCCATATACATCATCTCCTGCAATCGGATGACCTAAGTGTGAAGTATGAACCCTGATTTGATGTGTTCTGCCCGTTTCCAACTTAAATTTAAGATATGTAAAGCCATCTAACCGCTCTAAAACCTCATAATGAGTAATTGCTTCTCTGCCGCCCGAAACCACAGCCATTTGTTTTCTGTATTTAGGATGACGTGCAATCGGAGCATTGATTGTACCTGTGTCATCCTTAAAATTCCCATAGCAAACAGCGGCATATTCTCTGACAAAGGAGTGCTCTTTTATTTGCTGTGCCAAATGATTATGAGCGAAATCGGTTTTAGCTACCATTAAAAGACCGCTTGTATTTTTATCTATTCGGTGAACAATACCCGGTCGCAAAACACCATTTATTCCCGAAAGACTTTCTTTACAGTGATACATTAAAGCATTGACAAGTGTTCCCGTGTAATTACCTGCCGCTGGATGAACAACCATACCCTTAGGCTTGTTGACAACCAAAAGAGCGTCATCCTCAAAAAGTATTTCGAGCGGGATGTTTTCCGCTTCTACCGACAAAGGTACAGGGTCAGGTACTGTCACACTCACTAAATCATTAAATTTAAGCTTTGTATTTTTAGTGACAGACTTATTGTTGACTGTCACCAATCCTTCTTCTATTAGTTGAACCGCTCTCGAGCGAGAAACGTCTGCATTTTCTGACACAAAAACATCAAGTCGAAGGGTATTGCTTTTACTGTAAACTAAATCAAGCTTTTCCATTTTTCTGCCTTTTTTCCTTAAATTCCTTAACGGTATCTAGTATAAAGTACAAAATCAGAAGTCCGGCACCCGCCACAACGGCACAATCGGCAATATTGAAAACAGGAAATGTCGGCCAAAATTCAAAATGCAAAAAGTCTATTACCTCACCGCCTCTGAAAATTCGGTCATACATATTACCTATTCCGCCCGAAAGCACTAAAGCGATTGCCCAGAAAAACAGTTTGCTTTTTTTTGCAAATTTAATTAGACAAAAAACGCAAATCGCCATAATAACAAATGTCAGGATTATTAGAAAAAATCTGTTGCCGGCAAAAACACCCCAAGCGGCGCCTGTGTTGTGAATATAGTTAAAATCCAACAATCCGCTTATGAAAGGCCTTTTTTCGCTGTAAGTAAAAGTGGCGGCAACATACTCTTTTGTTAAATAATCGCCAACCAAAACAGAAAGTGAGGTGAAAATCGCTAAAATATATGAAATCAAATTTTATACCTCTTCTTTATTCATTTCAATTTGAAATCCTTCTTCATTGGCAGATTCTTGTGAATTAGAAGAAATATCCTTTAAATCGTTGCTTTTACTAAAGAATTTTATATCCGCTTCTTCCGATACATCGTCATTTTCAACCGACAAAAGATTTCCGTTATTGATAAATTTATTCACATCTGGTTCTTTATCAAAGGTTGCAGAAACAACCTCTGCCAAATAAGCCGGTTCTGCCGGAACGGTATCCGGAATTGAACTTAATGTTTCGAGGTGCTCCTTATATTTTGCAGTAATACCGGCTTTAAAAGCGGCAATTTCAAGCTTGAGCTTATCAAACAAAAGTTGTTGACGTTTTACTGCATCATCAGCCGCCGAGGTAATGGCTTGAGCCTTTTTGTTGGCCTGTGAAACCATTTTTGAAAGTTCCTTTTCGAGGGTGTTTTTTCTTTCCTGTGCTTTGATTTCAAAAGCGGTAGCAAGCTCCTTTTCGTGAGCTTGAATAACAGATAAATTAGACTCCGCCGCTTTAAGAATTTCTTCGCTTTTTTCTTTGGCTTCGCCGATAATATTATCTGCTAAGCGCTGTGCAGTCAGCAAAACGTTTTGAATACTGCTTTGCGCTTCCTTTAAATCGGAAATTTCTTTATTTAAAGAATCTATTTTTGCATTAAATGCCTTTTCAATATTATCAAATTGGACATAATCCGCCTCTACCTTGTCAAGAAAAATATCAACCTCTTCTTGCTTGTATCCGGACATTGATCTTGCAAATTTAATGTTTTTAATATCCGCAGCAGAAAACATAAAATCACCTCATACATATTTTTTATACTTCAAAACGATACGGCCTTTTCGTGTTTTGGCAGAAAGAGAATCAATAATAAACTTTCCAATTCCACGAACAGTAACAGCGTCACCTTCAAAGACGGTCTTTGTGGCTTTTTCGCAAATCTGTGAATTTACCGAAACAAAACCGCCCTCAATTTTAAAAAGAGCCTGTGAACGAGAAAACTCACAAAGAGCGCTAACAACACAGTCAAGACGACTTGAAGAAACAGTTGCCGAAAATTCCGATAATTTATCCCCGCTTGGCAATGGTAATTCATAACCCTTTTTGAGAGTAACGCCAACTCTTGCAACCTTGTTAATTTGAGAAATTAAAAAATCGGAAATTTCATCCAAAACAAAGGCCACGGCACAGCCTTCACCAACCAGAATATCACCGACCGTCTCTCTTTTGAGTCCCAAAGACAAAATAGCTCCTAAAAAATCCCTATGTCTTAAAGAATCTGATTTTCTGTAAGTAAAAGTAATTGGCGTTATCGGAAAAGGTATATCCTCTGCCCAATCAGGAAAACAACCAAGCATCACACGAACAGCGCCCTCATACCCGCCGAAAAACAAATATTTGATATTGCGTTTTGAGACTATCTTTTCGGCAAAAATTGCTTCCTCCAAAGATAAGAAACCAAAAAACTTAAAATGATTTGTTTTTTGGGCAATATCGACGACATCGCCTACACGAGCCGCTAAAAGTTCGTTATCCATTAAAAGTACATTTTATTTTCTTCAAAATCTTCAAGCATAAGCTCACCCATCATATCCACACCTTCGGGAACAATGAGGAAAGTGCCCTTTGAAATTTTGCGCATATTTCCGTGATTAGCATAGGTAGCACCGCTTAAAAAGTCAACTATTCTGCGAGAAAGATCACGATCTGCAGTTTCAAGATTTAAAACAACAGTTTTCTTGTCGTTAAGATGGTCTGCAATAGATGTTACATCCTCGTATCTGTCAGGTTTAACCAAAACAACCTGCATTTGAGAAGGATTGTAAGGAATAGTTTTTGATTTTGAACCTAAAACACGGGGTGTAGCCTCCTGACGTTTCGGTTCAACAGCTTTCTTTCGAGTTTCCTTTTCTTGAGTTTCCTCAATTTCTTCATCATATTCGTCATCCTCGGGAATAACGAAAATGTTTTTGATACCGTCAAATAATCCCATTGTTAAATTGCTCCTTAATTTTAATATTTATTTATATACACGCTTACCAAAAAGCGCTGTACCCAAGCGAATAATATTTGAACCTTCCTCTATAGCAACGGTAAAATCATCAGACATACCCATAGATAGATATTCCATACTACTATTATGTATTTTTTTATCCTTTATGTCAATAAAGAGTTTATACATTTGCTTGAAAAACTCACGGTTTTCTTCAGGCTTTTCGCAAACAGGTGGTATTGCCATAAGCCCTTTCACAAAAATATTCGCAAGCTTTGAAATTTGAAGCAAATTTTCTTCTAAATTCTGGGGTAAAAATCCCCATTTCGACTCTTCCTCGCCAATGTTTATTTCAAGCAAAATATCCATTGTGAGATTTTTCTTTTGTGCTTGCTTTGAAATTTCTTTAGCCAATTTCAGCGAATCGACCGAGTGAATCATTTCTACTTTATCAATAATATCCTTAACCTTATTGGTTTGGAGATGTCCGATAAAATGCCTATGTGCTTCTGTTACCGAATCATTTTTCTGCAAAAATTCCTGAACCTTGTTTTCACCGATATAAGAAATGCCCTTGTTTATGGCATAGTTTATTGCATCGACATCAACTGTTTTAGTTGCGGCAAGAAGTATAATGTCTTGAGGATTTCTTCCCGCCTTTATTGCCGCTTTTTCAATATCTTTAATGATTACGGAATAATTATAATCAAATTCTTTAGGAGATAATTTTTCCATCATAAAGATTCTTTCCTTTCACAACAACTTTATCATAAAGCTTTAACGCATTGTCATTTCCCGACTCTTTTTTACATATCAAATAGCTGTCGGTTTTAAATACAATTTCAACCGGAACAAAATCGACCTGCATACCGCTTTCAACATACACACCTCGAACCGAATCAACAACCCGAAGTGCCGACCTTGGAATTTTAAGACCGCTATATCGATTTTTAATAACTGTCATCGGTCCGCTTCGCATTGCCGCCAATTCACTGCTCATTTGATTGCAGGCAAATAAAACCACGGCATTGTCCGAATTTTTTGAAATGTTGATTTGTTTTACAGTCACAGGCAATTCTTTTGAAGCCTTTACAGCAGTTTCTATTACCAACCTTTCCCCTTCTTTGAAATTAAGTGACTCGTTGACAGAAACTCTTGCTGCAATATACCACTCATAATCCGAAACAATTTTACCAACCACATTATCGGGTGTTTCTTTAGGTTTTATGTCGTCAAGAAATTCATAGGTTAAATTATCTAAATTTGTTTCCCTTAAAACCTCCTCGTAACCATCGGTTTTTGAAACAAAATATCCAGATTTTTCAGCTTTTACCTTTCCTTTTGCAGAAGGAAGCTCATTTGATAGTGAATTGTATTTTTCTTTTAGTTTTTCAAGCTGTGAAGAAAAATCAACATCATAACCGAGCGCTGCCTGTTTTCTGTTAATTGAAGAAAGCAAATCAGAGCTTGAAGAATTAACCCGTGAAAAATCAGAGGTTGCAGCTGATAAAACAAAATCGTTAATGTCATTTTGAACCTTTGCATTGATAATATCAAGATTTATCGCATCGGTATCATTATAGCTTAAAATTTCCTCAATATCAGATATTTTTTTGCTTAAATCTTCAATTTCATTCAACGTAATAGAGGATGCCTCATTGTCATATATATTGGCAATTATTCCGTCTTTAGGCACTCTTCCGCCATCAGAGACCAAAAAATGCAGAACACCGCTTTTATCGGAGGTGACAAGAGTTTCATTTCTGACTATGAGACCCGTGATGTCCAAACCGTCAGTTGCTGTATAATAAACGGCTGTTTCGCTTTTAATAGGATTGTAGAGTAAAGAAAAAACATGATGAAAAACAATTACCAAAACAAACAACACAGCAATTAAACGAGCTATTGTTGAACCCTTCACAGTTATTCCTCCTTCAAAAAATCTTTGGTCTTTGCTAAAATATCTTCAAAAAAACTTGCGTTTTCATCGGGAAAAAACCAATTTATTTCTTGATTTTTTCTAAACCAAGTAAGTTGCCTTTTTGCATATCGTCTTGTTTGTTGTTTAAGATTATCTAATGCTTCATCAAGAGAAACTTCATTTTTAAAATATCCAAACAACTCTTTATGTCCAATAGCCTGAAATCCGCCCTTTGTCTTAGAAATTGAAAATACCTCTTTTGCTTCTTCTAAAAGACCGGATTCAATCATCAAATCAACCCTTTTGTTGATTCGCTGATACAACTTTTCTCTATCAAAATATGTTATTCCAAAAACTATAGGCTCAATAAAATTCTCATTATTGTGAGAATCATTATTTTGCTCGGTGATAGTCTTTCCTGTAAGATTGTAAACCTCAAATGCTCTTATTATTCGGCGGCGATTGTTTGGATGAAGTCTTAAAGCAGTTTCGCTATCAAATTTTGACAACTGCTTTAACATTTCTTCACCGCCCACTTCATCAAACTGTTTTTCAAGCCTTTCACGCAAAGCGTAGTCGGTATCTATATCCAAAAATTCGGTATTATAAAGCAAAGCATTTATATAAAGTCCTGTACCACCAACTATAATCGGAAGCTTGCCTCTTTTGTTAATTTCCATGATTTTCTCACGTGCCAAATCAACATAATCCGCCACAGAAAACTGAACATCTGTATCAAGAAATTCGAGTAAATGATGGGGTACTCCCTTCATTTCGTCAACATCCGGTGCAGCAGAAGCAATATGAATATTTTTATAAATTTGCATTGAATCAGCCGATATTATCTCCCCGTCTAACTCCTTTGCCAATTTAATACCTAAATCAGTTTTTCCCGAAGCAGTGGGTCCTACAATAAAAACTGTTTTTATCTTTTTCATTGTATTCTACCAAATTGCTTTTCAATATCCCGCTTTTTAATTTCATAAGCAACAGGACGCCCGTGCGGACAATACATAATATCCTCACTCAAAAGCACCTTTTCGGCTAAATTTTGCATTTCTAAATGAGATGTAATACTACCTGCCTTAATTGCAGCCTTACACGCAACCGTGTGGAAAAGGTTGTCCTCCCTTTCAGTAACAGCAGTGCCTGTTTTTGCAATACTGCCTGCAATTTCAAAGACTAAGTTATCTATATCACTGTTTGTCAAAAAAGAAGGAATACTCCTGACTAAAACAGTTGAATTACCAAAATCTTCAATTTCAAAACCCGATTTTAATAATAATTCATCATTAGAAATGATAACATCGTATTCATCTGGATTTAAAGTGACTGTTTTTGGTGTCAAAAGCTGTTGTACTGATATTTCAGTATTTTCCTTTAAAGAGTTAAACAAAATTCGCTCGTGAGCTGCGTGCTTGTCGATTAAAAATAGTGACTCCTGCATTTGAGCGATAATATATGTATCATACGCTTGTCCGATAACCTTTATTGTTGGCTTTTCCTCGTCAACAAGCTTTTCTAAAACTTCTTGAGGTTTTTCAACCACTTCGGGTTTAGACACCGGCTTTTCTTCCGTAAAATCAATTGAAGTGTGCACCACAGGCTCGGATTTTTCACCGTTTTCAGTAACAACAGAATATTTATTTACAAAATTTGGTGTGCTGTCATCACGAAAAACATTATTATCTCTTATAGTATTTTGTGAAATAATTTCTTTTTTGGGAATATTTTCGAGAACAGTTTTTGCAACAATCGGAACTTGTGTATATTCCGCCTTTACAGCACTTACATACGGATTATAAGTATTTTGCTTTAACTTAACTTCGGGTCGTGTGTCGCCTTTTGTAAGGGCATTTTTAACCGCAACATAAACTGCCTCAAAAATCATTTTTTCATCCGAAAATCTGACCTCTGTTTTTGCGGGATGAACATTTACATCAACCACATCAAAAGGAAGCGAAACATAAAGTATAAAAGCCGGAAATTTACCAATCATAGCACTATTCTTGTAAGCCTGCTCTACCGCTGCGATAACAGTACCCGAACGCACAAGTCTGCCATTTAAAAAGGTAAACTGACTGTTTCTTGTAGGTTTACAGGAAACAGGTTTACAAATAAGACCGCTAACAGTAACACGTTCACCAAAAGGTGGAACATCAATCAAGGTCGAAGTAAACTCTCTGCCTAAAACAGAATATACTGTACCCTTTAAATCACCATTACCCGCTGTTGATAGGACTTGCTTTGAGTCACGTATGAATTTAAAGGAAATTTCAGGGTGTGAAAGTGCAATTCGGTCAATTACAGATGCTACTGCATTGGCTTCTGAAACATCTTTTTTCAAAAACTTCATACGAGCAGGTGTATTATAAAAAATATCTCTGATAATTATTGTAGTACCAACTGGACAACCAATTTCTTCAAACGAAATCTCTTCGCCACCCTCAATCTTATAATGAGCACCAAATTGGGCGTCTTCGGTAGATGTTAACATCTCAACTCTTGAGACCGAAGAAACCGCAGCCAAAGCTTCCCCTCTGAAGCCTAAGGTGCCAATATTGTCGAGGTCATCACCTTTTGATATTTTGCTTGTTGCGTGGCGTAAAAATGCAGTAGGAACATCCGAAAAATCAATACCACAGCCATTGTCTGTAACACGCATATATGTAATACCGCCACGTTCAATTTCAACAGTAATTGCAGTAGCGCCCGCATCTATCGAATTTTCAACCAATTCTTTAATAACCGAAGCCGGTCGCTCTACTACCTCACCTGCAGCTATCAGTTCAGCAACATTTTTGGGTAACAAATTGATTTTTGGCATTTTTACACCTCACTTAATTAGCCAAAGCATTTAAACTCGAATCAGATTTTGAAACAAGTATTTTTCGCTATGGCTTTGTTAAAATACTCGTAAATCCGTCAGGATTTACTGCGTTTTGTGCCTCGC
>JAZNRN010000114.1:0-18389 GCA_045590775.1 Acutalibacteraceae bacterium
CCTTAGACCAGCTCAGCCATCTCTCCAAGCGACCTTATGATTATACTTTAAAACTTTGAAAAAATCAAGTATAAATTTAATTAAATTTCAAAAAATCCCCAACAATTTTTTTGTCGGGGATTTTTAGGTTATTTTTTTGTAAGCAGGCTTATTATTTCTGAATAAATTTTTGACGGGTCATCAATAAATTTTTCTTTTATAAATATTGCCTGTTCTTCATCTGTCACCATAAGCTTTACACTCATAAAGCTGTCTGTGCCGTCAAGCGCCGAGCAGGTGATAAATGTTCTGTCTCCCTCACGGGAAATTTTAATATCCGTTTCTTTTGCGTTTCTGTAACGTGATACCATTTTCAGTGTCGCAGCGTAGGCTCTGTCCTTGACAACTAATGGTAGAGAGGTTTTAAGAGTATCGGCTGTATCTTTACCTTTTTGTGTAGCAATATAGAGGTTTTCTTTTTCATCGGTACATTCAATATGACCACTTTTTTGAAGCTCTGAAACAGAGTCGATAACCTCAAAATAATTTGCAATTTCCTCGTGATGAAGCGTTTCGGCGAGTTGTCTTGCAGGAACGGGACGGTTGATTGAAGAAAGTATATAGCATATAAGTATTCTAACCTCTGCAATGCTGAAAAGACCGCCTATGGGATTTACACCTGCGGACATTGCATCCCTCTCCATAAAAACAACTCCTTTACAAGATAGTGTGATGCAAATTATCCTAAAAATGCATCGTGAACAGCGGTTACGGCCTTGTCTGCATATTTGGCGTCAATAAGAACAGAAATTTTGATTTCGCTTGTGGAAATCATTTGAATGTTGATACCTGCATCGCACAATGCCTCAAACATTTTTGAAGCAACACCGGGATGACTTTCCATACCCGCACCTACAATAGAGATTTTGCTTACGGTATCATCAATACTATATTCCTTGTAGTTTATAATGTCCTTAATTGCGCTCATAGCCTCTTGAGTTTCATTTACCTGGTCCTTGGGAACGGTAAATGTGATATCCTTTGTACCCTCACGACCTACCGATTGTAAAATAATGTCAACATTAACCTTATATTGAGCTAATTTATTGAAAATTTTAAAAGCAACGCCGGGAGTGTCCTCAAGACCTACTATTGAAATGCGGGCTACGTTGTTATCCTTTGCAACGCCTTTGATTAATGTTTTTTCCATTTTTGATGTCTCCTTTACAATTGTGCCGGGCTTGTGCTCAAGGCTTGATAACACTTCAAGCTCAACATTATATTTTTTAGCCATTTCTACTGAACGGTTGTTAAGAACCTGCGCTCCGAGAGTGGCGAGTTCTAACATTTCGTCGTAGGTGATTTCATCCATTTTTTTAGCTGTAGGTACTTTCCTCGGGTCTGCCGAGTAAACACCGTCAACATCTGTGTAAATTTGGCAAAGGTCTGCACTCATAGCCGCAGCAATAGCAACCGCACTTGTGTCGGAGCCTCCTCTGCCTAGGGTTGTGATGTCATCGTATTTGTTAAGACCTTGGAATCCTGCAACAATTACAATGTTTTTCTTTGCGATTTCGTTCTTTAAACGCTCGGTATCAACTCTTTTAATACGGGCTATAGAGTGGTGCGAGTCGGTTTGGAAGCCGGCTTGCCAACCGAGAAGGGATTTGACGGGACAGCCAAGAGCCTCAATAGCCATAGCAAGAAGTGCTATTGAAATTTGCTCACCTGCAGAGAGTAGCATATCCATCTCTCTTTTAGAAGCGGTGCCCTTCGGGTTGATTTCGAGTGCTTTTTCAATTAAATCGTCGGTCGTGTCGCCCTGTGCAGATACAACGACAATTACATCGTTTCCTTTTTTATAGTCCTCAATGATGCGGTTTGCGACATTGAAAACCCTATCACGGTTAGCAACGGATGAACCGCCAAACTTTTTAACTATAAGTGCCATATAAGTTTACCTCCGAAGTGATATAAAAGTTAGTCCATAACATCAAGTGTTTTGATTTTGCAGTTATCAAAGCGCTTTAATTTTTCGTTTATTGTGGTTCTGAAATCAGGCTTTGTAATAAATGCAATTTCCTTTTTAAAGGAATTTTTTGTATGAACTAATGTGTCAGTTTCAAAAATTTCCGTGAATTGCTTTTCAAGCAAGCAATAGTCATCGGCTGTGATTTTTACAAATAGTTTTGCACATTTATCATATTTTTCCTCGAGAATGTTTTCCTTTGCGTCCTTCCATGAAAGATATTTACGTGCATTAAGATGCTTTAAGCAGTCAATAATATCTGCGACAACCGCACTTGCGGTAGCTTCCTTTCCGGCGCCCTTGCCGTAGAAAACAACCTTTCCGGTCATATCGCCATAAACCATTACGGCATTATAAACGCCGTTTACACTTGATAAAATCGAATTACGGCTCACAAGGGTAGGTGCTACACTTGCAGTGATTTTCCCATTGGGCATTTTCTTTGTGTTTGCGATGAGCTTTATAACATAACCGAAGCTGTCGGCGGTTTCAACGTCATCAAGGGAAATATTTGTAATACCCTCCGTTTTTACTTGTTCGGGATAAAGGTGTTTGCCGAAAGCAAGTGCTGCTAAAATACAAATTTTGCGGCAGGCATCGTGACCTTCAATATCAGCGGCGGGATTTTTTTCGGCATAGCCCTTTTCCTGTGCTAATTTAAGAGCCGAGTCAAAATCCATATTATCCACTATCATTTTATTTAAAATGTAGTTTGTAGTTCCGTTCAAAATACCGGATATTTCGGTAATTTCATTAGCCAAAAGACATTGTGCAATAGGTCGAAGTACGGGAATACCGCCGCCAACACTTGCTTCAAAGAGGAAATTAACATTGTTGTCCTTTGCAATTTTGATGAGCTCGGCGCCCTTTGCGGCAACCAATTCTTTGTTAGAGGTTACAACGCTTTTTCCTTTTAATAAACAGCTTTTAACAAAATCATAAGCAGGGTTTATACCGCCCATAACCTCGGCTACAACCTTAACATCTTCATCATTTAAAATGATGTTGAAATCCTTGATGAATTTATCTCTGTAAGTCAGTTCATCAAAATCACGCAAATCAAGGATATATTTTACGTTCACCTCATCCTTGACAGCTTTTGTGATACGGTCAGGGTAATCAATCAGGATTTCGGCAACACCCGAACCAACGACACCGTGACCCATAATAGCTACATCTATCATTTTGCACCTCCGGAATATTTAAGGGTAGGTTTATTATAATATTATTATAGGCAGTAAAGCCATTTTCAAATTACATATTATTATATTACAAAACTGTTTTAAAATCAATAAAAAACTCAAATTTAGTCAAGTTTCGGGATATTTTTGGAGGAATAACAATGGAAACAAAGATTAAAAAAGAATTTTTAGTTAATTTGGCATTTGTATCGGCGGTTTTTTTGCTGGGTTTTCTTATTTTTAAGCTTTTGTTTTCCTATTGCTTGCCGTTTGTGTTAGCATTTATTATCGCTTTTTCGGTGCAAAAACCCGCAAGAAAGCTTTCAGGTAAAATACCGATTAAAAAGCCTATTTTGTCGGGAATTTTTTCGGCAGTGGTTTTTATAGTGGCAGTAGGTGCTGTGATTTTAATTTTGACTTCTGTTATCAAAAATTCCGATAGTCTGCTTAAAGGCTTTGCAAAGCTCTTTAAAAGTTTTTCAGATATGTTTTCTTTTTTGAGACAAAAAATCTCTTTCAGTATCGGCAAAAACAATCCGGAAATCAGCAGGGTAATAGACAGTATGACGGTTGATTTTTCTGATAATATCGGTGAAAAATTATCAGCCTTTGTGACAAGCTTTGCGGGTGGACTTATCAAGCATTTGCCGAATTTTATTTTCAGCTTTATAATAGCATTGGTGGCATCTTTTTATATTGCAAAGGATTTTGAAATACTCAAAAAATTCTATTTTAATCTGTTTGGGGAAAGGGTTTTTTCAAAAACTGTAAAAATCAAAAATATTTTCACGGAAAACGTTTTAAAGATGGGGAAAGGATATTTAATTCTTTTATCGATTACCTTTTTTGAACTGTTTTTTGGATTTTTAGTGCTTAAAATAGATAACGCTTTACTTTTAAGCCTTATTATTGCCTTTGTCGATTTGCTGCCGGTTTTTGGAACAGGAACTGTTTTACTGCCGTGGGGAATTTTACGGCTTATAATGGGGGAGAGTATCGGTGCGGGTATAATAGCTTTGTATGTTATAATCACGGTTGCAAGGAATTTTTTAGAACCGAAAATCATAGGAAAGCAGATAGGAATAAATCCTCTTTTCACATTGTTTGCAATGTTTTTGGGGCTTAAATTGTTGGGTTTTATAGGCTTGATTTTGTTTCCGATAGGGCTTATTGTGGTTATAAAATATTACAAGCAATAGAAGCTGAAATTGTCTTTGTCCAAAAAGAATATATTGCATAAAATGTAATAGAACTCTTGGAACGGAGACTGAAAATGCAAGAACATTTTATTGTCACCGGAAGCGTAACTTATGCAATCAAGGCTAAAGAAATCCTGCGAAAAATGGGGTTTGAGGCAAGGGTTGAAAAAATTTCAAGTGATGAAAATGATATAGGTTGCGGTTATGCGGTGACTGTCAAAGGCAACCCTTATGAAGTGGCAGAATTGCTTAAATCAAAGGGTGTAA
The DNA here is from genome assembly GCA_045590775.1 of Acutalibacteraceae bacterium. GTDB lineage: Bacteria > Bacillota > Clostridia > Oscillospirales > Acutalibacteraceae > UBA737. The sequence continues at coordinate 4,656 of JAZNRN010000114.1, forward strand.
AAATTTTGAAAATAAAACAAAAACGTTTCTAAAGGGTGCTTGGCACCCTTTTTTTATTGGGTGATAAAAATGATTTATTTTGATAATGCAGCGACCGGTGGAAAAAAGCCGCAAAGTGTAATAAAAGCTGTAGAAAAAGCGCTTTGCTCGTATTCAGCAAATCCCGGAAGAAGCGGACATACCTTATCGCTTGAGGCAGCAGAAGCGGTTTATAAAACGAGGAAAAAAACGGCGGAGTTTTTTGGTGCTACAGCCCCGGAAAATGTGGTTTTTACTTCTGGTTGTACTCAAAGCATAAATTACGTTTTGAAAGGGGTTTTGGAGAAAAACGATCATATTGTTATCTCCTCTTTAGAGCATAATGCAGTACTGAGACCGATTATAAAAAACGGAAATCCTTACAGCATTGCAAAGGTCGATTTATTAGACAGCGAAAGGACCTTTGAAAACTTTAAAAATGCGGTAAACACGGATACAAAAATGATATTTTGCACAATGGCTTCTAATGTTTTAGGTGTGATTTTGCCTGTTGAAAAAATAGGAAGATTTTGCAAAGAAAATGGGGTTTTATTTGCTGTAGATGCTGCACAAACAGCAGGTGTATTACCGATAAATGTGAAAGAAATGGGAATAGATTATTTGTGTGTCGCTCCACATAAAGGGCTGTTTTCACCTATGGGTATAGGGGTTTTAGTTGCCCAAAAGGATATAAAAAATACAGTGATTGAGGGAGGAACCGGAACAAATTCCCTCGAATATACGCAGCCTTTATATTTGCCTGAAAAATTGGAGAGCGGAACCCTTAACTTGCCGGGTATATTGGGACTGTATAAAGGGATTGAGTATGCCGAAAAAATCGGTGTTGAAAATATTTATGACAGGGAAATGCGGTTAGCGCAAAAGGTATATTGTCAGCTTGCAAAAGAAAAAGGTATATCACTTTATACACCTTTTCCGGAAAAGCATAAATATGTAGCTGTGCTTCCCTTTAACTTTGAAGGCCAATCAGGGGAGGCAACTGCAGGCTTTCTTGACAAAAGAGGAATAGCCGTAAGGGGAGGATACCATTGCTCTCCTTTGGCACATAAGCAAATGGGAACGCTTAAAGCAGGTGCTGCGAGACTTTCCTTTTCTCATTTTAATAATTTTTATGAGATTGGGGAATTTTTGCGGGTTATAAGAGGTAAAAAACTTTAAAAAAGTGTAAAAAACATATTGAAGGATGGCTTCGTCTATGTTATTATAATATATGACAAAATATATATTATAGAGGATGTTTTCTGTGGGTGCTGTTTTTGATGCGATTTCCTCCTTCTTTGTTAGGGTAGGTTACACAATTTCACATTTTAGAATTGTCGATTTACTTGACATTTTAGTGATAGCTTTTATTGTTTACAAGGCTATTGCTTTTTTACGAGATACAAGAGCAGGTCAGCTTGTAAAAGGTATTGTTATTTTGCTTGTTGTTTTCTTTATTGCAAATTGGTGGGGACTTGTATCTATTAAGTGGTTGCTGTCAAATGTTTTTGACGTAGCTCTTATTGCGGCGGTTATTATTTTTCAGCCTGAGCTTAGACGAATTCTCGAAAATGTGGGCAATACAAATTTGGTTAAAGGTCAACTGCTTGATGGCGAATATGAAGAGCTTTCGTTGTGTATTGACAATGTAAGTCGTGCGGCAGGCATTATGAAGGAAAACAAAATTGGCGCACTTATAGTTTTTGAACGCTCTACAAAGCTTGGCGATATTATCAACACCGGAACGTTGATTGATGCCAAAACATCGGTTTCTATGATAAATAATATATTTTTTCCGAAATCTCCTTTGCATGACGGTGCAATGATTATCAGAAACGGCAAAATTTATGCAGGTGGTTGTATTTTGCCTTTATCACAAAGAGAGGATTTAAGCCTACAACTCGGAACACGACACAGGGCGGCAATAGGAATGACCGAAAACTCCGATGCGGTAGTGCTTGTGGTTTCTGAGGAAACAGGTATAATTTCATTGGTTTATAACGGAAAAATTACAAGAAATTACAATTCTGTTTCTGCCGGGGCAGAGCTTCGCAGACTTTTGCTTGACACACAGGAAAAAAACACAAGTCTTGTGGCAACGGTTATTGATAAATTTAAACCGAATTTCAAATCCAAGAGAAAGGAAGAAGATAAATAATGAAAAAATCTTTAAGCCTTTTCTTTGGAAAAATTTTATATAACAAAAAAATCACAATATCTTTTTCGGTTATAATGGCTTTTTTGCTTTGGATGGGAATAACAATGTCACACCAAACCTCAATGCAAAGAACCTTTTTGGTAACAGGTGTCAGTGTAAATCTTGAGAGCACCGCTGTCGGCGAAAGTGGTATGAGCGTTATAAACGATGTAACAAATCAAAACTTTTCCGTAAAGGTGAAGGGCACGAGTGGCGCTGTAAGTAAACTAAAGCCTGAGGACATAAATCTTTATGTAAATGCGGCTGAGGTTGATTCACCCGGTCAGGTCGAATTAAAGGTTTTTGCTTCTGACAATTCTTCTGATTCATACAGAGTCCTTGAAATTTCTCCGGCTAAAATTACGGTTGATTTTGACTATATAGACACAAAGGAATTTGAAATTATTCCAGTAACTGACGGTATCACAGTAAATGAAACAGGTTTGGTTAAAGGTACAGAGGGTATCGGAGGACTTGAAAGCAATATTATCCAAATAACAGGGCCGAGAAGTATAATCAGCAGAATCGAAAAGGTTACTGCTTTGGTAAGTGATACAAAGGTGATAAAATCCACCGAAACCTTCGATGCAAAAATAATTATGTACAGCAAAGATGGTCACGAGATTAAATCAGAAAACCTTTCACTTAATATTACCGATGTAAATGTGACTGTACCGGTTTACAAGCAAAAAACCGTTCCTGTCAAAGCCGATTTTTCAAATTTGCCTGACGGATTTGATATAAAAAGCTTGAAATATAAAATCGATCATTCTAAGGTACTTATTGAGGGCTTGCCTGATGTAGTCGAGCAGGTGAATGAAATTACCTTAAACCCGATTGATCTTAGAAATGTTTCGGTTTCTTCGCATAAATTTGAGGTACAGCCCAACCTGCCCGAAGGCATAAGAATCTTTGATGCGATTGAAAAATTTGTTGTAAATATCGATGTGGATAATTATGACCAAAAAACTATAACCGTATCAAAAACACAATATGAGGGATTAGGGGCTAATTTAAAGGTTGTTGAAATCAATAAAATTTCGGAGGTTAATATTTGTGCTCCGAAAAATATTCTGAATAGAATAAATTCAAAAAACACCTATGCTAAAATCGTTTTGACCGACAAAAAGGCAGGAAAATATACTGTAAATGTTATTATTTGCTTTAAAGGATATGATAAAGCTTGGTCGGTCGGAAGTTATAAAACAACCCTTACAATAAAATAATTTTCAGAGTTTTTGGCGGATGGAAAAATCATCCGCCAAAAGTTTGTTTATAAAAATAACAAAATTTCTCCATTTTAATAAACTGTTTAGTGGGGAGGAATTTGTTATGGATGAAAAAATCTTATTTTATATTATCTTAATTCCTGCAATGTTGGGACTTGCGGAAATCCTGCATTTTTTAAAGCTTTACATAACGAGAGGGAGTAAGCACCCTAAAAAATGTGTTTTGTTTTATTTGGCGGGAAAAAATTGCTTTTGCTCTGTTAAAGCAATTTTAGAGGAATATTTATGGCTTGGAAAAAGCTTTGCAGAAAAAATTGTGATTGTTGATTGCGGAATTGAGGATATGAAAGAATGCTTATCGGCTGTAAAAGATGGTGAAATTGTTTTTGTTAAGCCTAAGGATTTACCGGAAATTTTAAAAAAATGAGACAGTAAAGGAGGCTCGTTTTGTGGAAGAAAAAAGAGAAGATGTACAAAGCATTATTGCCACAGTTGAAAAAATCACCTATCAAAACGAGTCTAACGGATATACCGTAGCACAGGCAATGTCGGATAAAGAGCCGATTACAATAGTCGGGATACTGCCCTTCTTAAGTGAAGGGGATAATGCTGAATTTTTCGGGAAGTATATACTTCATCCGACCTACGGACAACAGTTTTCGGCAAATCATTATGAAAGAAGAATACCGCAAAGCGCCGCAGGTATTTTAAGATATTTATCTTTGGGTGCAATTAAGGGTATAGGCCCTGCTACCGCAGAAAAAATCGTTTCAAGATTTAAAGAGGATACCTTGGAAATTATTCAGAATAACCCAAAGGAATTGACTGCCATAAACGGTATCTCTCTCGCAAAAGCGATGTCTTTCAGCGAAGAATATAAAAAGCAGTATGGTGTCAGAGATATTATGCTTTTTCTCTCCAAATACAATGTTTCGCCCGATAGGTGCTTTGGGATTTACAAATGCTTTGGAGATAAATCAATCGAGTTTATAAAGGCAAATCCATATATTCTTTGTCAAGAAAAAATTGGTTTCAGATTTGAAACGGCAGAGGAAATTGCTCAGGATTTGAATTTTCCTAAAGACAGCGAACAACGCATTTCAGCGGGAATAGAGTATGTTTTACGTAAAAATTTGATGAACGGGCATACCGCCTTGCCGAGAAAAAAGCTTGTTACCGTTTCGGCAAGGTTGCTTGAGTGCAGTGAGGATACTGCCGATATTTGTTGCGACAGATTGGTTGATTGTATGTCTCTCTCAAGCATTTGTGTTTCGGGAGAGGAATTTATAGCATTACCCGAGTATTTAAAGGCTGAGCAGCATATTGCTGCAAGACTTTTATCTGTCAAAAATCATATCGACAGCACAGTGACAGTCGATAAATTGGAAATCGAAAATGTAGAAAGAAGATTAGAAATTCAGTTTGAGGAGCTTCAAAAGCAAGCGATTTTTGAGGCTTTTAAAAGCGGAATACTTATTTTGACGGGTGGCCCCGGAACCGGAAAAACCACCACACTTAACTCAATAATCAGACTTTTTGAAGGTAGAAATTTTAAAATAGAGTTGGCCGCTCCAACAGGCAGAGCCGCAAAACGTATGACCGAGCTGTGTGGCAGAGAAGCCAAAACTATTCACCGACTTTTAGAGGTTGAGTGGGGTGACGGCGAAAAACGCCGATTTTCACGAAACGAAAAAAATCCCCTTGATTGTGACGTGATAATAATTGATGAGGCCTCGATGATAGACTCACTTCTTTTCGAAGATTTGCTTAAAGCTTTGCGACTGTCAACCAGAATTATTTTGGTCGGCGACTCTGACCAATTACCGAGCATTGCCGCCGGAAATGTTTTGGGTGACATCTTAGATTCAGATGCTTTTCCGTCCATAAGGCTTAAAAAAGTCTTTCGGCAAGCCGCCAGCAGTAAAATTGTTCAAAACGCACACGCAATAATAAATGAAGAACCTGCAGATTTTTCCTCTAAAGAATCCGACTGCTTTTTACTAAAGCGGCAGGACAAGCACTCTACCGTAAACACGGTGTTAGAGCTTGTTTGCGAAAGGCTCGTGTCGGCTTACAACATAAATCCTTTATCCGATGCTCAAATTTTATGTCCTTCAAGGATGATGGATACAGGTACAGTTAATCTTAATAATCTTTTACAAGAACGGCTTAATCCCTATAAAAAAGGACAACCGCAGGTTTTCTTCAAAGGCTTTTATTTAAGAGTCGGTGATAAGGTAATGCAGACCAAAAACAACTACGATTTGGAATTTGTACGTGATAACGGTTCACTAGGCTCGGGTATTTTTAACGGCGATGTCGGATTTGTGACTGAAATTGATGCTAAAGGCGGAGTTTTGAAGGTGAGATTTGATGATAAAATTGCCACGTATTTTCAGGCTGATTTTTCCCAGCTTGAACTCGCTTATGCCGTGACTGTTCACAAATCGCAGGGCAGTGAATACGATTATGTAATACTTCCGCTTTTTGATATACCGCAAAAGCTCAAATACCGCAATCTTCTATATACTGCAGTTACAAGAGCAAAAAAAATGCTTATAGTGGTTGGCGATTTTTGTGTTTGGGAAGAAATGGCGGCAAATAATCGCAAAACCTTACGTTATACAACTCTTAAACACTTTTTGGAAAAGAGATTTTAAATGCTTAATAATATAGTTGCAGCGTTTTTTCCGAATATGTGTGCTTCCTGCAAAACCATTATTGATAAGGATGAGTTTCTTTGCGATTATTGTTATTCAATGCTTGAAACGCCAAAGGATGAAAATATTTGTTCAAAGTGCGGATGTGGAAAACACCTTTGTCAATGTAAAAATCGTAAGTTTTATTTTGACTTTATGACATCTCCGTATTATAATGTTACAGTTGCTAAAAATGCGATGTATTCTTTAAAATTCGGTCGCAATATTCCGGTGGCTCGATTCTTTGCCGAAAGGATGTCAATCTCAATAAAGCAAAAGTTTTTTGATGCTTCTTTTGATTATGTGAGCTTTGTACCGATGACACCTACATCAAAAAGGGCAAGAGGATTTAATCAGAGTGAGATTTTGGCAAAGCAAATAGCCGAAATCTTACAAATTCCTATCAGAGAGGACTTGCTTTACAGCCGCCGCAAAAAACGGCCACAGCACAAAACTCCTTTAAAAAAGCGTTTTGCAAATGTGAAGGACAATTATAGAAGTAATGCTTCCATAAAAGGAAAAAGCATATTGCTGGTTGATGATATTAAAACAACGGGAGCCACCCTTAACGAGTGCTCAAAGGCGCTTAAAAAAGCGGGAGCTCAAACAGTCTATTGTGTAACGGGACTTATAAGTAAATACTGAGAAAGGAAAAAATAATGGCTACTGAAATAGGAATCGATTTAGGTACATCTAAAACAGTTATATTTTCAAGCTCAAAGGTAGTACTCGAACTGCCGAATGTTGTAACGGTGGATGCAGAAACTTATGAGCCGGTGTATTTTGGTGAAAAGGCGAAACAAACACTCGGAAGAACACCTGACAGCTATACCTGTATCAGCCCGATTGAAAGAGGAGTTATAGCCGACTATGACATTGCCGAAGCGATGCTTAAAAGCTATATGCAAGAGGCTTTTGGAAATAAGGTTATGAGACCGAGGATTATGGCTACCTTGCCGCCCGGTCTTACAGAGCTTCAGCATCACTCCTTGTCTAATGCACTTTTGTCGGCAGGAGGCAGAAACATATCTGTTATCGAAAGCCCATTGGCTATTGCTTTTGGTTTAGGACTTGATTTAGATACTCCCAAAGGCCGACTTATTGTCGATGTGGGAGCGGGAACGACTGATATTGCGGTTATTTCTATGGGTGGAATTTCGGCTTGCGAATCCTTTAAAATCGCTTCGTATGATTTTGATACTCAAATTATGCGATATGTCAGAAAGGAATACAATATAGAAATAGGACCCTTGACCGCAGAAAAAATCAAGGTGCAAATCGGCTCTGCAGTGGAGCGAGATATTGAAATTGCGGTTGTGGCAAAGGGGAGAAACGTCTTTTCGGGACTTCCTGAAAGCTTTGAAATTACTACTGCCGAAGTATATGATGCGATTATTGATACTGTAGATATGATTTGTGATGCAGTAAGACGTGTTCTTCAAAACACAAATCCCGATTTAGTAGCAGATATTACAAATGAGGGCTTTTATTTAGCAGGTGGCGGTTCACAGCTTTATGGCTTGGCAGAAAGAATGAGCGAGTATTTAGGAATAAATGCAATTAAGCTTGAAAATCCGGCTTTAAGCGTTGTAAAGGGTGCGGCGGTAGCGCTTAAAAAGCCCGAACTGCTTAAAAATGTTGATTATCAGCTTCGTTCTATAAAAGAACTTGTTGTGGAATAAATTTATTTATAAGGATGTCTTAATTTATGGCAAAAAGAGAAAATTTAAGGAATGTTGCAATAATTGCCCACGTTGACCACGGTAAAACCACACTCGTCGATCAGCTTTTAAAGCAAAGCGGTACCTTCAGAGCAAATGAAAATGTTGACGAGAGGGTAATGGACTCTAACGACCTTGAACGTGAGAGAGGAATCACTATTCTTTCTAAAAACACAAGCGTAATGTACGGTGATGTTAAAATCAATATTGTTGACACTCCGGGGCACGCTGATTTCGGTGGCGAGGTTGAGCGTATTTTGCAAATGGTCGATGGAGTGCTTTTGTTGGTTGATGCTTTTGAGGGTTGTATGCCTCAGACACGCTTTGTTCTCAAAAAAGCATTGGCTCTCGGCAAAAAGGCGGTTGTTGTTGTAAACAAAATTGACAGACCGATGGCTCGTCCCCATGAGGTGGTTGACGAGGTGCTTGATTTGTTTATAGAGCTTGGCGCCGATGAAGACCAAATTGAATTTCCCGTAATTTTCGCAAGCGGCAGAGACGGTTATGCCACCTATTCTCCCGATATAGAGGGCAAGGATATGAAACCGCTTTTTGATGCCATTGTAAAGGAAATTGATGCACCCGAGGGTGACGAGGACGCTCCTTTACAGGTGCTTTTTACCAATATTGAATATGATGATTATCTTGGTAGAATTGGTGTTGGACGTGTTATCAGAGGTACTGTAAAAGCAGGGCAAAGCGTGGCTTTGTGCCACAAGGATGGTACTTCCTCTAATGTAAAAATCGCAAAGCTTTTTATGTATAGGGGTCTTAAAAGATATGAGGAGGAAACTGCAACTGTGGGTGATATTATTCAGGTTGCGGGACTTGCAAATCTTGAAATAGGGGAGACTGCCTGCGCTACTGATTGCATTGAGCCACTTCCTTTTGTAAAAATTGATGAACCTACTCTTTCTATGAACTTTATGGTAAACAACTCTCCTTTTGCAGGAAAGGACGGAAAGTTTGTAACTTCACGTAATCTTCGTGACAGACTATTTAAAGAGGTTATGACAAATGTTTCCCTGCGTGTTGAGGAAACTGATTCCGCTGATACCTTTAAGGTTTCGGGCAGAGGAGAATTGCATCTTTCAATTCTTATAGAAACAATGCGTCGTCAGGGCTATGAGTTTCAGGTGTCACCGCCAGAGGTTATTTATAAGCGTGACAAGGACGGCACACTTTTAGAACCTATGGAGCTTTTGATGATTGAGGTGCCGGAGGAATATGTCGGTGCTGTTATGGAGAGGCTTGGTAGCCGAAAAGCAGAAATAAGAAATATGGGTACTCGTGAGGGCGGAACATCCCACCTTGAGTTTTTAATACCTTCACGTGGACTTTTGGGATACCGTTCACAGTTTATGACTGATACTAACGGAAACGGTATTATGAACCACGTTTTTTATTCCTATGAGGAATATAAGGGTGATATTGATCAGCGTTCAACCGGTTCTATTATTGTTCACGAGCAGGGCGAAGCTACAGGTTATGGTCTTTTTAATACCCAAAGCAGAGGTAGATTGTTTATCGGCCCCGGCACTCCTGTATATGAAGGAATGATTGTCGGGGAAAACCCGAAAAACGACGACATCGTTTGTAACGTGTGCAAGAAAAAGCAAATGACAAATACCAGAGCTTCGGGTTCTGACGAGGCACTTCGATTGGTGCCTCATTCAAAACTCAGCCTTGAGCAGTCGCTTGAATTTATTAAAAATGATGAATTGGTTGAAATCACACCAAATCATATTAGACTTCGCAAGAGAATATTGGGAAAAGAAGAAAGAATGAAAGCTGAGTCGAAAAAGAAGTAATGGAATATATAATTCTTGATTTGGAATGGGACAGCGTCTATTTAAAGTCGGCAAAGGGTTTTATAAATCAGATTTTACAAATTGGCGCTGTAAAGCTTAACGAAAGCTTTGACGTTATTGACACCTTCAGCGAAACGATATGCTCCGAAATTTCTAATAAAGTTACCTCACGTTTTACAAAGCTCACAGGCATTACAAGTGAAAAAATGCGAGAGGGAATACCGCTACGAGATGCTATAAAGCGTTATAACGAATTTTCAAAAAATGCCTTTGTCACTATGACCTGGAGCGATTCTGACCTTTATTCAATTATCGAAAACGAGGAGCAAATTTTAAAGAACAGCATTAAATTTGAGATGAAAAATTATCTCGATTTACAAAAATTAGTTCAAAGCGAGCTTTATAAAAAGGGATACGAAAATAAAAACCAAATTTCACTTGAGGGAGCGGCCGAGCTTTTGGGATTTGACACACAAGGGTATGAGCTTCACACGGCACTTGATGACTGTAAGGTTTGTGCTCTTATGTTTAAAGCGTGTTATAACAAGGAAAAATTTAACCTGCTTCTTCGTGATACTTCTTCGCCCGATTTTTATAAGCGTTTAAAGTTTAAAGCTTATGCCATTTCTGATATAAACGACAGCAATATAAACAAAAAAGAGCTTGAGTTTAACTGTCCTAAATGCGGGAAAAAAGCTAAAAGGCTACGTGCATGGAAATATCGTAACCGTTGGTTTATGAATGACTTTGAATGTAGTGACTGTAAGTATAAATTCAGTGGCAGGGTTACCTTTAAAAAGACCTTTGACGATTTGCAGGTAAAGCATAGGGTTCTTGAATATAAGCCTCGAAGGAAGGTAAACAATGAAGTGCAAAACTTGTCCGAGAAGGTGTAATGCCCAAAGGACGCAACATAATAATTTAAACGGTTTTTGCAAAATGCCTTTGTTACCATGTGTAGCAAAGGCTTGCTTGCATTTTTGGGAAGAGCCGATTATAAGCGGTGAGAGAGGTTCTGGAACTGTCTTTTTTTCGGGTTGCTCGCTTGGCTGCGTTTACTGCCAAAATTATGAGCTGTCGCACGAAAATTTTGGAAAAGAAATAACAGTGCAGCGATTAGCTCAAATTTTTAGAGAGCTTGAACAAAAGGGCGCACATAATATAAATCTTGTCACACCCACACATTATATATATGCTATAAAAAAGGCTTTGGAAATTTATAAACCGAGTATCCCGATAGTTTATAACAGCAGTGGATATGATTTAGTAGAAGCATTAAAGGAGCTTGAGGGTTATATAGATATCTTTTTGCTTGATTTAAAGTATCTTTCAAGCGACAGAGCAAGACTTTATTCGGGTGTGGAAGATTATCCTGAAATCGCAAAAAAAGCGATAACAGAGGCTTTAAGGCAGCAGCCCAATGTGAAAATAGCAAACGGGATAATGCAAAAAGGTGTCATTATAAGGCATCTTATTCTGCCACAGGGAACTAATGAAGCGATAGCGGTTTTTGATTGGGTAAGCTCAAATGCTAAGGGTGCATTTTTCAGTATTATGAGCCAGTATGTACCTTATAATAAGGCGATAAATATGCCGATAATAAATCGAAAAATCACAAAAAGGGAATACGAAAAGGTAATAAATCACATTTTAAACTCTGATTTTAAAAATGTGTTTATACAGGAGCTTAAAAGTGCCGATACAAAGTTTATCCCTAATTTTGATTTAGAAGGCTTGTAAACCCAAAAAGGCTCTTTCACAACTTGTATTTTCCTTTCATATTATGTAAGGAAAAGAAAATCTTCTGATTAAAATTCTTTATATTGGTAAGAATATAATCAGAACAAATCAGCGAGAGTGTGAAAGAGTAATGAATATAAAACGGGGAGAAATTTACTATGCCGATTTAAGTCCGGTTGTGGGCTCGGAACAGGGCGGTGTAAGACCGGTACTTATAATTCAAAACGATGTCGGCAATAAATACAGTCCTACTGTTATAGCTGCCGCAATCACTAGCCAAAGGGATAAAACAAAGTTGCCCACACATATTTCTGTCGAGGCAAACGATTGCGGACTTGCAAAGGATTCGATAGTTTTACTTGAACAGGTAAGGACTATTGATAAGCAACGTTTAAAGGAAAAAATGGGCAGCCTCGACGGCGAGTCTATGGTAATGGTGGATAAGGCGTTGAGTGTTAGCTTTGGTTTATCATAAAATTGTAAAAAAGGCGATGAGAAATATATCTCATCGCCTCAAATTTTCTTGACATTGTGATACTTTATGATATAATTTAATGGTTGAAACTTCTAATTTATTCACTATTATTTCAAATTTGCAGGGGTGCTGGAATTGGCAGACAGGCTGGCCTCAGACACCAGTGTTTTTGACGTGCGGGTTCAAGTCCCGTCCTCTGCACCATGCCTAATGTTCATAACGGACTTAACCGTTATGAACATTCTTTTTTATGCACATTAGTGTTTAGAGCAGGATAAACCTGCTCTTTTTTGTTATGCAGGTAAAGCTTTGGGTATATACGAAACTGCTACACCTTGCCTTGTATCCTTGGTTAAAGGCTGTACGAAGGCGCTTTCAGGGATTTCTATATATCCTATGAATCGGTAGAATATCACAATTCGTTGGGTTTTGTATTTTCCTTCGCCTTCTGTTTCGTGTACTTCAATGTGGTCAATCAGCTCGCGAATCAGCGGCGCTGTGATGGTTTGCATCTCCATAAATTTGCGAATTGCGTTCAAAAACATCTCTTTATGGAAAACCATCTTGTCCAACTCGTCGAGCTGGATTTTGTAATTAAAGATTTTCTTTTTGAGTTTCTCTTTCTCATTTTCGTATTTATGAGAGAGTTCCATAAAGAAAGCATCTGTGACTTTCCCCGACACATTGTCTTCATATAACCTTTCGTAAAGCGTATCAATCTTTTGGATTCTCGCTTTGCTCTGGTCTATGATTTGCTTAGCATTTTTCTGTTCTTCTAGCATATCCTTGTTAGTCTTATCCGCAAGTAGCTGAGCAAAGCCCTCTTCATCGTATCTTAGGAAATCCGCAAGCCTTTGAAGTTCGTAAGTTACCACTTCTTCGATTGCATCGGCTCTGACATAATGCCTTGTTTGACAGGTACCTCTGTAATCCTTAACGTAGTTGGAACAACTAAAATAGTGAATATCTTTGTTTTTGGTATTGATATGAAACCAAAGTTTGTGTTTGCAGTCGGCACAATTAAGTAAATCGGCAAACATATTTTTAGGTATGCTTTTATCTTTCGGCGCTCTGCGTTTTGTGGTTTTTGTAAGCTTCTGCACCTGTTCAAAGGTTTCACGATCAATAATAGGTTCGTGTATGTCCTTGAACACCATCCAATCCTCTTGGGGTTTAAGAATTCTCTTTTTGTTTTTAAAAGACCTGGAATAGCTTTTGAAGTTAATAACGTCGCCGCAGTATTCTTGTTGAGCGAGTATCTTTGAAACCGAGCTTTTACACCATTTGTAAGGGTTCGGTTGCTTTATTTTCCCGCCTCTCGGAAGTCCTTTAGATTGCCAATAAGCCATTGGAATTAACACCTGCCTTTCTTGTAAGATTCTTGCAATGGTTTCATTGCCTTTGCCCTCCAAACACATCTTGAAAACATCCTTTACCACCGCTGCAGCTTCATGATCTATAATCCACTTCTTTTTGTTCTTTGGATCTTTCATATACCCATAAGGTGGTTGGGCTAACGGTTCACCAAGGCTCCCTCTTGTTCTGTGTGCCGACCTAACCTTTCGACTAATATCCTTGGCATAGAGCTCGTTAATAACATTTCTAATGGGAGTAAAATCGTTATCTTCTTCATTACTATCCACACCATCATTTACCGCTATAAAACGAATATCTTTTTCGGGAAAGTATTGTTCGGTATAGTAACCGACTTGTAGATACTCACGACCAAATCGGGACATATCTTTGACTATGACTGTTGAGATATAACCAAGCTCAATATCCTCGAAAAGTCTTTGAATATCCGGTCGATTGAAGTTGGTTCCCGTATAACCATCATCCTCATA
>JAZNRN010000115.1:0-9502 GCA_045590775.1 Acutalibacteraceae bacterium
GGAATTGTGCGATTTGCAAAACAGGTATAACAATATAAAAATCGACAAATATGTAATTATGCCGAACCATATTCACGCAATAATTATAATCCAAAACGATGCGGCAGGAGCAAGCCCCTGCCCTACATTATCCGATGTTATATGTGCGTTCAAATCATTAACCGCACGTAAATGCCGTATAATAAATTCAAAACAAAAAATTTGGCAAACATCCTTCCACGACCATATAATACGTAATGAAAATGATTATTTGAAAATTTGGAATTACATTGACACAAACCCGCAAAAATGGAAAGAAGATAAATTTTATACACAATAGCAAAAAGGCTTGAGATTTTTCTCAAGCCTTTAAAATTACGCATTAAGCATTACGAATTACGAATTATTTGTTAAGCGCTTCGTTAACTGCAACTGCGCATGCAACAATTAAAGTGACTATGGGGTGTTATTCTTTAAAAAACACTTCCAACCTTTTTTAATATATCGACACAGGGTGCAGGTATTCGGCCAAGATGGTCGGGACCAACATTTAAAAGATAATTAATACCTTTACTATTTAAATCATTTTTAATTTTTAATACTTTTTCAGCACTTTTCCAATTTTGGTCATAAGCCTTATAGCCCCACGTATCGTTAAGCGTTGCCGGTACTTCATAAAATATATTGTTGCTTACAGCATCCGTTTCGTTATCGCCTGATGAACCATAATCTCCCATTCCATTGCCAATGCGTGAATTGATCATACAATTTGGTTGATATTTTTTTACAAGATTATACAGTTCAATCGATTGCTCTTTTGTAATATCTTGAGGAGTATCAAACCAGATTAAATCAATATCACCGTAATTCGTAAGTAATTCTATCACTTGCGGAATAGTTTTTTTGCGAAAACAAATTTCAAAATCTTTTTCGGTATTGGGAAAATCCCAAAAATTTGTCCAAGGTTTACCTAAATTAGTTTCTGATGTTTCAGTGTACCCACCGCCGTGTTCTTCGTGCCAATCAAGTTCCTGCGAATAGTAAATTCCGAATTTTAGACCTTTTTTTCTGCATGCAAAAGACAACTCTTTTATAATATCCCTTCCAAAAGGTGTATGCATTACATTGTATTCATCAACCTTAGAATTAAAAAGAGCAAATCCTTCATGATGCTTTGCTGTAATTACTATATATTTCATTCCGGCTTCAACAGCTATATTACACCATTCGTCAGCATTAAAATAAATAGGATTGAAAGCCTGCATCAGTTTTTCATATTCTTTAATCGGAATTTGAAAACAAGATTGTATCCATTCAGCTATCATATCCATGCGTTGATAGTTCCATTCACCTGCAAGCACACTATAGAGACCAAAATGAATCATCATACCAAATTGTGATTTTTTAAACCATTGTTTTTCAGGCATAAAAATCCTCCTGCAAAAAAACAAATTGCATTGTACTGTTTTTGAGTCACAAAACAGCGTTGAACCATTGCAAAACATTCTAAAATTCTATAAAATTGGACACATCATAGGTTAAAACCTTAAAATGATGTATCCAACTGTTATTTGTTCAATTTTTAGTAATGGGTTAATTTATGAGGTCATGAAAAACCGCATAAAGCCTTATTTATTAAGTGCTTCGTTAACTGCAACTGCGCAAGCAACAGTCATACCAACCATCGGGTTGTTACCTGCACCGATAAGTCCCATCATCTCAACGTGAGCGGGAACTGAAGAAGAACCTGCAAACTGAGCGGCAGAGTGCATACGACCCATAGTATCGGTCATACCGTAAGAAGCAGGACCAGCAGCCATATTATCGGGATGGAGTGTACGTCCTGTACCACCGCCGGAAGCTACTGAGAAGTACTTCTTGCCTTGCTCGATACATTCTTTCTTATAAGTACCTGCAACAGGGTGTTGGAAACGAGTGGGGTTAGTTGAGTTACCTGTGATAGAAACATCAACGCCCTCAGCGTGCATAATTGCAACGCCTTCACGAACATCGTCTGCACCGTAGCAACGAACCTTTGAACGCTCACCGTCGGAATAAGCGATTTCTTCAACTATCTTTAATTCGCCTGTGTAGTAGTCAAACTTTGTTTGAACATAGGTGAAGCCGTTGATTCTTGAGATAATCTTTGCGGCGTCCTTACCAAGACCGTTAAGAATTACACGAAGAGGTTCTTTACGAGCCTTGTTTGCGCTCTTTGCAAGACCGATAGCACCTTCAGCAGCAGCGAAGGACTCGTGACCTGCGAGGAAAGCAAAGCATTTTGTTTCATCACGTAAAAGCATTGCGCCGAGGTTACCGTGACCGAGACCTACCTTACGGTCATCGGCAACAGAACCGGGGATACAGAAAGACTGAAGACCGAGACCGATTTTCTCAGCTGCTTCAGCTGCAGATTTAACATTTTCTTTGATTGCGATAGCGCAACCCACAACATAAGCCCAGCAAGCATTTTCAAAACAGATAGGCTGTGTGTCTTTAACGATTTGATAAGCATCAACACCTGCTTTGTCGCAGATTTCCTTTGCTTCTTCAATGGAAGAAATGCCGTGCTTTGCGAGTTCCGCATTGATTTGGTCAATTCTTCTCTCATAACTTTCAAATAAAGCCATTGTTCATTTTCTCCTTAATTATTCTTCTCTCGGGTCGATAAGCTTTGCAGCATCATCAACACGACCGTATTGACCGGAAGCCTTTGCCAAAGCCTCGTTAGCGTCCATGCCTTTTTTAATCATATCCATCATTTTGCCGAGGTGTACAAACTTGTAGCCTGTGATAGCACCGTCCTTGTCAACAGCGATTTTGGTGATGTAGCCTTCAGCAAGCTCTAAATAACGGGGACCCTTGAGCTTTGTAGCATAGGTGGTACCTGTTTGTGAGCGAAGACCTTTACCCAAGTCCTCAAGACCGGCACCTATAGGCAAACCGTCTTCAGAGAAAGCAGTTTGTGTACGGCCGTAAACGATTTGCAAGAAAAGCTCACGCATTGCTGTATTGATAGCATCACAAACGAGGTCTGTATTAAGTGCTTCAAGAATAGTTTTACCAACTAAAATTTCAGAAGCCATAGCGGCAGAGTGTGTCATACCTGAGCAGCCGAGTGTCTCAACCAAAGCTTCCTCGATAATACCCTCTTTTACATTAAGAGTGAGTTTGCAAGCGCCCTGCTGAGGTGCACACCAACCCACACCATGTGTAAGACCGGAAACATCTTTAACTTCTTTAACCTGTACCCATTTGCCCTCTTCCGGAATAGGAGCGGGACCGTGATATGCGCCTTTAGCAAGAGGACACATATTTTCAACTTCTTTTGAATAGTTCATTGTATGTACTCCTTTCAAAATTGTAAGACACTAATTTTGTCCATACCGCAAAATATTATATCAAAATACGACGAAAAAAACAATAGAAAATGTTAAAAAAATAACGTTTTTAAACTTTTTGAGCTAAAACACTCAAGAAATAGTCTAAAGCATTTGCTTTTTCGTCACTTATTTGTGAATTTTTGTCTTCCTCGGTTAACTCGAGGGCTGTGATTTTTAAAATTTCGGCCTTTGCAACCTCTGTTCTGCCCAAAATTAAGTTTACAAGCTCACGATTGTTAACATTTCCATCGCTTGTCAGAGAGTTACACTTGATAGTAGCATCTACCACGATTTCACCAATTGTCTTTGCGGCGAAGCTTAAGCTATCCGGAAAAGATGATATTAAATTTTCAGACAACACCTGCTTTTCCTTGCAGTTTTCAAGCTCGGTTTTTATGCTTTCGGCCTCTTTTATAAGCTCGACGTTTTTTGCCTTGAGGCTTTCGTTTTCGGCCTTAAGTTTATTATATTCGCCCTGTAATTCATCGTTTTTGAAAAAAAGGCTGCTGTTCTGAGAAATCAAATCCTTCTTTTTCATCCCACTCATCCTTTATTTTATAAATTGCTTTAACTTTTTTAGTCTTAAAACTAAATAAACCAATAAAATACCAAGTAATGCACCGCAAGTATCAATTACGACGTCCTGTATTTCACCGCTTCGGCCAATTATGAAAAGCTGATGAATTTCATCACTTATTGAATACAAAAAGCAAAAGGCACCACTCGACAAGAGCTTGTATTTGAGACTTTTTTTATAGGTCAAAACACTCAAAAAGCTCAAAATGCCGAGCAAAAAATATGCGGCAAAGTGAGCCGATTTTCTCACCACAAACTGAAAAGGAGCGCATAACTCTTGTTGCTTTTCAATAGGTAATTCCTCAAAATCATCAACAAAAATTGCAATAAATTTTGCAATAAGACCACTGCTGGTGGCGGAGGATTTTTCGGAATTTTGATGTGAAAGCGTAAATATCAAAATGCAAAGTGAAATGGTTAAGACTGCGGTTATAATTCTAAAAAATTTCAATACACAAAACCTCAAAAAAGCCGCCACCGTCTTTTGCCGGTGACGGCTTAAAATATTTTTTAATAGTAATTCATCGGGTTTTTCCACACGCCGTTTACAGAAATACCATAATGCAGGTGGAAGCCGGTTGACCAACCGGTAGAGCCAACATAGCCTATAGTTTGACCCTTCTTGACAGTACCGCCCGAAACAGCTGTTCTTGAAACGTGGGCATAAATCGCAAGATAGGTCTTACCATCCTTGGTTCCGTGGTTGATTGTCACATAGTTACCGTAACCACCGCCGCAACCGCAACTACCGTTTTTGCCGTAGTTGTGTCTGCAAGAGTTATAGTGTTTTACAACCACACCGTCTGCAACAGCGACAACCTTTTTACCCGAAATGCCACCGCCGGCAATATCAATACCGTAATGGTATGAGCCCCAACGAGGACCAAAGCCGGAGGAAATTCCGTAATATCCCGGAACAGGCCACAGGAATTGGCCACCGTCATATTTAACGTTTGTTCCGCCTGTAGTATTAAGTTCTGCTAATTGTTGTTCTTTCTTTTTAATTTGAGCCTCTACCAAAGCCTTATCCTCTTCAAGCTCGGTTTGGTTGGCATCAATTTTGTTAATGACAGCTTGAATTGCGGCACTTTCCTTTTCAAGCTCGGTCTGCTTTGCATCAACAGTAGCCTTTATCTCAATTTGCTCTTGAAGCATAGCATCAATTTCGGCTTGCTTTTTCTCGATTGCTTTAATACTCTCAACAAGACCTTCAATAAGGATTTTGTCCCTTGCTGAAACAGAAGCGGTAAGCTCTGCTAAATAAAGAAAATCAGAAAAGTCCTCTGCACCTAAAAGAATTTGAAGGTTGCTGCCGGAATTTGACATATAAATCGCACGAAGTCTTTTTCTGAAGGAAAGCTTATCCTGCTCAATTTTAGCCTCGGTTTCATCAATTTCTTTCTGATACTGACTTATTTGAGAATTAAGCTTGTCAATTGCACTATTACAAATATCAATCTGCTCTTGAAGGTTTGCGATTTTCTTTTCTAAAGCATCCTTCAAAGCCTTTTGCTTATTAATTTTTCCCTGCAAGTCATTGATTTCATCCTGAATTTCATCTGCTTCATCTTCAAGGTCTGCAATTTCATCCCTTATTTGAGAAGCGGTTTTTTTTGCAAATACAGGAACATTTGCTATATCTGTGGGAATAACCGTTATAAAAAGCACGATGCAAACAATTGTTGCAAGCACACGTATGAGTTTATTGCGCATAAATAACCACCTTATATAAATTAAATAGCAGCAAATTCACTGCCTTCACGGCGTAAATATTTACTAATCATAATGAAGCTGCCTATTGCGCCGGCAAATACGCCAATAGCAATAAATACCAGCAGTAAAGGAATTGCCATTTCTGAGAAGGCAACAACACCGCTTGTAGCGAGGTTTGTCATAATGGTTTCGGTTGCGATTCTGTAGCAGAAGTAAACAAGCACCTCTGAAAGCAGAGCCGATATAAAGCCGATGAGCATACCCTCCACAACAAACGGAATACGAACAAAGGCATCAGTAGCGCCTACTGCCTTCATAATACTGATTTCAAGCTTTCTGGTGTACATTGTAACACGAATAGTGTTTGAAACAATGATGAGTGAAATGATAATAAGAATTGCAACAATCCATACACCCGCTATGCCGAGACCTTTTTCAAGTGCACTGATTTTATCGGCAAGGTCGTCTTGGGAACGAATGGAATCAATTCCGTCAAGCTTTAGGATAGCTTTCTTTGTTTCACTGAATTTTGACATATCCTCCATTGTTACTCTTGCTGCACAAGAGATGGGGTTTCCGGATTCTTCCTTAAGGAAGGAAAAATATTCCTTCTGGGATTCATCCATATCGGAAGTCGCAATTTCAAGAGCTTCCTCGTTTGAAACAAACTCAACCTTTT
The DNA here is from genome assembly GCA_045590775.1 of Acutalibacteraceae bacterium. GTDB lineage: Bacteria > Bacillota > Clostridia > Oscillospirales > Acutalibacteraceae > UBA737. Next base: position 6,331 of record JAZNRN010000115.1, read on the forward strand.
TAACATTGTCGATTTTTTCGATTTCTCGGCAAAGCTCTAACGCTTCTTCATCATTATGGATTACATAAGAATCAGGATCAATGGCAGAGCTGTCGGTTATCAAGGTACCGTCTTCGGTATAATGATTTTCATTTTGGTTATCGGAGGAATCTGTACCGTAAATTGCCCAGCTTTCATCCTTCATAAACGCCATAATAACATTTTGTTTTTCAAGCTCGCCCATTGCTTTGTTTACATTTGCGCTTATTAGCAAAGCAAGACCGATAATTACCATACAAGCGATAAGTACACCGATAGAAGCAAGCGTCATAAGTCGGTTTGCCCAGGTGTTTTTAAAGCCTTCACCCAAAAGGTATTTAAAACTTCTCAATTTCATTGAAGGTCACCTCCGGCATTGTCGGCTACAATCTTACCACTGTCAAGCATAATTACACGGTGTCTGAAGTCACGAACCAAATTGTGGTCGTGGGTTACCATAAGAATTGTTGTACCAGCTTTGTTGATTTCGGTAAGCATTGAAACAATTTCATAAGACATATTTGGGTCAACGTTACCGGTAGGCTCGTCTGCGATAAGAATATCCGGAGAGTTGATAAGTGCACGTGCAAGACCTACACGTTGTTGCTCACCGCCGGATAATTGGTTGGGCATCGAACGGGCTTTATGGCCGAGTCCGACTTTGGCAAGTGCCTTTGGAACCTCACGGCGAATTTCCTTGTTGCTTGCTCCTACAACGTGCATAGCAAAAGCAACGTTATCAAAAACATTCATATTAGGTATAAGTCGGAAATCCTGAAAAACAATTCCCATTGTTCTGCGAAGCTTTGGAACCTGTTTGCGCTTGAGTGTGTCAAGATTAAAACCGTTAACAATAATTTTGCCGGTATTGGCCTTTTCCTCACGCATAATAAGCTTCATAAAGGTACTTTTACCTGCACCTGATGAACCTACAACGAATACAAACTCGCCACTGTGGATGGTTATGTTAACATCGTCGAGAGCGTGAGTACCTGTTTGATATGTTTTGGAGACACTGCGAAACTCGATAACGGGTTTTTGCGGTGTCGCCATTTCGTTAATGTTGATATTTTCTTCCATAAAATTCACTTTCTTAATATTTGATTGGGTTGCTCTTTAAGTACTTATTAACCATTAAAGCTATTTTGAAAATAATTGCGTGGTCAAATTCACGAAGGTCAAGACCGGTTATTTTTTTGATTTTTTCAAGTCTGTAAACAAGGGTGTTTCTGTGAACGAAAAGCTTTCTTGAGGTTTCAGAAACATTGAGGTTGTTTTCGAAGAAACGTTGGATTGTGAAAAGTGTTTCGCCGTCAAGGCTTTCAATAGAGCCTAATTTAAAGACTTCTCTCAAATATGTTTCGCAAAGGGTTGTGGGTAATTGATAAATGAGACGTGCAATACCCAAATTGTCATAAGAAACAATGGTTTTTTCTGTGTCGAACACTTTGCCAACTTCGAGTGCGGTTTGAGCCTCTTTAAAAGAGTGAGCCAAATCCTTAAGATTGCTGACAGTAGTACCGATACCGATAACAACATGTGTGTAAAATTCACTCGAAATAGTGTCTGCAATAGAAGACGCTAATTTCTCAATGGTTTTCGGGTCAATACCCGGTTTAGTCTCTTTGACCAATGCAATATCGTTTTCGTTAATGCTGATAACAAAATCCTTTGATTTATCGGGGAAAAGATTTTGAACAATGTCATAAACAGAAATGTCTGTATGCTCGGTTGAACGAATAAGTATAACCGTACGCATAACATCGCTGTCAAAATAAAGCTCACGTGCTTTCAAATAAATGTCACCGGGTAAAATGTTGTCAAGAATGATGTTCTTGATGAAGTTACTGCGGTCATATTTTTCATCGTAATAAAATTTTATGTTAGAGAAAGAAACGGCCAAAACCGAAGCGTATTTTGAAGCCAAAAGGTCATTTCCTTCAACAAATACAAGATAGTTGGAGTCGGGATTTTGACCTAATGATTTGTATGTCAAATTGTCACTTACAAATGTTTCGTTATTTGAAATGTCGAGACCATCGACCGTTTCACCAATTTTGTTAAGCTCGCTGCAAGCGATAACGGTGCCGTTTTCATCCATAACACCGAAAATACGGTCAATGGATTCCTTCATTTGATGAATGACACCTTGGAAAAGTCTGTTTGCCATTGAAAAACACATCCTTTATTTATGAATAAATAACTAGACAAAATTACACACATACATTATACAAAATTTCTGCCGAATTTGCAACCCCAAAACGAAAAAAAGTTACAATTTAATTACAAAATCCGGCAATTGGAAATATTTACATAAAAATAAAACCCTTTGCAAAAGTGCAAAGGGTTTCTAGCTAAAGCATTTATTAGTCATTTACATAAGGAAGTAAAGCCATTTGACGTGCACGCTTGATAGCGGTGGTAATTGCACGCTGGTGAGCAGCACATGTACCTGTTGCACGACGAGGAAGAATCTTTGCACGTTCAGAGATGAACTTGCGAAGTCTTGCTACATCCTTATAATCAATGCTTTCTACGCGGTCAACACAGAAATGGCAAACCTTTTTACGGGGTTTCTTGTGCATAGGTCTATCGTTTCTTTCGTTTTCCATGATAAAGCCTCCTTAAATTTTATCTTTGTTTGACAATTTGATTAGAATGGCAAATCGTCATCTGTGGCATCGCCCAAATCGGCGAAATCATTTGTGTCAGCATTGCTGAAGGAAGCAGGAGCCGCAGATTCAACAGGAGCAGAATCTCTCTTGCTTTCAACAAACTGAACATTGTTTGCAACTACTTCAAAAGCGGTGCGGTTATTACCGTTTTTATCTTGATAACGACGGGTTTGGATTGAACCCTCAATGCCGATAAGATTGCCTTTTTTGAAGTATTTTGTAACAAATTCCGCAGTTTGACGCCAAGCCACGATATTGATGAAATCGGCTTGACTCTCTCCGCCGGAACGATAATTGCGGTTTACAGCTATGGAGAAAGTGGTAACGGAAATACCGTTAGGTGTAGTTTTGAGTTCGGGGTCAGCAGTTAAGCGACCGGTTAAAACAACAAGATTAAACATTTAATAATCCTCCATTACTTTTTGATAACCATAACGCGTAAGATTCCGTCGGTAATCTTTACACGGCGCTCAAGCTCA
>JAZNRN010000116.1:0-2641 GCA_045590775.1 Acutalibacteraceae bacterium
GGGTGAATTGAAAGATTTTCAAAAGGAACAATACGTGCATTGCTCCAACCTGTTTCGCTGTTCCAATCCATCATAAACATATGGTCAGTAAAAATCTTACCGAAGCCCAACGTCGAACTATCGGGTTTCTCCTTTAATACAGAAGCTTTTGTAATTTTAATTTCCATAAATTTCACTCCTTAATGGTCTGCGCCGAGCTTTAATGCCTTTAAATTGAAATCAAGCATATCAGCGTGTCTTGCGGAAATCACCTTTGAAAGTGCAAGATTTACGCTATCCTCGTTAAATTCATTCATTTCCTTTAAAATTTTGCCCACGATAATCATATTAGCAAGTGTAGGCATTTTGTTTTCGCCTGCAAGAGCAGTAGCAGGAATATAATGAACAGTAACGTCACTACGCTTTACCTTGCGTTCAATTAAAGTTGAGTCAACAAAAATTGTACCACCAGATACTACTGCATCCTCATACTTATCAAGTGAAGGCAAGTTCATAGCAACCAAAACATCAGGCTTTGAAACAATGGGAGAGCCTACGGGTGTATCGCTTAAAATAACACCGCAAGAAGCTGTACCACCACGCATTTCAGGGCCATAAGACGGAAGCCAGCTTACCTGCTTATCCTCTGAAAGACCCTTGTATGCTAAAAATTTACCTGAAAAAAGAATACCTTGTCCGCCGAAGCCTGCAAATAAATATTGTGTTGTAGCCATATTATTTTGCCTCACTTTCTGCCGAACGGTCTTTATAAACACCTAAAGGATAATAAGGAATCATTTTTTCGTCAATCCACTCAAGTGCAGCTTTGGGAGTCATACCCCAGTTTGTAGGACAGCTTGAAATAACCTCTACAAGTGAAAAGCCCTTACCATCAACTTGGTTTTGGAATGCCTTTTTAATAGCCTTTTTTGCATTTTTTACATTCTTTACATTGTTAACTGCAACTCTCTCAATATATTCAGGACCATCAAGAGTAGAAAGCATTTCGGAAACCTTAATCGGAAAACCGCAATGGTCAACATCTCTACCGTAAGGTGAAGTTTGTGTTACCTGACCGGGAAGTGATGTGGGCGCCATTTGACCGCCTGTCATACCATAAATTGCATTGTTAATGAAAATTACAGTAATGTTTTCGTTTCTTGCAGCTGTGTGTACGGTTTCTGCCATACCAATAGATGCCAAGTCGCCGTCACCTTGATATGTAAACACGATATTTTCCGGCAATGCCCTTTTTACACCTGTTGCAATAGCGGGAGCACGACCGTGAGCCGCCTCGATCATATCACAGTTAAAATAATCATAAGCCATAACCGAGCAACCAACAGGAGCAATACCTATTGTCTTGCCTTCAATACCTAACTCATCCATTACTTCGGCTACTAATCGGTGAACAATACCGTGTGTGCAACCGGGACAGTAGTGTAAAGGCATGTCGGATAGCGCATGGGGTTTATCAAATACTACCATTATTATTTTGCTCCTTTCTCATTTGCTTTTTCTATAGCTTCTAAAACCTGCTCAGGTGACGGAATCATACCGCCAACACGATTACAAAGTGTTACGGGAACCTTGCATTCTGAAGCAAGCTTAATATCTTCAATCATTTGTCCCATTGAAAGCTCAACAGAAATGATTTCCTTTACCTTGTCCCCTGCTGCTTTAAAAGGAGCTTTTGGGAAAGGCCAAAGAGTAATCGGGCGAATAAGACCTACCTTGATTCCCTTTGCACGAGCTTCGTTTATTGCATTCTTTGCAACACGAGCCGCAATACCGAAAGCTGCAACACAAATTTCGGCATCATCCATCATATACTCCTCGTACATAGCTTCGTTTTCTTCTATGTACTTATATCTTTCATATCTCTCAAAGTTTACTTCTTCTAACTTTTCGGGAGACAAGAAAAGTGAATTTACAATATTGTGCTCACGTTCAAGCTTTGTACCGGTTGTAGCCCAAGGCTTTTCAACCTTCTCACCAATGTTGAAATCAAGAGATACCGGCTCCATCATTTGACCCATTGTACCATCAGCCAAAATCATAGAAGTCATACGATATTTATCAGCAAGTTCAAAGCCCTTAACGGTAAGGTCAGCCATTTCTTGAACAGATGCAGGTGCTAAAACGAGCATTTTAAAATCACCGTGACCACCTGCTTTTGTAGCTTGGAAATAGTCAGACTGTGAAGGTTGAATACGGCCAAGGCCGGGGCCACCACGTTGAACGTTTACAATAAGTGCGGGCAAATCTGCACCTGCCAAATATGAAAGTCCCTCACCCTTTAAGGATATGCCGGGGCTTGAAGAAGAGGTCATAACTCTGTGACCTGTTGAGGAAACACCGTAAACCATATTGATAGCGGCAATTTCACTTTCTGCTTGTAAAAAGCATCCACCGATTTTGGGCATTTTCTTTGCCATATATGCCGCAATTTCAGTTTGAGGAGTAATTGGATATCCAAAGTAATGCATACAACCTGCTTTGATAGCGGCTTCGGCAATTGCTTCGTTACCTTTCATTAAAACTTTATCACTCATATTGCACCTCACTTCTCAACGGTTATAACGCAATCAGGACACATTGTAGCGCAAAAAGCACAACCGATACATTTTTCTTGGTCGGTTATTTCTGCGGGAGAGTGGCC
>JAZNRN010000117.1:0-6649 GCA_045590775.1 Acutalibacteraceae bacterium
ATTTGATGTGTCAAGCTCATATGAAATTAAATATGTATTAGTGGTTAAATAAGTAGAATACCCATAAAACAAATCTGAATAATATATGTATTCCTCCTCTTGTGTTTTTGTAATATTTTCTTCTGCAGAAACGGTAAATGGGACTATAGAAAATAAACTAAATATCATTACTGTTGATAAGATTAAACAAACAACTTTTTTCATAATATTTTCCTCTCGAATATTACCAATAAATTACTATATATTATTTTACTACTAATGCAATAAAAAATCAAGGTAAGTATTATTGATTCGAAATCTTATTAATTTAGGCTATTTAATATAATCATAAAACGGTGCATTATCGCTAACAAAGGTATCATACACAAACCTCGCACCAAGCCTAAAACCAACAATGAATGAGTCAAGGCTTGATTCAGCCGATAATTCGCTGTGTGCATTGACAAAGTCAAGAAACAAGGCTTTTTCTTCCTTATTAAGTTTATTTGTCAGTTGTTCCTCAATGTCATTTATCTTGTCGGATACCTTTCTAATGTTACTATCCTTTGTATAACCTCTTGCCTGTGGGTCTATATTCCCATAAAATAATTCTTCAATAAAATTTTTCATTGTATTTTACACTCCTTAAAGTAAAAAAAGACCTATGCTCCAATACACAGAACATAGGTCAGTTTGATATAGTAAATTGAATTTTTAAATGTAGTTTTCGTTTTTGCTCCCAATTCGCTCCCAAAAATAATTATAACAAAAACCCTCAGTAGCCTTTACTTTTTGACTACTAAGGGGTTGGGTGTTTTTTAGCCTGTTTTAGATGTATGTTGCTTAATCCCTTTATTTATGCAAGTTGAGGGCAAGGGAAGCCTTTATCGTTTGGCCAAAAAGAAAGAGGACAAACGATGATGTCTGTCCTCAGTTTTTGGAGCGGGTGATGGGAATCGAACCCACACGACCAGCTTGGAAGGCTGGGATTCTAGCCATTGAACTACACCCGCATTTGAACAAAGAGTATAATACCACAACTAAAAATAATAGTCAAGTGTTTTTTGTAAAAAAACTTATATATAAGTTTTATAAGTGCTTGACATAAACGCTATAAAATGTTAATATATTGTTAACAAAAAATAATTTTAATAGGAGGACTCCCAAATGAGTAAATTTTGTATGAATTGCGGCACTCAACTTGCCGATGATGTTGCGTTTTGTCATGTTTGCGGTGCTGTTGTTGACGCTCAAGCACAACCACAAGCTCAAGCAGATACTCAAGCTGCTCCCCAGCAAGCATATGCAGAACCCCAACCCACATATGCACAACCTCAACAACCTTATGTTCAACCTCAACAGCCTTACGGACAACCCGCTCCTGCTCCCGTTCCTGCAAAAGGATTTGCTATTGCAGGCATGGTTTGCGGTATCGTATCATTTTTCATCGTTCCCTTGGTTTTAGGCGCTTTGGGTATCATTTTCGGTGCCGTGGCACGCTACAAGGGTAACACAAGCGGTATGGCTACTGCAGGTATTGTTTGCGGTGTTATCGGTATTGCTTTATGGCTTATAATGCTTATTGCCTGTGCAGGTACATACGCAAGTCTTCTTGCATTTTAATCTTAACAATTTAAAGCATTGAAAGTTTTGGCTCGCAAGGGAGGATTTCTCTTGCGAGTTTTTTTGTGAATTACGCATTTTGTGTGAAAAGTTAAAAGTAAACACAAGATATGTCTGAAAACAGGCACAAAATATCTCTAAATTTCTTGACATTTATATTTTGTAATGATAATATATTGTTAACAATATAAATAATTATTGGAGGTAATTCAAATGAGTAAATTCTGTGGAAAATGCGGTGCAGAGCTTCCGGATGAAGCAATGTTTTGCACAGCTTGCGGTGAAAACTTTGCTGTAGCACCAGAGGCTCCGGCAACACCTGAAAATGACTTCATCAAAAAGATTATGGAGTATAAGAAATTTTTCCTTCCTGGCGCTATTGCTTTAGGTGCCATCATTATCGTGATTGTGCTTATAGTTGCTTTATCGAGCAGTCCTAAGGATGCTGTTAAGAACTATGTAAACGGCACCTTTAACGGTGATTATGATGCCTTTATCGATATGCAACCTACTGAGGTTTGGGAGTATATGGAAAAAGAGTACGACCAAGAAATGCCTGACGAAAAGGACTTTGAAGAAATTTATGAATCTTCTCTCGAAGCCTTGGAGGAAGAATATGGTAAGGATGTAAGCGTTTCTTATAAGGTTACTGACAAAGACGAACTTGATGAGGATGACCTTAAAGATATTCGCAATACCCTTAAAGATACTTATGACATCTCTAAAAAGGATGTTACTGCCGCTTATGAGCTTGATGTTGAATTGACAATTGAGGGTGATGATGACGAAGAAACAAAGGACGCTACCTTTATTGTTTATAAATTAAACGGCGATTGGTATGTACAGGACGTAGATATCGACGAATAATATAAAAAATTGCAAACCCCGAGAAAACTCGGGGTTATTTTTTTGTAAAAATTAAAATCGACAAGCTTTAACATAAGCTTGTCGATTTTGGTGGAGATAGTGGGGCTCGAACCCATGACCTCTTGACTGCCAGTCAAGCGCTCTCCCAGCTGAGCTATACCCCCGAGTTTGAAGTAATAAGTGATAGGTGGTTTATGTTAGTATAATAGCATAGATTTTGTTGTTTTTCAAGTTTTTTATGTATTTTTAGTTTGCTTTAGACAAAAACTATATAAAAACAGTTAGGGTGAAGCTTATGGAAAATAAAAATACTGAAAATTTGGAAAACGAGAAAACCGAACAAATAAAGGAACTTGGTACACTTTCTCCGATAGGTACCAGACACAAGATATTTTGCCTTACAATAATTGGTGAAATTGAGGGACATAGCATTTTGCCCGAGCAATCCAAAACTACTAAATATGAGCATATTATTCCACAACTCGTATCCGTTGAGGAAAGTGATGAAATCGAGGGCGTTATGATTATTATAAATACAGTTGGCGGTGATGTTGAAGCAGGTCTTGCGCTCGCTGAATTAATATCAGGGATGAAAAAGCCGACGGTTTCCTTTGTACTGGGCGGAGGACACTCTATCGGTGTGCCTCTTGCAGTTTCGGCAAAGCGCTCTTTTATAGCGCCCTCTGCTACTATGACAATACACCCTGTAAGAAGTAGCGGTCTTATGATTGGTGTGCCGCAGATGATGAATCACTTTGCCCGTATGCAAGAGAGAATCACCGATTTTGTGGTTAAAAATTCTAATATTACAAAGGAGAGTTTTACCTCGCTTATGATGAACACCACCGAGCTAGTCACCGATGTCGGCACAGTGCTTTCGGGTGAAAAGGCGGTTGAAACAGGGCTTATTGATGAAATAGGAAATCTCGACAGGGTGATAAACTCACTTTATGAGTTGATAGAGAAAAAAGATTAAAAAATATAATATGCGCTCCGTTTAAAAATGGGGTGCATATTTTTTTGAAAAAGTTACTATACATTTTAGGATAAAAATGTTAAAATATTTTTAAAAGGAGGCTAAACTATGATTTATGATTTTGAATTTTATAATCCTACGAAAATTTATTTTGGCAAGGATTCACTTGACAATTTAAGAGTAGAGCTTAAAAATTACGGTAAAAATATTTTACTCGTTTACGGTAAAGGTGCGATTAAAAAAATCGGACTTTATGACAAAGTGATTGAAATTTTGAAGGCAGAGGGTAAAAATATCACCGAGCTTGAGGGTATTAACCCAAATCCTCGTTACAGTCAGGTTTTAGAGGGTGCAAAGCTTGTCAGAGATAACAGTATTGACATTATTTTAGCGGTAGGCGGTGGCAGTGTAATTGACTGTGCAAAGGCAATTTCCGTTTCGGCATACTGCGAGGGCGACCCTTGGCAAAAGTATTGGATAGATTTTAAACCTCTTGAAAATGAGGTAGTACCTGTTGCCTCTATTCTCACAATGGTAGGTACAGCCTCCGAAATGAACGGTGGTTCGGTTATTACAAATGAGGATGTGAAAATCAAAGAGGGCAGAGTTTTTCCGCCCGAGGTTAACCCTAAATTTTCTATTCTTAACCCTGAATACACCTTTTCCGTTTCAAAATACCAGATGACAAGTGGTATTTTTGATATTATATCGCATCTTTTAGAGCAGTATTTTTCGGGAGAAGATGACAATACTACCGACTATTTAATCGAGGGAGTTTTGGAGTCGCTGATAGTTGCTACCAGAAAAGCACTTAAAAATCCGACTGATTATGAAGCCAGAAGTAACATTATGTGGTGTGCGACGGTAGCGCTTAACCGCATTACAGGGCTTTCAAAAACACAGGACTGGCTTGTTCACGGAATCGAGCATCAAATCGGCGCATATACCGACTGCGCTCATGGAGTGGGGCTTGCCATTGTTTCTATTCCATATTATAAGTATATTTACAAAGACGGATTAGACAAATTTGTCCGTTTTGCCAAAAAGGTTTGGGCGGTCAGAGATGATGGCCTTACAAAAGAGGAAATCGCACTTTCGGGTATTGAAAAATTATCCGATTTTATAAAGGAAATGGGCATACCTACAACTTTGCGTGAAGTGGGTGTAACAGAAGAAATGATACCTCTTATAGCCGACAGCATTGAAGAAGGCGGAGGTTATAAATTTATGACTAAGGCCGATATATTAGAGGTTTTAAAGCAGGCGTATTAAGCAAATATAAAAAGCACAACTGACTAGAAAGTACCAAGTCGGTTGTGCTTTTTTTATTTATCGCTTTTTATTTTGGTTCGTATGGAAAAGAGGGCATAAGCTTTAATTTAAAAAGATTCATTTCGTGCTTTTTGTCGATGAGCGCTTTTTTCTTTTTGTCCTCGATAATACCCTCACGGATATATCGGTCAAGCTCTGCATAAGTAAAGCCTAAGTTTTCTTCATCGGTTTTGCCGCAAAGTCCGTCAATGGGGGTTTTTTCGACCAAAATTTCGGGCAAAGAAAGCTCTCTGCCTATTGCTTTTACCTCTTGTACTGTGAGATTTGACATAGGCGAAAAGTCACCTACACTGTCGCCATAGCGGGTTGAATAACCAACCCAATCCTCCGATAGATTACAGGTATTGCATACCCTGCCGTTTGTGCTTTGTGCTACTGCATAAAGGGTAGTCATACGAACTCTCGGCGGAATATTCTGCAGGGTTTGGGGAGTGATTGCAAGGTCACGTGGCAGATTGTTTTTAACAGCATCGACGGCATCTTTTATATTTACAATAAAATGCTTGATACCTAAATGCTTGACAAGCAGAAGGGACATATCAATATCTGCCTGCTCGCCCTGCGGCATAAGTACACCGATAACACGGTCACGTCCTAATGCCTCGACACAAAGCGCCGCCGCTACCGAGCTATCCTTGCCGCCCGAAATACCGACTATCGCATTACAGTCCTTTCCGTTCTTTTCAAAAAAATCTTTTATCCAATTCACACAGTCTGATTTTACTTTTTTAGCATCAAACATAATCTATCACCTTTAAAATTTATTTTAAAAAGTCATTTGGATTTATACCGTAAATCTGTACCACTTCAATAGAATCGGAATTTAAAATATCCGAAGTTGTAACAAGCGGACCACCGTCAGAATCCAAATCAAAACCGAAATGTTGCCAAGCATACCAAACAAGATAGGAGCAATGAAGTCCAAAGCTGTCTGAATCGGGGCTTGGTGCCTTGTCGCCAAAGAAACCCGATGTCAGTTTGTATGGCACATCATTTAATTTATCGTGAGCAAAAGCAGTAACCTCTGATTGAAGTTCAGGGGTTACATTTTTTATACGCAAAACAGCATAGTTCGAGTAGGTGTTCCAATGTGAAACAGAAGCAATTTCAGAGTTAGAGCCGAGTACAGCACTCTCTAAAACCGAATATTTGTCAATAACAAGTCCAGCGTGACCGTGCCGCCAACCGATAGAGTGTGTAGAAAGGGTTACAAGAATATCTCCGGGCTGCAGGTCATAAAGCGGTGTGGCGGGTTCTGATGATCGGTCCTCACGTGTAAACCAACCAAGAAGTGAGGTGCAGTCGGCTTTTGGGGGCTCAAAAAACAGCTCCTGTGCTTTTAAAATTTCATCGAAACGACCTTCTGAAATCAGTTTTTCACTAATTGATTTACCGAGGCCTGTTTGTAAAAATATAGTTTCATAATCGCTGTTTTCTGTGAGGGTTACACGCTCATAATCGGGAGTATAATAATCCTTTTTATGTGCAAATAGTGTTTGCGAAACAAAAAGAGTGGCGATAAGAAGGCTTATAGATAAAATAATCGCAATCGTTATTTTATGCCATTTTTTGAATCTCATTATACCGCCTCCTAAGTGATATTATACCATACCAATCTTTATAGTGCAAGTTGCGTGTCGGGGAATGTCCATATACATTTGCTGTATTATTGCCTTGCCGGGAGGGAAAAGGCTATGAAAGAGAACGACAAGCTACTTTATAAAACCATGAAAACGCTTTTAAATGAAAGACTATCAGATGCAGAGGTTCAGTCACTTAAGGACGAGGGATTTAATCTTAAAAATCCTACAAGAAAGACGGCGGTAATGATAGCGCTTTACAAAAAAGCATCTTCAGGTGAACTTTCGGCTA
>JAZNRN010000118.1:0-5971 GCA_045590775.1 Acutalibacteraceae bacterium
GTTTTAACGGCTTGTTCGAATCCCTTTTTTGATATAAAAATAAAGAAGTTACAACCTAAAGGTCGTAACTTCTTTATTGGCACGCTGAAAGGGATTCGAACCCCCGACCCTCTGCTTAGAAGGCAGATGCTCTATCCAGCTGAGCTATCAGCGCATATGTGAACTAATCACAACAAATGGGATTATATCACACTTCTTGAAAATAATCAAGAGGAATTTGAAAAAAAACAAATTATTTTTCTAAAATTTCTCTGACCTTCTCTACACCTTGTCCGTTTTGGATTGAAAATGGTATTATATCAACATTTTCACCCAATTCCCCTAATTCATCAACAATGAGAGATAGACGTTTTTCGGTCTCGCTCTTATTGAGCTTATCCGCTTTTGTAAGAATTACGGTATAAGGAATTTGGTTATACCTCAAATATTCAAGCATTGAAATATCAAACTCAGTAGCAGGATGACGCATATCAATAAGCTGAAAAACCATTTTAATATCTCTGCCACTTGCGAAATAGCCTTCCATAAGCTCTGACCAGGATTCCTTTTCCTTGTAAGAGACCTTTGCATAGCCATATCCGGGCAAATCTACAAGGCGGATATTATCAACCTTGTAGAAATTTATAGTAACAGTTTTACCGGGCTTTGAACTGACACGAGCTATTGATTTTCTGCCGAGAACCTTATTGATAAGCGAGGATTTTCCAACATTTGAACGTCCGCTAAAGCAATACTCCGGTAAATCTGATGGTTCGAGTTGGGACAATTTACCGAATGATTTTTCAAACTGTGCATTATTGTAATTCATAAACACTCCTCAATCATTGACCTAACGATACTCGATTTTCTTTCTGAAAAATGTGTGTCTCGGCTTGCCAATCGTCCGATTTAGATTCTTTAGAAAAAATCAATGCTTTTTCAATAATCTCATCCACAAATGAAACGGGTACAAAATTTATATTTTTCCTAACAGTCTCATCAACATCATCCAAATCGTGAAGATTGTCATGAGGAATAAATACCGTTTTTACTCCTGCCCTATATGCCGCCATTGATTTTTCCTTAAGTCCACCAATAGCCAAAACTCTGCCCCTTATAGTAACCTCGCCTGTCATTGCAATATCACGTCTTATCGGCGTGTTTGTAAGAGCGGAAATCAGTGCAGTCGTGATTGTGACACCCGCACTAGGGCCATCCTTTGGTACAGCCGCTTCGGTTGCGTGGATATGTATATCAAGGTTTTTATAAAACTGTGAATCAATACCGTATTTCTCTGCATTTGCTCTAACATAAGAAACTGCTGCTTTGCAGGATTCCTTCATAACATCGCCCAAAGAACCTGTAAGCTCAATTTTGCCGGTTCCCTCCATAGTGGATACCTCAAGCTGCATAATTTCGCCGCCGACTGTAGTGTATGCCAAGCCGTTAATTACACCAACCTCATTATTTGGCAAAATCATTTCAGGGCGATATTTATGGCGACCAAGCATTTTTTCAACATCGGTTGCCTTGATTACTACCCTTGCCTTCTCACCTGTTGCCAAAATTTTAGCAGCTTTTCTACAAAGAGATGCAATACTTCTTTCTAATTTTCTGACACCCGCTTCACGTGTATAAAAATCAATGAGCGAATATATTGCATCATCGTTTATACGAAGCTGTGATTTCTTCATACCATGACGAACAATTTGCTTTGCTACCAAATGGCGCTTTGCGATATTAAACTTTTCCTCTCTTGTATATGAGGTTAAATCTATAACCTCCATTCTATCGAGCAAGGGCGCCGGAATGGTATCAATATTATTTGCGGTGGCAATAAATACAACAGATGACAGGTCATAAGGTATCTCGACAAAATGGTCAACAAAGGTAGCATTTTGTTCAGGATCCAAAACCTCAAGCATAGCTGAAGCAGGGTCGCCCTTGTAGTCACTGCCAAGCTTGTCAATTTCATCAAGCAAAATTAGAGGATTTGAGCTACCTGCTTTTTTTACCGCATCAATAATTTTTCCGGGCATCGCACCGATATAGGTTTTTCTGTGACCTCTGATTTCAGCTTCATCGTGAATACCACCAAGTGATACACGAGCGTATCGACGTGACATACACTCGGCAATGGTTTTTCCGATTGAGGTTTTACCGACACCGGGAGGTCCAACCAAACAAATTATTTGTCCCTTTAAGTCGGGAGATAAGGTATAAACCGACAATAGCTCCAAAATTCTTTCCTTAACCTTTTCCATACCATAAATATCACGGTCAAGAATTTTGGCAGCACGCTTTATATCGGTTAAAACCTTTGTTTTGGCATTCCAAGGCAGTGTCAAGCATAAATCAAGATAACCACGCTCTACCGTGCCCTCATGTGAGCCCTGTGGCATTTTAGAAAGCTTTTGAACGTGTGCGTTAAGTTTTTCCTTAACATCATCATCAGCGCTTAAAAAAGCAATTTTGGAGTAATATTCCTCTATTTCGTCAGCGTCATCACCATAAAGCTCTTGACTTATTGCCTTGATTTGCTCACGTAGATAATACTCTCTCTGGTTTTCATCAATTGAAATCTTTGTTTTCTCGGCAATTTTCTGGTCTATTTTGCCCAATTCAGATTCCTTAAGAATTAAATTTAACAGATTCTGTGCTTTTTTTTCAACACTAATCTGCTCCAAAATCAGTTGTTTATCATCAAAAGGTGACGGAATGTTAAAAGCGATATAATCACAAAGATAGCTTAAATCGTTTGTATTATCAATCGTCATGATTACATCGGGCGCAAGTGGAGGAATTACCTTTGCAAACTTGTGAAAAGCTGATTTAATTTTACGCAAATATGCTTCCTCGTAAACCTTTGTATTGCTAAAAGGATTTTCTTGTATCTCGGTAACTTCCGCTACAAAAAATTCACGTGAATTTCTGAAATTCTGGTATATTGCACGACTGACGCCCTCAACCAAAACCTTAACAAGATTATCCGAAACCTTTAAAACCTGTTTGATTTTTACAATACAACCCATTTTATAAAGGTCATTTTCATTAGGGTCTTCAACGTAAAAGTCCTTTTGGGTTACGACAAAAAGCATTCTGTTTGATGCCATAGCCGCATTTATGGCTTTAATTGATTTTTTTCGTGCAACGTCAAAGGATGCGATATTTTTGGGAAATACCACAAGGCCCCTAAGAGCCAAAAGCGGCATTGTTTGTGCTGTATCAAAAACTAAAGACAATTTTTTTACTTCCAATCATTTGTTTTATAAATAGCAGTTGCAGAAAGCGCATTATCTACAAAAGCAAAAATTACTGTATAATCTCCAAACTCTGCTATTAAAACTTTACCCTCTGCGCCTAAAATGAAAAACGAGTTTGTATCATTAAAGTCCTCTTTAACATATTTATACTGTTTTAAAACCTCTTCAACCTGAACGATAACAGTACCTGTATTAAAGCCAAAGGCTTTGTCAAAGCTTACTATATATTTAACACCGTCTGCTTCATTGTATTCATCATAATAATACATATATAGTCCTGCATTGACTAGTGCTCCTTCTTCACGCACTTCAACAAAATATGCTATATCCTGTTCATCGTGAAGAGTATCCTCAAAATCCTTTTCGATGCCCTCTTTTAATTCGTCAAGATTCATACCTAAAGTATATTTACATTCGGGTATTTCACCCTTTTTTGCATATTTTTCAATATCTACAGAGTGTTGAACCGTTTCTTCTGATGCTTCTTTTTTACAACCGGAAAAAGCAAAAATCAAGGACAAAATAAGCAAGACACTTAAAATTCTTTTCATTTTGATTACTCCTTATTTGTTAATTTACTTAAAAGATTTTGTTTTAAATTCCACAAATCCTCTGATAAATCCACATAGTAAGTGTGTGGATTTTCAAATCTTTTAACCTCATCCCAAAGGGCATCAACCTGCACCCTTCTGTGCTCGGAAATTTCCTTTACTGTGGGATTATCATAAATAAGCTTGCCTTTTTCAAAAATCTTTACCTGCAATTTTTGAGCGACAAAGTTCGTTACAACCTTACGCTTCCAGGTGTAAACCGGATCAAAAATTTCATAAGGTTCACTGCTGTCAATTCTCTCATCCCCCAAGGTTATGACATCGGCGATTGCTTTTCCTGTATCCCTGTCATATAATCTCCAAGGAATTTTAACACCCGGCAAGGTAACCTTTGCTGCATTTTCACTAACTTTAATTTTAGGAATAACGACACCCTCGGTTTCAACTGCAGAAAGTTTATACACTCCGCCGAAAACGGCTTCAGAGGAGGCAGTAATCAATCTTTCACCGACACCAAAGGAGTCAACCTTTGCACCTTGGAAAATCATATCACGAATAAGGTATTCATCAAGTGAGTTGGAAACACAGATTTTGCAATCGGGATAGCCCGCTTCATCAAGCATTTTGCGAGCCTTTTTAGAGATATAGGTAATATCACCGCTATCAATTCTAATACCGACAGGGCGTTTTCCGAGTGGTTTTAAGACCTCATCAAAAACCTTTATCGCATTAGGAATACCCGATTTTAAAACATTATATGTGTCAACCAGTAAAAGACAACTGTCAGGATATTTTTCAGCATAGGTTTTAAATGCGGTATATTCATCCTTAAACAGCTGTACCCAGCTGTGAGCCATAGTACCCGATGCCGAAACGCCGAAATCTTTGGCGGTAAGAAGACAAGATGTACCGGTGCAACCACCGATAATTGCGGCACGAGCACCATAATATGCCGCACCGTAACCATGCGCACGACGAGCGCCAAATTCCATAACAACTCGTCCATCCGCCGCACGAACAATACGATTTGCTTTTGTAGCTATAAGAGATTGATGATTTATGGTAAGAAGAAGCATTGTTTCGACCATTAAAGCCTGCATAGCAGGACCTTTTACAGTCACAATCGGCTCTTGGGGAAAAATCACTGTACCCTCCGGCACCGCCCAAACATCACAAGAAAACTCAAAATTGCGAAGATATTCCAAAAAATCCTCTCTGAAAAGGTTTAAACTTTTTAAATATTCTATATCCTCGTCGTCAAAATGAAGATTAGTCATATATTCAATTAGTTGTTCAAGACCTGCCATAATGGCATATCCGCCTTTATCGGGGATGCGTCTGAAAAACATATCAAAATAAGTAACAGTGTCTCTCATTTCGCTGTCAAATATGCCGTTAGCCATTGTCAGCTCGTACATATCCATAATCATTGTGAGATTAAGTTTGGAATTTTTCATTTTAAGCACTCCTTTAGGTATCTGTTTTACATCTTTTCAGGTGCGTTAATTTTCAAAAGCGTCAGCACATTTTTAATTACAATTCCTGTTGCTTTGCAAAGACTGATTCTTGCCTGCATTAAAGCTTCATCATCACCCTTTACTCTGCACGAAGAATAAAATTTATGGAATTTGGTTGCAAGCTCCTCAACATAGTGGGTAATTTTTGCAGGATCATACGCCTTTGCAGAAGCGATAATTTCATCTGTAAGGGCAGAAATATGAATAATAAGCTCTTTTTCCTCTGGTGCTGTGAGCAGCTTCAATTCATCGGCTGTGACATCACGAATAAGTATGCCCTCTGCTTCTAAATTTCTTAAAATACTGCAAATACGTGCATAAGCGTACTGAACATAATATACCGGATTTTGATTAGACTCATTAACAGCTAAATCAAGGTCAAAATCAAAGTGACTATTAGGCTCACGCAAATTAAAGAAGAATCTTGCCGCATCAATCGGCACTTCATCAAGAAGCGTTACAAGAGTAATCGCTTTACCTGAACGCTTTGAAGCCTTGATAACTTCCCCGTCACGAACCAAACGCACCATTTGCATAAGCACTACATCAAGACGTGAAGCATCAACACCCAATGCCGTAAGTGCTGCCTTTAATCTCGGAACATAACCGTGATGGTCGGCACCCAGAATATCAATGGCACGGTCAAATTTGCGTGTGACAA
>JAZNRN010000119.1:0-4541 GCA_045590775.1 Acutalibacteraceae bacterium
CCGGTGCGCATTGCGGAATACCATCTTTATAAGCAACTGTAGCTGCCATCTTAAATGCCATTTCAGAGGAGTCAACGGGGTGATATGAGCCATCATAAAGTGTAGCCTTGACACCAACCAACGGGAAGCCTGCCAAAACACCCTTTTGTGTTGCTTCACGAAGTCCTTTTTCAACTGCGGGGAAGAAATTCTTCGGTACTGCACCGCCGAATACTTCATCGGCAAATACCAATTCTTCACTGTCGCAAGGTTCAAATTTAATCCAAACATCGCCGAACTGACCATGTCCGCCCGATTGCTTTTTATGTCTGCCTTGCACCTTAACTGCCTTTTTAATTGTTTCTCTATATGCAATCTTTGGTTTTTGAAGCTCAACATCAGAGCCAAATTTTGACTTAAGCCTTGAAACTATAACATCCATATGCTGTTCGCCCAAAACTTCAAGAATTTGCTCATGAGTTTCGTTATTCATATAAACCTTAATTGTGCGGTCTTCTTCCATAAGTCTTGTAAATGCGGATGTGATTTTTTCCTCATCGCCCTTTGCTTTCGGATAAACCGCAACAGAAAGAGACGGATTCGGAAAATCAATATCCTTAGCCTTTATGTCTCCTTTAGCGGAAAGGGTATCACCTGTGGCTACATTACCGAGCTTTGCAACAGCGCCTATGTCACCCGCAATAATTTTATCAGCATCCTCCTGCTTTGCCGCCTTAATCCACATTATCTTTGAAAGTTTTTCATCAGATTCAGTTCGAGCATTTATAAGCTTTGTATCACTTGTAAGAACACCTGACAAAACTCTGAAATAAGAAAGCTTGCCAACAAACGGGTCAGCGATAGTTTTGAAAATTTGGATAGCAACATCGCCATTTTTGTCGAATGTTTTTTCATCGCCATCTGCAGTTATGTATTTACCATCAGCTACGCTTGGCATAACTTGAAGTAAGGTATCTACCAAAAGTGAAATAGCAGCACCTGTCTGCTGAATACCGCAGAAAACAGGACAAATATCGCCCGTTTTTACGCCAAGAGCCAAACCACTTAAAATTTCTTCAGGTGTAAATTCCTCACCGGAGAAATATTTTTCCATCAATGCTTCATCAACAGAAGCAATTGCTTCAAGCAACATACTGCGCATATCGTCAAGCTCGTTGCTTACAGGCATTCTCATTTCCTTGAGCGCAATACCTTCAGCCATATAAGCCTTATTTTCAATAAGATTTACAAATGCTTTAACCTCATCATTTTCAATAAACGGAACAACTATCGGACAAATAACCGCACCGTAATTACCTGCAAGAGCAGATAATACACGGTAAAAGTGAGCGTGTGAAGAATCAAGCTTACCAATAAAGAATGCTACACTCTTGCCAAGCTTTCTTGCCTTCTCATAAGCCTGCTTTGCACCGACAGTAAGACCCGATTTACCCGAAATTGCAATAACTGCGCTGTCGGCTGCCGCCAAGCCCTCACAAATGCCTCCGGCAAAGTCAAAAAGTCCGGGAGTATCGATAATATTAAGCTTTTGCCCTGCGACCTCTAATGCATAACACGAGGCTGAAACCGAAACCTTACGTTTCTTCTCTTCTGGGTCAAAATCCATAACCGTTGTGCTGTCACCGGTTTTGCCGATTCGCTCGGTAGCTCCCGCATAATAAAAAATCGCATCTGCCAAGGTGGTCTTTCCCGAACCGCCATGGCCCAATAGCGCAATGTTCTTAATCTCTTTTTCGCTGTACTGTTTCAATAGAATACACTCCTTTGGGTTGCAAATCACCGTTTGCTATCTTATTAGTATTAGTATATCACAAGTTATTAGCGATTTCAACCAATTTTTTTCAACATTTTAAACAAAAACTATTTATTTTGTCTAATTTGCACAATATATTACTAATACTTATGCTCAACCAAAGTTAAAAATTACATTTTGTAATTTAGAAAAACAAAAAATCCTTAAAAGTTACACATTTGAAACCATTTGTCATCAAATTGTTTCTGCCATTTAACGTTTAATCTATGTATAATATAAATATATAATAAACGAGGAGGCAATAAGATGAAAAAATTTGTAATTACAACTGTTTCGGTATTTTGTGCAGCTGTTGTTGCTTTTTCGCTTATTTCCGCCGAATCCCAAAATAAAAAAATTATTTCTGAAAACGCAAATAACGCCGATGTTTCGGTTGTTCAGGTTTCTAATTCAAAACAAAGCGCCGTTTCTGCTGAAAAGGTGTTGGAAACTCGTTTCCTTAATATGCTTAACCATAACTTTGCTTACGGTGAAGATTTGTATTATCTCGAAAGCATTGTCAACCGTTCGGTTTTAGCTTTGCTTGATTTAAGAGAAGATGACTATTTGGCTCAAGATTACATTTCGGATTACGTGTTTAATATGTACGGCATTTCTGATATTGACTATTCTGTCATAAATACATCTTTACTGACAAATGATGGTTATCTTCATATAACTCCCTGCGGTTATGAAACTTATGAGCACAAAATGATTTCTGTCGCAGAAAATGAGGACGGCACCTACACAGTAAAAACTGAGGTTACTGTGAATGGTCATGACGGCGAAAGTTATACCGCTCTTTGCGAAACACTTTTTGCAAAAAACGCATCATCACAGTTTGGATATAACATTATTGATTCAGTAATCACCTCTAACTCTGCTGCAATTTAATAAGGAAAAAATCAATTCCCCGTATGTTTCTCATACGGGGAATTTTTTATTTGTATTTATTTGTATTTATTTCTCTTTACTTTTCTTATTTATCTTTTGGCTTTTTTCTACCTCAAAGCCTTCTGTACTTTCCTTCATAAACATAATCTTGATTGTCATCAAAATAAGCTTTACATCAAGTAGAATTGAATAGTTTTGGATATACATCAGGTCGAGCTGAAGCTTATCATAAGGTGTTGTGTTGTACTTTCCGTAAAGCTGTGCATAACCGGTAAGTCCACCTCTAACCTTTAATCGTAAATTGAAATCGGGTATTTCTTCGGTGTATTGCTTTATGTGCTCAACTCTTTCGGGTCTAGGTCCTACAAAGCTCATATTTCCTATCAAAATATCCCATAACTGCGGTAATTCATCAAGTCGTGATGCCCGCAAAAACTTGCCAACCGGGGTGATACGCCTATCATTTTTTACTGCAGGTCTTGCACCGTCCTTTTCAGCATCCACAACCATACTTCTGAATTTGTGAATATAGAAAATCTTTCCACCCTTTGTACCTCTTGCCTGCCTAAAAAGAACGGGACCTTTGTCATATACTTTTACAAGAAATGCACTAAACAGCATAAACGGAGAAGATATAAGCAAAAGTAATGCCGAAATTAAAATATCGCCTGTTCGTTTTAAAAAGCGTTGGTCAAAGGTCAGTCCTGCATTTCTATACAACAAAAGTGGTGTGTCAAACATGTGAAGACTTTCAGAACCTCTGACTAAAATATCAGAAATCTTTGTTGTCGAATAACAACGTGTATTGCTGTCAAAGCAGTATTTAATAATTTTGTTTCTGTTTTCGGAATGAACGTCATAAACCACAACAGCTTCACAATGGGATATGAGCTCTTTTATTTTTTCAAGCCCTATTGAAATATTTACAACCTGTGTAATCTCAAACTTGTCTTTTCTCGAATTAAGCTTTTCAATAAAGCCTTCCGGTTCATAGACTTCCCAAACAAGCAGAGTCTTCCTTGCAGGAAAAAGCTTTTTCAAAAATAATTCTCCAAGGAAGGTCACAATCACAATTATAAAAATATCAATTACAAACGCATATAAAAGAGGTAGCGGCGAAACAAATCTCATTGCCAACATTACAATCTGCAAATATACAATAAAAAGTGTTGTTGTTGTCGCCAAAATTTGAGCTATTACAATATTTGCTTTTCGATATGTTCCGTATTTTAATCCGTCGAACGATTTTAAAAAGATAAAAAGCAAAATGAAATAAACCGCATAAAAAAACAGGTGTCCTTTTCTGTAATAAGGGTCAACAATCTGTTTGTTATATTCCGTCAGCCAAAAATATGAAAACACTGCAATTTGTGACATTATTAAGGCTAACATTAAAAAAGTGCGAACCAAGCCTTTAAATTGCTCGTTTTTATTTTTCAAAATATCACATCCTAAAAAACTGCTTTAAATTTCTTTTGTATTGAAGTTTAAAACCCGTCTGATATTCAATTTATAATAATTCGATTTAAGTCGAATATTGTAAAATATCCAACCTATATAATTATATGTATTATATCACATAACCCGCCTTTTATCAAGGAGTATGTATTAACAAAGTGTTAAAATTGGTAACAATGCTGTATAAAAAAATTTTTTTTATACACGCAAGACGTAGTAATATTTTTGCTTACGCAAAAATGATATTATATTCGCCCTTAACTGCCCGAAATGCAATATCACTCAGCGTTAACCGAATATAACTGCAAAGCAATATAACTCGCCACAAGGCGAATATAACAGAAAAACTCCTTGTTCCGAAGAACAAGGAGTTTTTCTGGTGCGGTTGTTCTTAACG
>JAZNRN010000120.1:0-4257 GCA_045590775.1 Acutalibacteraceae bacterium
TATCAGCGGGGATACCTGTACCACCGTGAAGAACCAAAGGCATTGTGCCGGTAAGCTCTTGAATTTTAGCCAATGTATCAAAGCTGAGTCCTGCCCAATTTTCAGGATATTTACCGTGGATGTTACCAATACCTGCAGCGAGCATTGTAACGCCTAAATCAGCAATCATTTTACATTCTTCGGGGTCAGCAACTTCACCGTTACCAACAACACCGTCTTCCTCACCACCGATAGCGCCAACCTCTGCTTCAAGGGAAAGACCCTTTTCTTCACAGATAGCAACCAATTCCTTGGTCTTTGCAATGTTTTCTTCGATAGGATAGTGTGAGCCATCGAACATAACAGATGAGAAGCCGGCTTCAATACAAGCCTTTGCACCCTCATAGCTACCATGGTCGAGGTGTAATGCAACGGGAACAGTAATGCCAAGCTCGTTAATCATACCGTTTACCATACCTACAACTGTGGTATAGCCACACATATATTTACCTGCACCTTCAGAAACACCGAGAATAACAGGAGATTTTAATTCTTCAGCAGTTTGAAGAATGGCCTTTGTCCATTCAAGGTTATTGATATTAAATTGACCTACGGCATATTTGCCGGCTTTAGCTTTTTGAAGCATTTCTTTTGCGGAAACTAACATTTTAAAAATTCCTCCAATATTTTTTATGGTTATTATTTTACATTATACATACAGCAAAATCAAGAGTTAATTGTCTTTTTTCTCATAAGGTGTTTCTAAAAGTTCAGGATTTTTCAGGTATCTTTTAAGGGTTTTGAAAGCCGAACCGAAATAACTACCTGAGCAAATACGTTCATCCATTGTAACACCAATAGGAATACTCTTTTCAAAAATGATTTCACCGTTTTTGCGACGTGCAACCTCACGACTTTTACCCATAGCCATAAAAAGACTTGTGGTGCCAAATTCATAACAATGGTGGAAGATGTGGTTTGTTCTGATGGATGCCAAATTCGTGATACCCATACTCATATGGAAAGGGGAGATGTTAATCAAGGATTTTGGAAGAAGTCCATGTTTGTCAAGAAATCTTAAAAGAGCGACACCCACTGTTAAAATTCCGGGTATTTTAAGAAAGGCTTTTAAGAATTTTTCCATATCGTTATTTTCGGGTGTTTCACGATTTTCTTTGATAAAGGTGTTTATCTTGTTGTTTACATCGAAAATAGTATCGGTTTTTTCGAAGTACATCTTGGCTTCGGTAGCCTCGTGATTTTTGAGCGAGTTTAAGACTACCATACCGATAGAAATTTCGTTTCTTTCATAAATCTTTTTGTTAACAACGAAATAATTAAGCTCCGGAAAATCATTTAATGTACGCACATAAGCGGCAATGATAAGTGCCATATGACTTATGTTAATTTCTTGCTTTCGCTTTTCATTTATGTAGCTTTGAAGCGGTTCGTAAGGAATATCTATTGTAGTCATATTCATAGCATCGACACGCTTGTTCATAAAGTAAGCGCCAACCAAGTGCATAGGGTCTAAGTTTTTAACTCGTTTTCCGTCTGCTCTCATAATCTTCCCCCAATCTGTAAGGTTAATAATTTGTTCACAAAATCTATGTTAACACATTTGAATCCAATTTACAACATTTTTTTAAAAGCTGATAGTGTGTGCGGTCTTGAAAACAGTATTAGGTTCTATTTTTTTAATACCCGGTTTTTTTGCAATTTCCGGAACGTCATCAACAAATCCCGGACAACAAGTCCAAGGCTCGATACAAATAAAAGGAGCGCCCGGTTTTGTCCAAATGAGCAAATAATCTCGGTCAGGGAAGGAAACAGAAACGGTTTTTCCGTTAAGGCGGTTTTTAAGTGTTACGAAGCGTGATTTGATGTCGGTGAAAATGAGGGCATCAATTTCAAAATATTCGTATTTAAGAGGTAAAGTATCCCCCTTTTCCAAGATGGTTTTTGTTTCTCTTGACACAAGAGGACCTTCGATTAAATGAGTGTTTAAGGTTTCCTCTTTTTCAAAAATTATATCATAGGCTTCAATTCCTTCGGGACAGGAATATGCTTCGTGACAGCCTATGGCAGCATACATAATTTCATTGCTTAAATTTTTCGCCTCGTATTCTACTGTAAGGGTGGTATCATTTAAAGAATAGGTTACTCTGAATTCAAATTCAAAGGGATAAATCTCGAGTGTTTGCTCATCACTTTTTAAAAGAAAGGTCGCTTTTGTATCACCCTTGCTTTCTACTGTGAAAAACTTATCTCTGGCAAACCCATGAGGTGTCATATTGTAGGTTTTTCCGTTTAAGGTATAAATACCATCCTTCAGTCTTCCGCAAACCGGAAAAAGGATGGGAGCGGTTTTGCCCCAATATTTTGGGTTTCCATCAAAAAGTCTGTCTTCACCCAAATGTAAAATTCTCTTGATTTCGGCACCATGTTCAGCAATTTCTATGGTGATTTTTTCGTTTTTAATAGTAATCATTGCTTTTTTCCTTTATAAATTATTTATTCTTATTATACATTAAAGTATGGGGATTTTCAAGCCATAACACCTATTTTAAATAAAGACATAAACTGATAACAGAGGTGAAATTTATGGATAAAAGACTTTTTGATAAATATCAGAAAGAAATGCTTGAAATGTATAGCAGAAGAACAGTTGAAGCAATCTCGCCGAATATTGAATCTGTAGGCTCGATTATAGCGATAGTAACAGCCTTTAGAGAGCTTTATCCTGTAGCAAAGGCGAAAGTGACGGTTTTTACGGGAAATATGGATAATATGAAAGTGCTTAAAGAGGTTTATACCGATTCAAGCGGAAGAACACCAAAGATTGATTTAATAACACCGCCCAAAGCGCTTTCTCTTGATTCGCAAAATACGGAAAATGCTTATGCTTCTTACAATATGCTGGTTACTGCAGAGGGGTATTTGGATAATATACATTTAAATATTCCCGTATTCAGCGGTGTTACTTCTTTACAAAAGGCAGATTTAATTTCGCTGTCGGTTGCAGGAAATAATATACAACCGCAAATTTTTGATGAATCAGAAAATTATGATTTATGAGGTGTAAGCAATGCCGAATGTATTATTACCGATAATCCCTGAAACTATAACGGTGCATTTAGGAGCACCGGGTACTAATGCAGAAAATGTGACGGTGCCGTTTTCGGATTATATAAAAAACGTAGCTTCGAGTGAAATTTATCCTACTTGGCCGGAAAATGCTTTAAGAGCGAACATATATGCTATAATATCTTTTGCTCTTAACAGAATTTATACCGAGTGGTATCCGTCACGTGGTTATAATTTTGATATTACAAATTCGACACGTTTTGACCAAGCCTTTGTAAAGGATAGAGAAATTTTTGAAAACATAAATTACATAGTCGATGATATTTTCAACGATTATGTAGTAAGGCAGGGCGAGGTTCAACCGCTTTTCACCCAATTCTGTAACGGTACTACCTCCACCTGTCAAGGACTTTCACAATGGGGAACGGTGTCGCTTGCTAACAGAGGATTGACACCGTACAGTATATTACAAAACTATTACGGAAATGATATTGGAATTGTTGAAAACGCACCTGTTGGAACACGTACGGAAAGCTACCCGGGAGTGGAGCTTACTGTGGGAGACAGTGGAAACAATGTTAAAATCATTCAAACCGAGCTTAATAGAATATCAAACAACTATCCTGCAATACCCAAAATTCAAACTGAAAACGGTATTTTCGGACTTGACACCGAAAATGCGGTCAGAAAATTTCAAGAGATATTTTCACTTCCCATAACAGGCAGGGTGGATAAAGCCACTTGGTATGCGATAAAGAGGTATTATACGGGTGTTAAAAGACTTTCAGAGCTTGCGAGCGAAGGACTTACTTTAGACGAAGCCACTATACCGTTTGATACGGTTGTAAGTGAGGGTATGAGCGGTCTTCCTGTCAGAACGGTACAGTATTATTTAAGCATAATTTCCTATTTTAACCCTGCAGTCACACCTCCAAAAATAGACGGATATTTTGATTCGCAAACATTGTCTTCTGTTAAAAGCTTTCAAAGCTATTACGGTCTTCCTGTGACGGGAATTGTTGATAATTCTACATGGAATACAATAGATAAAATTTACGTTGATACAGTGGCCTCTCTGCCACAAGGCTATGAGGGAAGAAACGCAAAGCTTTATCCCGGATATATTTTAACTAAAGGTATGCAAAATGAGAGTGTTTATGATTTGCAAAGCTATTTAAGGTTGATAGCTTC
>JAZNRN010000121.1:0-20061 GCA_045590775.1 Acutalibacteraceae bacterium
AAGACTTCGTGATGTTATAAACAAAAACGTAACAGAGCAAGAAATTTTAGATACTTGTCAAACTGCCTTTAAAGGCGGTTATACTTCAGTCAAGCTCTATTTTATGTTAGGTCTTCCTACCGAAACCGATGAGGATTTAAAGGGCATTGCGGATTTGGGTCAAAAAATTGTTGATTTATATTACGCATTGCCTGAAAAGCCAAAGGGCAAATCGGTAAACGTGTCAATCAGCGTTTCAACCTTTGTGCCAAAGCCTTTTACACCCTTTCAGTTTGAGCCTCAAATCAAAAGGGAAGAAATTGTTCGCAGACAGGAGTATCTCAAGTCCTGCATCAAAACCCGAAAAATTTCACTTTCCTATCACGACAGCAACACTTCTTTTTTAGAGGGTGTATTGGCTCGTGGAGACAGGCGATTAGGTTTAGTTATTGAAAAAGCCTTTAAAAAAGGCTGCAAATTCGACAGCTGGACAGAGTATTTTGATTTAGAAAAATGGCTTGAAGCGTTTGAGGAGTGTGGCATAGACCCAGAATTTTATGCTAACAGAGAGCGTGATTTTGAGGAAATTACTCCTTGGGAGCATTTGGATTTTGCTGTTTCAAAGGAATTTTTGATAAGAGAAAACAAAACTGCAAAATCTGAAAAAACTACTCCGAATTGCAGAGAAAAATGCTCGGCGTGCGGTGCTAATTGTTATGGGGAGGGTGTTTGCTTTGAGAAACGTTAGAATTTTCTACCGAAAAAAAGACAGAATGAAGTTTGTCTCCCATCTCGATATGAATCGTTTTATGTCGAGACTTCTAACAAAATCCAAAATTCCTGTTTGGTACACAGAGGGCTTTAATCAGCATATTTATATGAATTTTGCAGTCCCGCTGTCATTGGGCTTTGAGGGGGATTATGAAATTCTTGACATCAGGATTATTGATCCCGATTTTTCGGAAAATGATTGTCTTCAAGCGCTTAAGGCAGTTGCGGTTGAGGGTGTTGAATTTTTAAAGGTGGCTCCTCCTCAAAAAAATATGAAGGAAATCGCCTTTGCGGAATATAAGATAGAGCTTTGTGATTTAAATAGCGACAAAATTACTGAATTTTTGAATCAAGATAGTATTATATGCGAGAAAAAGGGTAAAAAGGGCAAGACAAAGGAAGTTGATATAATCCCTAAAATCAAATCTTTTAGTGTGGATAAAAATGTTTTAACCTTGCGTCTCAAAGCCGGTTGTGAGGACACACTTAATCCGTCACTTGTAATGGCGGCTTATTTTGAACAGACAAAAGAGGAAAAAAGGTTTTATTCTGTCACAAGAACAGCGATTTTTGACAAAGAGGAAAAACTTTTTGTTTAATGATTACAAAATAGAAACAAAACAAGACCTTTGATTGATTTTTTATATTTAATTGATATAATATTAAGTATAATGTCGAATTGTGTCGAAAGAAAGGTGTTTTGTTGGTGCTCGAAAATTTGTTAGAAAAGCTAATGGTGTCTAAAAAAGAAACACCGGTGGAAATAAAATATGAAGAGCGCAAGTTTCCTTTAAATATGCTGGTTTTTCCTTGCGCAATGCTGTATTTTGAAATCGTTTTTTCGCTTTCAACCAGTGGACGATTTATAGGCACCGTTTATGCTTTGTTGTTCGCACTTTTTTATGGGTTTATAGGCTATTTACTGACTACCATTTCCAAAAACCGCCGAGTTAATGAAATACTCACCACCGTTTTATTGTCGGTGGGAGCGGTTATTTATTTAATTGAATATTTTGTGCACAAATTTTTTAAAATTTTTTATGATATAAATACTATTTTAGGTGGAGCCGATGGCATCGCAAAAGATTACACAGATGAGACTATTGACCTGCTTTTTTCCTTTGACGGTATTTTTAAAATAATTTTGTTTTTCCTTCCGGCTGTTCTTTATATTACATATTTGAAAAAATTTGCTGTGCAAAAGAGGGCAAATTGGCAACTTCGTACCATAACGGCAATCGCTATGGTTATGGTTATAATCATTTCAAATATAGCCTTTTTGTTTGACGGTGTGTATGGTCCTATGTACAAAAAGGAGTACAACTTTCAAAACAGTGTTGAAAGCTTTGGACTTATTCCTTCACTACGTCGGGATTTTTGTAATATAATTTTCGGAAAAGAAGCCGAATTTGAAGAGGTAAAAGCTGAAAATTCAGAGGATTGGCAAGAGGAAGAAGAAAAGGAATACGATTTTAATGAAATGAAATTGAATTTCAAAAAAACCGGTAATTCCTCTATAAAAAAGCTGAACAAATATGTTAAATCACAGCAAGCATCAAGGCAAAACGAATATACAGGACTTTTTAAAGATAAAAATCTGATTATGATTTCGGCGGAAGCCTTTACAGGTGAAGTAATAGATGAAAATTTAACTCCTACTCTTTATAGACTTGCCACAAAGGGTATAAACTTTACCGATTACTATCAACCCGCTTCGGCAGGCACAACAGGCGGAGAATTTCAAAACATTTTCGGGCTTCTTCCTATGCTTGGTGGTAAATCATTTAAACAAACCGCAAGATATAATAATTATTTTACAATGGGCAGTCAGCTTGACAGGCTCGGATATTATGGTAAAGCCTTTCACAATAATTCATACACCTACTATGATAGAAATTTAACACATAAAAATCTTGGCTATTCGGACGGCTTTATGGGACAGGGCAACGGTATGGAAAAATATGTTAAAAACTGTTGGCCTCAAAGTGACCTTGAGATGATAAAGGGTACACTTCCCACATATATTGATAAAGAGAAATTTAATGTTTATTATATGTCTGTAAGTGGTCACAGCGGTTATAGCTTAACCGGCAACTCAATGACTAAAAAGAATTGGGAAAAGGTGGCACACCTTAATTATTCCGATACGGTAAAAGGATATTTGGCTGCTAATTTAGAGCTTGAATATGCAATGGAATATTTAGTTAGTGAGCTTGAAGCAAAAGGTATTGCAAATAATACTGTAATTTGCATTTCCTCTGACCATTTCCCTTATGGAATGGATAAAAGCGGAAGCTTTGGCAAGATGTATAACCTTTCCGAGCTTTACGGATATGATGTTCAAAACTATATCCAGCGTGACCATTCAAGGCTTATTCTCTGGTGTGGCTCACTTGAAAGCGAGGAACCGATTATTGTCGATTCGCCAACCTCAAGTCTTGATATTTTGCCCACACTTTCTAATCTTTTCGGAACAGAGTTTGATTCACGTTTATTTGTCGGCAGAGACGTATTTTCTAATAAAGAAGCGATTTATTTTAATACAAATTATGATTGGAAAACGGAGTTTGGCACGTATTATTCTTCATCGGGCAAGTTTGTACTAAACGAGGGAAAAACGGTGGACGAGGATTATGTCGAAAGAATTAAATCCATTGTCCGAAATAAGATAAACTATTGCCAATTAGCTTGCGAAAACGATTATTTTGGTTATTTGTTTGGTAAATAAAGCAAAAAAACGGATGAACAATTTGTTCATCCGTTTTTGCTTATTTTTTAATCTTTTTAATATCGTAGGGTGTTGTTTGGTAAACAAAGTAGTTAAGCCAGTTTGAATATAGAAGATTTGCGTGGCTGCGCCAAGAAACCACAGGAGTTTTCTTGGGGTTGTCGTTCGGGAAGTAATTTTTAGGAATATCTATTTCCTTGCCTGCTTCTAAATCTCTAAAATATTCGTTTGCCAAGGTGTCTCTATCGTATTCCGAGTGACCTGTGATAAAGATTTGCTTGCCTTTTTTGGTAGAGATGGCATAAACACCCGCTTCATCGCTTGAAGCTAAAATTTTAAGCTCCTTAACCTTTTTTATATCCTCCTCTAAAACAGTTGTATGTCGGGAATGAGGAACCATAAAGCAGTCATCAAAGCCACGAAGTAAAATAGAACGCTTGTAATCGACCTTGTGAGGAAAAACACCAAACATCTTCTTACTAAGAGGATGTTTTTTTATTCCGTAATGGTAATAAAGACCTGCCTGTGCGCCCCAACAAATGTGGAAGGTCGAGTGAACATGAGTTTTTGTCCACTCCATAATTTCGCAAAGCTCCTCCCAATACTCAACCTCTTCAAATTCCAAATGCTCAACGGGAGCACCGGTTATAATCATACCGTCAAAGGTCTGGTCTTTTACATCATCAAAGGTTTTATAAAAGGTAAAAAGATGCTCTGCCGAGGTATTTTTCGATTTATGACTTTTTGTGTGGATAAATTCAAAATCAACCTGTAATGGAGAGTTACCGAGCAAACGGGAAAGCTGTGTCTCGGTCTCAATCTTTTTTGGCATTAAATTGAGAAGTAAAATTTTAAGGGGGCGAATATCCTGAGTTATGGCTCTCGTTTCGGTCATAACGAAAATATTTTCATCATTGAGGGTTTTAACTGCAGGCAAATCGTTTGGAATTTTAATAGGCATAATTTAAAATTTCCTTTTTAAAATTAGATTTTATCGAGTGCTTGCTTAATGTCGGCAATTAAATCATCGGCGTCCTCAATACCGCAAGAAAAGCGGACAAGGTCAGGAGAAATGCCGCAAGCCGTAAGCTCGTCATCGTTCATTTGGCGGTGTGTTGCATTTGCAGGGTGCAAGCAACAAGAGCGTGCATCGGCAACGTGTGTTTCAATAGCCACCATTTTCAAGTTTTTCATAAACTTTTCGGCAGCGGCACGACCGCCTTTAACACCAAAGCTTACAACACCGCATGAGCCGTTTGGCAAATATTTTTGTGCAAGGGCATAATCCTTGTCACCTTCAAGTGACGGGTAGGTCACCCAAGAAATTCTATCATCATTTTTAAGTGCGGTTGCAACTGCCAAACCGTTTTCACAATGCTTCTTCATACGAAGATGTAGGCTTTCAAGTCCTAAATTGATGTAAAAAGCATTTTGTGGAGACTGAATTGAGCCAAAGTCACGCATAAGCTGTGCGGTAGCCTTTGTTATAAATGCACCGCCCAGTCCGAAGCGCTCGGTGTAGGTGACACCGTGATAGCTTTCATCGGGTGTGCAAAGTCCCGGGAATTTATCGGGATATTTTGTCCAGTCGAATTTACCACTGTCAACAATACATCCGCCAACACTCGCTCCATGACCATCAATGTATTTTGTGGTTGAGTGGGTTACGATGTCGGCACCCCATTCAAAAGGTCTGCAATTAACAGGTGTTGCAAAGGTGTTGTCGATG
Source organism: Acutalibacteraceae bacterium (assembly GCA_045590775.1). Classification (GTDB taxonomy): domain Bacteria; phylum Bacillota; class Clostridia; order Oscillospirales; family Acutalibacteraceae; genus UBA737. The sequence goes on from JAZNRN010000121.1 coordinate 5,208, forward strand.
ATGAGCGGTACACCGTGTGCGTGTGCAGCGTTTGCAAAGCGTTCGATATCAAGCACTCTTAAAGCGGGATTTGCGATTGTTTCGCCAAAAACTGCCTTTGTGTTGTCACGGAAGGCAGCATTTAATTCCTCGTCAGAGCAGTCTGGAGTAACAAAGGTGAAGTCAATACCCATTCTTTTCATTGTAACAGCAAAAAGATTATATGTGCCGCCATAAATTGCGCTTGAAGCGACAATATGGTCACCTGCCGATGCAATATTGAAAACAGAGTAAAAGGAAGCCGCTTGACCGGAAGAAGTGAGCATTGCAGCAGTACCGCCTTCAAGCTCGCAAATTTTCTTTGCCACCATATCGTTGGTAGGGTTTTGAAGTCGGGTATAAAAATAACCCTCTGCCTCTAAATCGAAAAGCTTACCCATATCCTCGCTTGTGGCATATTTAAAGGTTGTGCTTTGGATAATCGGTATTTGTCTTGGCTCACCGTTACCGGGTGTATAACCGCCTTGAACACATTTAGTATCTATTTTGTAATCTGACATTTATATCACTCCAAATATTGTTTTTGCATTTAAATTTAGTATATGTTTTAATTCGTTTTCGTCAAGACCCAGTGAAAAAAGTGCTTTTAGTTCGTCCTCGGCACGCCACATAGGGTAATCTGTGCCAAAAAGCACACGCTCGGCGCCGTAGCTGCGAATAAGCTCCTTTACTTTGCTATGTTCAGTATAGCCGAAACAAGAGGAACAGTCAACAAAAAAACGTTTTATATCACGAAAAGCCTCTATTGCATCGTCCCAAACCGACCAACCACCCAAATGAGCGCCTATAATAGTCAAGCTTTCATAGGTTTCGAGAATGGGAACCAAACGCCTCGGGTGAGAAAAGTCATACCGATAGTCGCCCATGTGCATTAAAATTGGCAAGCCCTTTTCCTCGCAAATTTCATAGATTTTCAGACATCTGTAATCATCAATCTTGAAGCCTTGAATATCGGGATGAAGCTTTACACCCAAAAGTCCCAAGGAAATGATATTTTCAATGTCACCCTTTATATCCTCACTTTCGGGGTGCAAGGTGCCAAGGCCTATAAGTCTGTCAGGGTGCTTTTTAACCTCATCGCTTATAAATTTGTTAATCGAAGGCACCTGCTTTGTGGTGGTTGCCACCGATTGAACGATGAATTTGTCAACTCCTGCTTTTACACCGTTTTCTAAAAGGTCGCTGACAGTTCCTTTGCAAAGGGAGTGACCGCCATAGAACGAATCGGTACCCATAATCGCCCTTTCGGCAATTTTTTCGGGATAAATATGACAGTGAGAGTCTATAATTTCAATTCCGTTTATCATTAAAGTCCCAGCTTTTTTGCGGCGTCTTCACGCATTTTGTATTTTAAAATTTTGCCTGCGGCATTCATCGGGAAGCTGTCAACAAACTCGATATAACGAGGAACCTTGTGGCGAGCCATGTGAGCGGCAATGTAATCCTTCATTTCCTGCTCGGTCATAGTTTCACCCTTTTTAAGAATGATACAAGCCATAATTTCTTCGCCGTATTGCTTGTCGGGAACACCGATTACCTGAACGTCACTTACCTTGTCACAGGTGTAGATAAATTCTTCGATTTCTTTGGGGTAAATGTTTTCACCGCCACGGATAATCATATCTTTGAGTCGGCCTGTAATCTTGTAGTTGCCTTCCTCGTCACAGCAAGCAAGGTCGCCTGTGTGCAGCCAACCTTTTTCATCAATAGCCTCGGCAGTAGCCTTTGGCATTTTGTAGTAACCCTTCATAATGTTGTAGCCACGTGCTACAAATTCTCCGTTTTCGCCTACTTTACAGTCTTTTCCGGTTTCGGGGTCAACGATTTTACACTCGACATTGGCAAATGCAGAGCCTACGGTTTCGGTTCTAACAGTTAGTGAGTCGTAGTAGCTGCTCATTGTGCAACCGGGGGAAGCCTCTGTTTGACCGTAAACCGATACGATTTCTTTCATATTCATTTCGGTTGTAGCCTTTTTCATAAGGTCTGCCGGACAGTTTGCACCTGCCATAATACCAACTCTGACATGAGAAAAGTCAGTTTTTGCGAAATCGGGGTGTTGCATCATAGCAATAAACATTGTCGGAACACCATTAAAGGCGGTGATACGCTCTTGATTAACACAAGCAAGTGCCGATTTTGCCGAGAAATAGGGCAGGGGGCACATAGTAGCACCGTGTGTCATTGATGAAGTCATAGAAAGTACCATTCCAAAGCAGTGGAACATAGGTACTTGAATCATCATTCTGTCAGCAGTGGATAATTCCATGTGGTCGCCGATGTATTTACCGTTATTTACAACATTATAATGTGTAAGCATAACACCTTTAGGGAATCCTGTTGTACCGGAGGTGTATTGCATATTGCAAACATCGTCCTTATCGACCATAGCCGCCATACGTGTAACCTCTGAAAGAGGAACTTCGTTTGCTTTTTCGAGTGCTTTTTCCCAAGTAAGACAGCCCTTTTGAGAGTATCCCAAAGTTATAACATTACGCATAAAGGGAAGCCTCTTGCTGTGAAGGGGAGTGCCCTCCTTTGTGTTTTTAAGCTCGGGGCACAATTCTGCTATAATTTCACCATAATGACAGTCACGTGCTCCCTCAGTCATAATGAGAGTATGTGTATCGGACTGTTTTAAAAGATATTCAATCTCGTGTATTTTGTAAGCGGTGTTTACAGTTACTAAAACAGCACCTATTTTTACTGTTGCCCAAAAAGCAATATACCATTGCGGAACGTTTGTCGCCCAAACAGCAACATGACTGCCTGCTTTTACGCCGAGTGAAATGAGAGCACGGGCAAAGGTGTCAACATCATCACGAAATTCGGAATATGTCCTTGTGTAATCAAGGGTTGTGTATTTAAAGGCATATTGGTCGGGAAATTCCTCTACCATACGGTCCAAAACCTGTGAAAAGGTAAGGTCGATAAGGCGGTCCTTTTCCCAAACATATTTGCCGGTATGAGCACGGTTATAGTACAGAGAATTGTCACTTTTAGAGGTGTCACCAAATTGTTTCATATAGTTTACAAACTGTGAGAATATGATTTCCATATCATCAAGCTCACTACACCATTCGGGGTGCCATTCAAGTGAAATAAAACCGTCATAATTTACCGAACGTAAGGCAAGCATCATATCGCCGATAGGCATTTCGCCTTCGCCTATAAGACAAAATTCGGTACCGTTTTCGGTTTTTTGAGCATCCTTTATATGAACGTGCTTTATATATGCACCGAGGTTTTTGATGGTGGCTTCTGCGTCTTCACCCTTTTCAAAATAGGGGGAATACATATCCCAAAGAGCCGCCAAATTATCACAGGCAAAAAAGTCAAGCAAATCACGAAGAAGTGCCGTATCTGAAAAAATTCCGCAGGTTTCCACAAGCAAGCAAACGCCCTTTTCTTCGGCGGTGGGCAAAACCTTACTGATGGCAGATTTCATAGCCTCTACCATATTATCGGGACTGTCATTTCCGTATGCTTTAAGGCGGACATAAGGAATATGTAGATTTGAAGCGATTTCGATACAGTCAAAAATTTCCTTTAAGGTATTTTCCTCATCGTTTTTATCGGCAGGATTACAAATTGTATCAATGCAAGGGAGAGAAAGCTTCATTTCAAATAATTTTCTGACTGTGGCACGTGCAGTATGCTCGTGAAAAGCACCGTCCTTATCTGTGAAAAGGCGGTTATGTATATTGTGAAGCTCAATTCCTTTAAAATTTAAATCCTTTGCAATATCACAAAATTCAGGAAAGGTGTTATCGTGCCATCCCTTTGTAGAAAATGAGAGTTTCATTTAGATTTCCTCCTCGTAAACAATTTTGTTTACAGCGTTTAAAAAGGCACGAATACTAGCGCCTATAATATCGGTAGAAATACCCTTGCCGGAATAAAGCTTTCCGTTTCTGCGAAGCTTAACAAGAGCAGAACCTAAAGCCTGTTTGCCCTCGGTTACCGATTTGATTTGAAAATCATCAAGCTCAAAATGACTGCCGATGATTTGCTCAATGCTTAAAAATGCCGAGTCGATAGGACCATCGCCAATGCTGATTCCTTGGAGGTTTTCACCGTTCTTTTCCAAGGTAATTTGAGCGGTAGCGGGGATGATATTTCCGTTGTTAATAACATAGCTTACAAGCTTATAAGTGGCGGGAACCTGAAGTGCCACACTTGCAACAATTGCATCAAGCTCTTTAGAGTCAACTGTTTTCTTTTCGGCAACCTTCAAAAATTCCTCGTAAACCTTGTTCGCATCTTCATCGGTCAAATCATAGCCGAGAGAAAGTACTGCGTTTATAACAGTATCCTTTGTGTCATCGGAGCTAAATGCCAATTCATCGGTTGCAGTTTGTAAAGAAACAGCGCCCTTTTCCTCTTTGCCGCTTCCGATAATCCAACCGATTTGTCCAAGAATACGACTCATTTCGGTATATTTAAGGGAGGAGGTGAAGCCCTCCTTTTCGATGCAATTTTTGAATACTTGAGCTATTGTTCCAAGCGGGATGTTTTCACCTGACGCATCAGTTGTTACAAGACCGGCACCGTTTTGTATTGCACAAACACCCTTTGCTGCTGCTAAACCGTTTTTGTTGTCACAGCAAACGCCGATAGTGATATTTTCAAATCTTTCGGCAATTTCCTTTACAAACATACCGAATTTATCGGGAAGCATTTCTGCTGCCGTATCGCAAAGTGTAACGGTTTTAGCACCGCTTAAAACTGCTGTTTCAATCAAGGAAACAAGGACTTCTTTTTCGGCACGTGTGGCATCTATTGCGACAAATTCAACATTATCGGTATATGTCTTGGCTTTTTCGGTTAAAGACTTAATAACAAGTGCCATTTTGTCTGCTTTTTTGTGACAGGTATATTCCATTCCGACAGTAGATACAGGAAGCTCAATTCTGATTCTCGCACTCTTTGCAGTTGAAAGCGCACAAGCCGCTTTTTCTAAAGACTCTGCAGTCATACCTGCACTTACGGAAATAGTACTGTTTTTAACAAAAGAAGCGATTGTTTTAATAAGCAAGGTATCTGCTTTTGTGTTTTCTATTTCAGGTAGTTCAATTACATCAATATTTAGCTTCTCAAGCTGGCGTGCAATTTCAAGCTTTTCTTTGAAAGAAAAGCTATTGGATTTTTGGCATAATGTTTTGTCTGAAATTTTGATGTTCATAACCTTTACCTCTTTACTTAACAAAATAAAAAATCCCTGAGATGCACTTTGTGCAATCTCAGGGACGAAATAAACTCCGTGGTACCACCCTGATTACCGCTTTAAACAGCGGTCTCTCAATAAAGCTCCAACAAGCTTTTAGTCAAGATAACGGGACTAACCGTAGTCGCTTACTTAAAGTTCGGCAACTCTGCTCCGGAATGAGACTTGAACTTATAGTTTCGTATCGGTTCGCACCAAACACCGACTCTCTTAAACGCTTTTATATAAGCAATAATTCCTTCAACGCATTTTTAAGAATTATACCACCGTTTAAAAAAATTGTCAACATTTTTTTATGCGGGGGTTGATTTCAAATCACTGTTTTTGTAAAATACATAATATAAAACTTGCAAACGAGGAAAAACATGAAGACAAAAACAAAATCAGAAATAACACAACTGTTTTTGGCGGCGCTTTTTACGGCGCTTTTGGCGGTTATATCTCAAATCAGTATTATGACACCCGTGTCAATACCCCTTTCCTTTCAAATTTTTTCAATTTGTCTTTGCGGCTATACGTTAAGTCTCAAATGGGCAAGTCTTTCGGTAATGGCATATATTGCTTTGGGGCTTTTGGGACTTCCGATATTTTCAGGCTTTAAGGGCGGGATAGGAGTGCTGTTCGAAATCACAGGCGGATACATAATAGGCTTTGTACCGCTTGTAATTATTTGCGCTTTGCCGATTTTAGAAAAACAGATTTTTAAAATTTTATCTGGCATTGTTGGTGTTTTAATATGCCATATTATAGGAAGTATTTATTTGTCTGCGCTTTCACATACAAATTTTATGTCGGCTTTTATAGCTTCATCGCTTGTGTTTCTTTTAAAGGATATAATACTTTCTGTTTTGGCATATTATTTTGCAAAAAAAATAAAAAAGGTTTTGAAAATATAAAAGTTGAAAGTCAGTTATCATTGATTAGGATATAAATATAATAGTTTTGTAATCATAACTTAACGCATTTTCGTTTTATATAATAGGGGGGTGGTATTTTGTTAGCTCTTATTATTTCTTCCGTTGACTTAAATGCTGATGAAAAAGGCAAATTCGAAGCAATTTATTATACACATAAAAACACTTTATATTTCCAGGTACTCAAAATTGTAAAAAATGAAAATGATGCCGAGGATATATTACAAGAAGCATTTATTAAAATAGCCAAGAATATTAAGGCGGTGGGAGATCTTGATAGCAAAGAAACACTGTCTTTTTTAATAGTAATAACAAAAAATACTGCTTATGATTATATAAGAAAATCATCAAAAATAGAAGAACTACCATTATACGAAACTGAAGATGCTATAGATGAAAGTGCCTTGGATAACCTGGTAAGCAGTATTGAATATAAAGAAATCGTATCTGTGATTTCAAGCATTCCCTCGCCATATAATGAGGTTTTGTATTTGCATTTTGTCAAAGATTATTCTATAAAGAAAACTGCCGATATTCTCAACAAAAAAACTGCAACTGTTAAAATGCAGCTTGTAAGGGGAAAAAGAATTTTAGCTGACAAATTGTTGGAGGCGCTTTATGGATAGTACAAGAAAAATATTAAAAAACGCCTTTATAGATGCTCAGTTGTCATATATTGTTACAAATCAGCATACTTTTTCTGAAGATTTTGAAATAAAAATGCACCGAATTATAAAATATCAGAAAGGTGCTTTGCGCCTTATAAACACAACGGGAAAAAAGGTTGCCTGTATTGTACTCACAGCATTACTTTGTTTAACTACTGTTGCATGCAGTATAAAGGAAGTCAGAGAACCGATCATTGAAGAAATTAAAAAATTTTATGTCAATGCGAAAGAACTGCTTACAGGCACGGCAGCAGATGAGGTTGCCGACTTGTTTCCTAATGATGTCTCTAAAATTATAGGTACAAGTTACGTCAGCAAATCAAAAAATCAATATGTTATTGATGATGAAAATACTGTTACGAAATTTATAGAGTTGTTGTCAAAAACCTATTGGGGCGAACCTGAGAAATTTGAAGATTTTGATGATATAAATACATATTGGACATTTGATTTTTATAACAGCCAAGGGAAAAGTCTATTTCAGATAAAAATGTGTAATGATACGAGATATGTGAAATCAAAAATCGCCATTATAGCAGACGGCGAGGAAAAGCATTTTTACATATCTAACACTACCTACAGAGAAATATTGGCATTTACAAACGAAAAATATTACTTGCACGATTCAAAAATCAAAGAATATGATGAAAATTTCTTTGAGGCTCAAAAAGCAAGAATTTTTTCAGATATAGACAAAACTCAAACTGATATAATAAAGAAAAAAATTCGAAATCTGCATTATGAAATTGAATTTTTCTTAATGTCAGAGGTTTCGCATTTGAAGGAAAACGATAGTATTTATTGGGATTATGTAATAAATGAAGAAATATTCACCGATCCGATAAACGGCGAACAACGCAAATTTGATATGGACAGGATAATAAATTATGAGCTTAATTATATTATTTCTGCCGTAACCGATAAATTGGCAAAGGAAAAATTATCCAAAGCGTTGACACTTTGGAATAAAGCTTTAAGTGAGCATGATTTAAAAGGCTTGTTTGAAGTACACGAATATTTGCACGATTTTGATTATTATGCCTTTAATTTTCCTACGGATTATGTATATAGTGAATATGCAGATTTTCAAGGATTGGACGATTATTTTGGACGTTTGGAATAAAAAGGAGCTTTAATATGTTTTTTAATATTAAAAAAATCACGTCATTGGTTTTGGCAATTGTATTATCACTTTCGATAGTCGGTTGCAAAGAAAAAACGCAAACAAAAACACAAGAAAAAGAACCTGCAAGCGCCGATTTGAGTGTCGCTCAAGCGGATGATGAAAAAGACCCTGAAAATACCGAAAACTTTCAGGAAGAAAATGGAGCACAGGTCGATTTTTCGGAAATTAAAACCAAGAAAGGTATGCAAAACGGCATTGACGTTTCAAAATGGCAAGGTAAAATAGATTGGCAAAAGGTTAAAAAAGCGGGAATAGATTTTGCAATAATCCGCATAGGCTATCGAGCTGAAAACGGTCAGCTTTATAAGGATAGTAATGCCGACTACAATATACAACAGGCACAAAATGTCGGCATACTTGTGGGAGTTTATTTCTTTTCAACTGCTATAAATCAAAACGAGGCTAAAGAGGAGGCCGAGTGGACAGTTTCTGCTATTAAAGGATATAAAATATCATATCCCGTTGTCTATGATTGCGAAGGTTTTAAGGACCGTGACAGCAGGATGTATAAATTGACCGCAAAGCAAAGAACCCAAAACGCACTTGGTTTTTTAAGTATTATAGCAAAATCGGGATATGATGCTATGTTTTATGGTTCAAAAGCTGACCTCACAGATGATACGGCGTTTAACACCGCTGAAATTGCTCAAAGGTATAAAATATGGGTGGCACAATATAAAAATCCGCCCTATCCGCAGAGTAAAACTCCCGATTATGAAGGCAGATATGATATGTGGCAATATACCAATAAAGGAATTGTATCAGGTGTAGAGGGCGATTGCGATATGATAGTATCATATTTTAAAAAGGAGTCACAAGACCCTAAAGATGACAATACAGAAATTACAACCGCAAAGCCTCCCAAAACCGAAGAGGAATTGCTATATACTGATGTCAGCGAAAAGGTGACTGCAAAGGATGAGGTAAATTTAAGAGCAGGTGCGGGAACTAAATTCCAAATTGTCGGTGTTTTAAAAAACGGAACAGTCATTAAAAGAACAGGCGTGGGCAAAAACGGGTGGTCAAGGCTTGAATTTAATGGGCAGACAGTTTATGCAGTATCAAGCTATCTTACCACCGACCTTTCGTATAAGCCACCTGTTGATGACGGAATAAAGACCGAATTTCAAGATGTAAACGAAAGGGTAACAGCAAAAAATGAAACGAATTTGCGCACCTTACCTTCTGTGACTGATTCACAGGTTGTCTATACTCTTAAAAACGGAGAATATTTAACACGTACAGGAATCAGCACAAACGGTTGGTCAAGACTTCAATATAACGGAAAAACAGTATATGCAATATCAAGCTATCTTACAAAATAAGGTATCATTTATATCGAAGTTATATAAAACAGAATAACTAATTGATTATAGAGCAGTCGGTTGACTGCTCTTTTTTTGTTCTATTTCGGACAAGGGTGTCATAAGTATTATAGGGGAAGGTGATTAAAACGGACTACACAAAAAACTACGATGAAGTGCTTTTTGCGGTGTCGCATAATTTATTTAAGGTATTGTCCAATATTCCTGAAAAAATAAAATCCCAAGTCGAAGAAATCAGATTGAGACTTTATTTGCCTCTTTGTCTTACTGTCATGGGGGATACAGCTTTTGTAACGAGCAGGGGGGATATTACTTTCACTCCGACTTCTGACTTGGTTTACATAACACCTCGAGATATAGAGGAAACCTACCTACAAATTTCGGAAAATTCGGTTTATGCACACGAGGAGGAAATCAAAAACGGATATATCACCTTGAAAAATGGCGGAAGAGCGGGAATTTGCGGGAAATTTTCAAAAGAGGGCTTTTTAAGTGATGTCACTTCAATAAATATACGAATAGCAAGGCAGGTCAAGGGGTGCGCCAAAAGTCTTTGTGAAGGGTATAAGGGCAAAGGACTGCTCATTGCGGGACCTCCGGGGAGCGGAAAGACGACTGTTTTGCGTGATTTTTTGCGGATGCAAGCCTCTCCACAAAGGTCAAAGTGTAAACGGGTGGTTGTCATAGATTCAAGGGGAGAAATTTCGGGGTATAAAACAGGTGGTTACAGCAACGATTTAGGACTGACGAGTGATGTTGTCTTTATTGAGGACAAAGCGTTGGGGGTAAGCATTGCTCTGAGGACAATGTTTCCCGAAATGATAGCCTTTGATGAAATAGGAAGCTTTGATGAGCTGGCACGAGTAAAGGAAAGTTTTTTTTCGGGGGTGGAGGTGGTCACCACTGCACATATCGGCGAAAAAAACGAGCTTATCAGAAGGGAAATCACAAGAAATCTTTTAAGTGAGGGAATTGTCTCCCAAGTTGCGCTTATGTCGCCGATACACACGTCGAAAATAGCGCTTATTGACAGGGAGGATTTGTTTTAATGTTTTATATAAAAGCAGTTGGATTGATTTTGATTTTTTCGGTCCCGAGTATGATAGGATTTTCAAAAGCCTTCACACTCAAAAAAAGAAGGGATCGTCTTATCCGATTGATTAAATGTATGACAAGTCTTTCGGAATATGTAAAAATTGGAAACAGTGATCGAAAAAGTCTTATCGGAAAATCCTTTGGAAATGAATTTTCTGCAGAAAGAAACACAGTAAGTGAGGAAAATTTAACAAAAGAGGATAGAGAAATTTTTGCGGAATTTTTTCAAAGCTTTGGAAAAAGTGAGAAAAAAGCGGAATATGACAAAATAAAGCTTTATCTTAATTTTTTAAATGAGAATCTGAAAAAAGCTGAAAACGATTTTGAAAAGTTATCAAGCCTTTATTCTCGAACAGGTATTTTGATAGGTCTTGTTATATGTATTTTTTTTGTTTAAATACTTTGGCTAAGGAGAAAATTTATGGATGTCGATTTTATATTTAAAATTGCCGCTATCGGAATAATTGTCACGGTGCTGAATTTAGTGCTTGTGCGCTCCGGAAGAGAGGAACAGGCACTTCTTACTACTCTGGCGGGACTTGTTGTGGTGCTTTTGATGGTGGTCAATGCCGTTTCAGAGCTGTTCACTTCGGTTAAGGATTTGTTTTCGCTATGAGTAGCGGTCTTTTTAAAATACTGATTTTTATTTTATTAAGCCTTTTTGCCATACTTTTCTTAAAGCAAAGAAGCCCTGAATACGCCTTTTTGGTCAGCCTTGCTGCGAGCTGCGTTGCGGTGCTGTTTGTTTTGTCGCTTTTAAATGACAAAATAGCTGACATCAAGGAGGGAATTGAAAAACTCGGTGTTGATACCAAATATTTTACAATTGCCTTAAAGGCAGTGGGAATAGGATATATCACCTCATTTGTTGCAGAATCCTGTAAGGATGCGGGGCAAAATTCCTTGGCTGCAAAGGCGGAGCTTGCAGGTAAGGTGGCTATTTTTATACTGACAGTTCCAATGATTACAGGAATTTTAAAAACAGCGGTGGGATTTATAAATGGTTAAGAAAATCACGACTTTTTTTGCGGTTTTGCTTATATTTTCATTTACGGTTTGCGCCGAAGAAAGCAGCATTTATTCCGAGCAATATAAAAATAGCGGTGTAGAGGATTTAAAGGAAGCGTTACCGGAAAAAACAAAAGAATTTTTGTCTGGCAATGATTTAAACCCCGAAAATGAGGATTGGGTTAATAATTTAAGTGTTGAAAATGTTTTTTCTCATATTTGGGGATTTGTAAAAAGTGGCGGTAAAACGCCGTTAGCGGTAACATTTTCGCTGATAGGAATAATACTGATTTCGGCGCTGATTAGCAATAATACTTCATCCTCCTCTGCCATTTCGGCGGCGGCATTTGCTACAGTTGCCGCTACGGCAGGAATTATTTGTGTACCCATTTTTTCTGTCGTGCAAACTGCCGTAAATGCGATGAAAGCCTGTACGGTATTTATGACGGCATTTATACCTGTTTTTGCGGTGATTGTCGCCTCCTCCTCGGCGGTGATTACGGCTGCTTCCTCAAGTGCAACACTTTTGCTTGCAACACAAGGTGTGAGTTATATTACTAATTTTGTGATAATGCCATTGATGAGCGGTTTTTTAGGAGTAAGCATTGCTTCAAACATATCCCCAATTATTTCAAAAAGCGGAATAGCCGACGGGATACGAAAAATAGCGTTTTGGATTATGAGCTTAATATCGGCGGTTTTTATCGGCGTTTTAAGTGTGCAAACTTCGGTTAATTCTGCAGCAGATAGTCTTACACTCAAAACGGCAAAATTTATTATAGGTTCAGCAATTCCAATGGCGGGAACGGTACTTTCTGAATCGCTTTCAACCGTCACTTCATCAATGTCGCTTTTGAAGTCGAGTGTTGGAATATATGGTGTAGTCAGTCTTTGTATAATTTTTCTACCTCTTATTACAGAGCTTCTTTTATGGCGGGTGGGACTTATTATTTCATCAGCAGTAGCCGACATTTTTTCAGTCGGAAAAATTTCCTCCTTGTTTAGAAGCATTGACAGTATGATGTCTCTCTTGATAGGGATTATTTTGCTGACTCTTGCAATGTTTATAATTTCTCTCGGAATCATTGTATCGGCTGGTGGAACGTGATGAGTTTTTTGACAGATATTTTGTTGGCGCTTTGTGTTTCTTCGGTTTTTGTCGGCGCACTATTTTTGATTTGTCCTGACGGAAACCTTAAAAGCTCGGTTAAATATGCTTTGTCATTGGCATTTATAATTTCGGTTGCGGCATCGGCCTCCTTTGGTGATTTGAATGTGGATTTTAATGCTCATACAGCAGAGACTTATATAAGTTATGAAGAAATGGCAGTTGCTAACGCAAAGCTCGTTTACAGTCAAGCTTTACAAAAAAGCGGAATAAAATTTTCCGATTTATCAGTTTTTACGGATAAAGACGAGCTTGACAACATAAAGATTATTAGGGTGGTAATTAAAACAAATGAAAGTCCCCACCGGGTAAGGGCAGCGCTCGGCGAAGTATGTAATAATATTGAGGTTGTAGTGGAAAATGAATGAGAAATTAAAGGGCTATTTAAATTTGCTTCAAAAGCCGAAGGCTTTAATAATAGTCGGTGTTGTCGGCATTTTACTTATTTTTTTATCCTCGCTTATCGGAAAATCAGAAAAAAAACAAACGAATACTCTGAACGAAGATTTTTCTATTGAGGATTACAGGGAAGGCATTGAAGAAAACATTAAAGACATAGTCAAGGAAATTTCGGGAGATAAAAAGTCCGAGGTTGTTGTAACGCTTGAAAGCTCGATAGAATATTCGTACGCCGACATAACTGAGGAAAGCCTTTCGGACAAAAGCGACGATAAAAGTCAAGCCGAGGAAACGCAAAGCAAAAATGAGTACATAATAATTAAAAACTCCGACGGTAGCGAAAAAGCGGTACTCATAAAAGCCAAGCTGCCAGAAATAAGAGGGGTGGCTATTGTTTGTACCGACGGAGATAACGAGCTTATAAACCTAAAGATTACAAATGCCGTTACAGCGGCACTTAATATAACATCAAAAAGAGTATATATTTGCGGGAGGAAAAAGTGATGAAAAAAGGTAAGGTATTGACTAAAGGACAGTTGACGGTAGGTGTTCTTGTGATAGGCTTGGCGCTTGCGGTTTGGCTTAATGCAAAATATGTTCCGACAAGTACCAAATATTTGGGTGATGCGGTTTATGTAGATTCGACACAAGAGGGCAAAGCGGTAGAAACTGCCGCAAAAGCGGAGAGCAGTGATTATTTTACAACTGCTAAAAAAGAAAGAGAAAACGCTCGCAAGGAAGCGAGCGAAACGGTAGAAGAACTGTTAAAAACCGATAAGCTTACAGAAAAAGACAAGAAGGAAATAACACAAAAAATTGAAGATATAAATAAAAACATTCAAAAAGAGGCTGATATTGAAACACTGCTTAAAGCAAAGGGCTTTGAGAAAAGTCTTGTTATAATAAATGATAAAGGCATAACCGTAATTGTAAAATCAGACGGACTTAACGCTTCGCAGACAATGCAAATACAGGATATTGTGACAAACGAAACGAGTATAAATCTCCAAAATTTAAAAATTATTCCAATTGCAAAATAAAATTGTTGTGTTATTTTGAAAATGTGGTATAATATGATTATGAATATCGCATATTGGAGGTTTTCCCTATGAATAATAATACAACACAACTTTCTATTAGTACCGAAGTTATCGAAAAAATCACCGAAACTGCTGTAAAAGAGGTCCCCGGAGTAGTAGGTCTTTCTAAAAAATCCATGGACCTAAAAAGCGCTGTTAAAAATGTAAAAGCCTCAAAGGCATTTAAAGGAGTTAAGGTTGAAAGCGTGAATGGCGCTTTGAAAATCAATGTCTATATCACAGTAGAAAAAGACACCATTGTTAACGAAATTGCCGAAAAGGTGCAGGAAAATGTCAAGGAAAAAATCCAAAATATGACAAGAACTGCTGTAACCAAGGTTAATGTTACAATCGCTGATGTAAAGCTCGGCAATATAGCAACGCCGAAAAAATAATTGTTGCAGAAAAAATCAGAGGTATAGGGCGAAAGCCCTATACCTCTTTTTTTGTACGAAAATTACTTCATGCTGTTTTCGTATGATTCAATCATTTTCTTAAAAGTGTGTCCCCTACGACCTACGAGATGTGAGCCTAACTTTTCGAAAATTTTGCCGAATGTTTCACCTGAGAAAAGTTTTACTGAAATCTCGATAACCCCGTCATTTACAGGGGTTACATATATTTTGTCAATATATTTATTTATAAAGGCGGAGTCTATCATTTCTCGTGATGCTTCGCTTTCTGCTTTTTGCAAGATAGTTTTAATTTCCTCAATTTTTTCCTTGAATCAAGTCGGATCGTAGCCA